>NZ_JAAAPJ010000008.1:0-300000 GCF_009909145.1 Corallococcus silvisoli
CCCTCTACCGGGTGGAGGCGCTGGCCCGTGACGCGGGCGTCGTACGCACGGACGCGCACCGCGAGCTGCGCCAGCAGTAAAGCTTCCCCATCCTCACGGCACTGCGCGCGTGGATGGAAGCACAGGCCCCACGCCACTTGCCCAAGGGCCCCATGGGCCAGGCCCTCTCCTACGCGCTGAAGCAGTGGGATGCCCTCACGCGCTTCGTCTCCGACGCGCGCCTGCCCCTGGACAACAACCGCTCCGAGGCCGCGCTGCGCAAGGCGGCACTGGGCCGAAAGAACTTCCTCTTCGTCGGCCATGCGTCCGCGGGGGAGAACCTCGCCGGCCTCTACGCACTCGTCGCCACCTGCGAGGCCAACCAGGTCAATCCCGAGGACTACCTCGCTGACGTGCTGCTGCGCGTGCAGACACACCCTCACTCGCGCATCGGTGAGCTGCTACTCCACGAGTGGATGCGGCGACGCACCGCCGACCCGCCCGAGTCACCCCTCCAGCCCAGTCCCTGAACACCTCGCCCCTCGCGGAGCTCGCCGAGCACGGCCGAGGTCCGCCTTCAATCCTTCCGGCACGACGTCCGCCGGACGGTTGCCGATATCAAGAGGAAGCTGATACTGGCCTCGAATCCTGGTGGGAAGGTGGAGTTGATGGCTGAGTTGAGGGCGCATCGTGCCGCGACCGAGCATGCTTGTCTTAATGAGTTGATTGATGCTGGTGTGTATGGCTATTGCTTTGAGTCGAGGGGGGGGGTGACGATTGATATTGTTGATGGTCCGGGTTACGGTGGGGCGCTTTCTAGGTTGACGCAGGCTGAAATGGAGTGGGCGATGAATAGGGCATCTAGGAAATGAGGGTGAGGACTGCTGAGCTTGCTCGGGTGTGTTGGGGTGGTTGGGTTCTGGCTTGTTGCTATGATGTCGAGGACCGTGTTCGTGGGTATGACGAGCCGGAGAATGTTCTTTCTCGGTATTTCAGAATGTCGGAAGTGGAAGATGCTTTTGAGGCGATTGGAGACTTATCGGAATTCTGTTCGAAGGCTGGGGTCGAAATTGAGGGGGCGTTTGAAGCCGACTTTTTGTCTGCTGTTATGGTTTTTTTTCTGCTATTTTGGTTGTGGAGTCATGGTTGAGCAGGGAGGGATTGCTGGGGATGTGTTGTCTCGGCGTGGGTGGCGCATCGAGGAGCTGTATCCACGCATGGAGGGGGAATGTGTTCGCTGGGCTGTGTTGAGATCTCGTAATGGTGGATATGCGGTCGAGAAATTCAGTCTTCGGTTGCCTGGACTTCAAGTGAATGTTGAGTGGGATGATGTGGCGGCCGATTGAAGATCCTGAACTCGTGGGTGCGTATGGGAGGGAGTTTTCTGATGGGAAGGCCCCCTCGGAGGTTGTTGGTTGTTTGTTGAGGATTAAGAGGCTGGGCTTGGAAGGGAGGGTGTACGTTGTGACTGCTATGGGGGCGTTGTGGTTAACTGGGTCTCCAGGAGGAGGTGTTGTAGAGAGAGGTGATGGCGTTTGTGTGAAAATGGAGCGTCGGGGGTTCTCTGTTTGCTACTTTGAGGCGGGTAGCTCCCATGCTGCCGTGGGGCGGGTTTGTGGGGCTGATGAGTTGGAGGATTTTGTTGAGATTTATCTATTGAGATTGGTGCTTGAGATGCGTGGCTCTGCATCCGTAGGTCAGAAGAGGCCGGAATCCTTCTCCTGTTGACAGTCCCAAGACGGGAAGGCCGGCGTGTGGAATGCGACGACTTATACGTACGACGCGAACGGGACGCTGGAGACGGTGACGTACGGGGCGGAGACTCTCGGAGAGCGCCAGACGTGGACGTACTCGCGAGGGGCGCGAGGTGAGTTGCTGCGGGCGCAGCATCCCGCGGTGGGTGCCTTTGTGTATGGGTATGACGGGCTGTTGCGGCTGACGGAGGTGAAGCCTCCGACGGGCAGCCCGACGCCAGCGCAGACCTTCTCCTATGACGCCCTGGGGCGTCAGGTGCAGCGGACGCGAGGGACGTCGACGTGGCTGACGACGTGGAGTGGGGGCGTGTCCACGCAGGTGGATGCGAACCACGTAACCGTCCGGTGGACGTCGTGCCGGGAGGCTTGATGACAGACGCGGATCGTGCTCGGCGAGGGGCGAGGTGTTCAGGGACTGGGCTGGAGGGGTGCCTCGGGCGGGTCGGCGGTGCGTCAGCGCATCCACTCGTGGAGGTAGCAGCTCACCGATGCGCGAGAGGGGATGCGTCGGCACACGCAGCAGCATGTCGGCCAAGTACTCCTCGCGGCGCTCGCTGAGCACGGCCCGAGCCTGTCTTCAATCGTCCCGGCACGTCGCTATCCGGACGGCTACGATGGGCGAGTGGTGAGCTTCAAGGTAGTTGTCTGGTGCGAGGGTTCAGCCGGGGTGCTTCAGTTTCTGCTCATCATTCGGCGAATTGAAAAGCCCAGGCCAGCGCTCCTGACGCGCCAACCCGGGCTCGAAAGCCATCCGCTGAACCGGCCTACGGCTTCTTCACGTCGTAGGACACCAGCTCCTCCGTCCGTTCCCCTTCCTCGCGGACCTTGCCCACTCCGGGGACCAGCCAGTACAGGCGCTGCTTCTCCTCTTTCACCTCGCCGCTCTTGTTCAGCTTGTCGCGCTGAACCTTGATGGCGTTGGTGAACGTGCCCGCGGGCGTCGTCACCGTCACGTCCTTCTCCAGCACCTTCCAGACGTAGACGGGCTCCTTCCCCTCCGTTCCTCCCGCGGAATACGTGATCAGCTCCCGCACCTTGTCCTGGTGCTCCCAGGGCACGGAGGCCGGTGTCGCGGACAGGGACTTCATCATCGCCGGGGACCACGTGGTCGTCTTTGTCGGCAGGCCGTCCGTGACGTCCTCCTCGCGCAGCCTCACCACCAGCCCATTCGTCAGCTCCAACTGCCAGGAGTTCTCCTCGTACACCGTGCCCGTCGTCGCCGTGCGGTCCTGCTTGCTGTGAACCTTGACCGCCGTCATCGACGTGTCAGGCACCGTCTCCGGGCCTCGCACCGTCACCACCTTGTTGAACACCCCGTTCGCCGGGTCCGTGATGCGATAGGTCCAGGTCGAGCCCGTCGTCAGCGGCCACAGCGAGGTGGACTCGGCCTGTTGATCCGGCTTGGTCGTCCCCGAGCCCGGATCCACCGGGTTTCCCGGCAGGTCCACCGAGCCGTCCGGATTCGTCGTGGGCGCGCCCGGGTTGTTCCCCGTGGGCAGGCTTCCCGCGCCACCGCACGCCGCCAGAGCCCCGCACGCCGCGAACAGCACCACCCGCTTCCTGAACTTCATGCCATCTCCTCCCGCGCGCCCTTGGCGCTCACCGCCGTCCACCGCAGCCCTCGCAAGGGCTCCCCTTCCGTCCGCCCCAACGCCGCCGCCAGGGTCCCGGGCTCCGCCTCCTCCACCTCCAACTCCAACCGCCTCGCGGAGAAGTCCAACGCGCAGCTCTTCACCAGCACGTTGCGCTCCCCCAGCGCGCTGCGCAGCGCCGCCTCCGCGCGCACCAGATCGTCCGACTGCGCGGACAACACCAACCGCTGCTTCGCCGCCACCCCCTTCTTCTCGAACAAGTCCAGCAACAGCAGCAGCGCCGCCACGAAGCCCGTGCCCACCAACGCCACCACCAGGTTCCCGTGGCCACACGCCATGCCCAGGCCAATCACCAGGAACAGGATGGCCGCGTCCCGGGGGTCCTTCAGCCCCGAGCGGAACCGCACGAACCCGCCCAGGCCCACCAACCCGAACGCCTTCGCCACGCTGTTGCCAATCACCGCCGTGATCACCGCCGCCGCCGCGCAGAGGAGGATCTGCGCCTGTACCATCTCCACCCTCGGCAGCGGCTTGCCCAGCACCCGCCGCCAGGGGCGCGACGACAGCAGCGCCCCGATGAGCGCCGACGCCACCAGCCGGGGGAGGAGGGCCCCCATCGACAGGGCCGATAGCTCCTGCTCCACGTCCTGGAACAACGCCGCGAACGGACCGTCCATGGGCGTCATACCTCCCTCCGCCCCTCATCCGCGTCAGACGACTCCAACAACGGTCTCGTCGCGCGCTGCGCCTGCTCCAACGCCCGGGCCTGCGCCACCACCGCGTACGCATTGCGCAGCACCGGCAGCTTCCCGGCCTGCTCCGCCAACACCCGGTCCAGCAGCGCCCGCGTCTCCGCCACCAGCGGCAGCCCGCGCATCGAGGACACCACCGTCGCTGGCCACCGACCCGCCGACTGCGCCCGCAGCTTCCATGCGCGCGGATCCGCCATGCCATCCACGGAGTCCAGCGCCTCCTTCGTGAGCTTCGCGCCCCGCTCGCGCATCGCCCAGGCGCGCGGCGAGTCCACCCCGGTGAGCGAACGCAGCACCAGCTTCAGCGCCCCCTTCTCCAACTGTTCGCGCAGTCCCACCGCCACCGGCGTCTCCAGCCCCGTGGTGCTCCTCAACACCGCCAGCCGGTCATGCTTGAGCAACGCCTCGCGCAGCGCGTCCGCGCGCTCCGTGGCCAGTCCCCCGAGGCTTCGCGCGACCTCGGCGTAGCGCTTCCGCTGCATGCCCGCCTCGCGCACCACCCACGACTCCTCACCGTCTACTCCCAGGAGTCCCAGGAGCACCGCGCCTAGATGGCCGTCCTTCAGGCCCCGCTCGCGCAGCGCCCACGACGCGGGTGAGTCCTGTCGCTTCAGTCCCTCCAGCACGGCCTCTGGCGCCTGCGCATACAGCCGCTGACGGAGCGCGTGCGAACGCGGCGAGGCGACGAAGCCCAGCCCCTCCGCGACATCCACCGGCACGCTCGCGGACAGCACGTCGCGCAGCGTCCACGCCGTCTCGTCATCCAGTCCCATCAGGCTTCGCGCCACCAGCCCCGGGAACCGCTCCGCGTACGCCAGCCTGCGCTGGTGCGCGGGAACGCCCGGGATGCCGTTGAGCAACCACACCGCCAGCTGCGGCTCGCGCACCTCCAGCCCATCCAGCGCATGGAAGAAGCGCGCCTCCACGTCGTCCACCGACGCCACCCCTGGCGGCGGCGGCGTGGGGGCGGGCACCAGCCGCTGCACCGGCTGCTCACGCCCCTCCAGCCTCGCGACCACGGCGTCCACCAGCCGCTGCTCCAGCACGCGCAGCGGCTGATCATTGTTCTCCAGGATGATCCACCGCGCGGGGTCCCTCCGGGCCTGGGCCAGGAACGCCTCGCGCACGCGCACCGCCAGCCCCGCGCCCGCCAGTCCCTTGCGGCTGTCCGTGTCGTGGGTCTTCCCGCTCTGCACCTTGCCCAGCCGCTTGCGCAGGCGCGCCAGGTCGGGGTCGACGTCCACCAGGACGACCAGGTCCGGCCACAGCCCCTGCGATGCCAGCTCGCACGCGGACCACAGCGCCTCCTCCTTCACACCCCGGCCTCCCCCCGTCAGCGCCAGCTGCGAGTAGAGGTACCGGTCGGAGATGCACACGTCGCCCCTTCGCAGCGCCGGCGCGATGACCTCCTCCAACTGCTGCGCGTCGCGGGCCAGGTTGAGGAAGAACTCCGCGCGCGGGCCCATCTCCAACAGCCGCGCGTCGCGGGTCAGCTCGCGGATGCGCCGGGCCGTGGGCGACTGCAGCTCGCCACCCTCGCGCGCGTGCGCCACCTTGTAACCCAGCCGCTTCAGCCTCGCGGCGAGCAGGTTGGAGAGCGTCGTCTTGCCGCTGCCGTCAATGCCTTCGAAGTCGATGAACACGGTGCCTCTATCCCCTCGCAGCCCCAACCCCATCCGCGGCGAAGCCATGCACCCTCGCCATGCCTTCCGCGAACTTGCTGTACGCCGTCGTGCCCCCCGGATTGAGGGCCGCCAGCCACTCGGGCAGCTCCGCCCCGAGGTGCTTCACCTCCACCACCACCCGCGCGTCCTCGAACGCCGGCAGGCCCAGCCGCTCCACCGTCAAGGCCGTGGGCGCGAGCGCCAGCTCCGGCGATACCTCGTGGAAGCCGATGTCCCGATCCACGGTCACTCGCCACGTCCGCGACACCTGATACACGTGCCGCCGGTACGTCACCGCCAGCACCGGTGACAGGCTTCCTCCCGCGATGAGCGGCAACAGGCTCACGCCCCCGTGCAGCGCCCGGCTCAGCTCCGCGCGCGGCACCCAGACGCGCCGCTTCTGCGTGAGCCCGGAGCGCTCGCGCTTCACCTCCAACACCACGCGCTCGCGGCCCGCCGCGCCCACGTCCGGCGAGTACTCCTTCGTCCTCACCTTGATGCAGTTGTCCGGGGTGAGCACCGCGCGCTCCGCCAGAGGAAAGCCCTCCTTGTCGAAGTACACCGACACGATGCGGGTCGGCGGTGGCAGGTATCCGCCCAGCTCCTGCGACAGCCGCGTGCACACCCCCTTGGCCTCGGGGCCCTCCAGCACGCGCTTGAACTCGCGGCGCAGCTTGGTCACTTGGCCCTCAGCGAATGAGATCATCTCCGACCTCCCCTCAGCGGAAGCGGGTGGCGAGCTGGACCGACAGCTCGAGCGCGGGCGCCACGTCCCCCGGACGGAGCGCTCGCTCGGCCTGGAACTGCGCCTTGAAGGAGTCCGCCAGCAACACATTGAGGCCCCCCGTCACCGAATGCCCCTGTGCCTGGATTCCACCGTGCAACTGCAGTGCCTCCGCTCCCACCACGGGTTGTACCGCCCAGCCCTGATGGCCCACCGGCACCGTCCAGGACGCGAGCACCGACTGCGAGCGGAACGGTCCCAACGCCAGCCGTCCCGCCGCCACCTCTGCCGTCAACGCCAGTCCCCACCGCTCGAACTCAGCGTCCGCCGCCGTCGCGTACTGCTGCGTCCCGTCCAGCACCTGCGTGAGGTACGTGCTGGTCCCCACCGTCAGGAACTTGAAGGGCTGCGCGCTCAGTCGCGCGGAGGCGTCCTCGCTCAGCCGCTTCCCTCCGGCGTCCTTGCCGCCCTCGAAGAGCCCCGTGGAGAGCTTCAGGCCCCACGCCTCCTTGATCCGCACCTCGCCCATCAACCCCAGCCGCCGGCCGCCCAGCCCGTTCGTCTCCGTGAGGTAGTCCTCCACCAGCCCTCGCGACTGGATGGGCAGCAGCCAGGCCGACTCCTGCGACCGCTGGAGGAAGGGCGACTTGAAGCGCCCCGCGTACAGCCGCAATCGCTTGGCGTCGTCCGTTAGCCGCACGAAGGCGTCCTTGAGGATCGTCTTGGACGCGAGATCCGCGCTGACCTCCGCATCCAGGTTGGACAGCGACGCGGCCACGCCCACTCGCGCCGATTCGATGCCCAGGTTGCGCGCGTACTGGACGCGCTCGTCGGCGCGCGCCTGCGCGAACACGCGGCCGAAGACTCGGATGCGCTGCCTCGGCGCGCCCTTGTCGTCCGCCTTGTCCGCTTCGTCCGGTGCCTCGCCCAGCGTCTCCGCCTTGGGGCTGGTGTCCTTCTTCGGCTTCTTCTTCGCGCCTGGCACCGCCGCGTCCGGCACCGGAGCGCTCGGGTCGCCCACCTCATCGGGCGCGCCCATCACCGGCCCCTGCCGCGAACCGGGGGGCAACGCTTGCGCCACCGCGCCGTCCAGCCCGTCCTTGTTGGAGGAGTCGTCCTCCTCGGACATGCGTCGCGGAGGCTCCACGTTCTCCGGCTCCGCGTCCTCGTCCGGAACCGGCTCCGCGCCCGCCACCGCCGGCAGGCCGAGGAGGACCGCGACGAGCAGTCCCCGCCGCCACCTCTTTTCCTCCAGCCCCCTCCCGCCCATGCCCGTTGTCTCCCCCGCCCGAGGAATGCCCACGCCGTCCGGCTTGCTGGCTGCCCACCCGTGCAACCCCGGTGCCCAACGCGAGGAAGTGCACTGCCGGACACCCAGGCGCGCCTGTCGGCCCGGATGCCTCGTGACATGGATGTGACGTGACCCACCGTGAGAAGGTTTTTTCTCTCGCGGGGTGGGGGAGGGCTGTAGGGACGGCCTGTAAGAAAGCCGGTGTTACCGATCCACTGGTGGATCCACCGGCGGGGCTACAGCAGGGGCCCCGGGCGAAGCTCCTATCGGCGCGGACGCGGACGGCTCGGGACTCACAGGCGCGGAAGAGGCCGGCTCGGCTGCGGGCGGCTCGGAGGCCGCAGGCGCGGACGGCTCGGGGGCCACGGGCGCGGAAGAGGCCGGCTCGGCTGCGGGCGGCTCGGCGGCCGCAGGCGCGGGCGACTCGGCGGCCACCGGATCAGACGCGGGCGGCTCGGGGGCCACCGGCGCGGAAGAGGCCGGCTCGGCCGGGGGCGGCTCCGCGTTCCCTTCGCGCCGCGTCACGGCGCGCAGCACTCGCACGAGGAGTCCCGCCGCCGCGATCGCCAGCAGGGTGCGCCAGACGAAGGTGGGCACCGGGGGCTCACTCACGGTGAACCGCGCGTGAAGGGCCTTCGGCCTCGTGGTGAGAAACCGCACGTCCACGTCCCAGGTGCCAGCCGCGTCGGGGACGAACTCGGTGCTCCAGCCCACCGCGTCACGCGTCAGCGTCCGCGTCTCCTGACCGGGCACGCCTTCCCGGGAGAACGCGACCGTGACGGCGCCCTGGAAGGGGGGCCCCTGGAGGTTTCCCACCGACAGCGTCAGCCGCAGCGGTTCGCCGGGGCGGGGGAGGGCGGGGGTGAGGAGGCCGGTCAGCTGGTCCTCGGCGTCCCTCCAGGACAGCGACAGCAGTTCGCCCTTCCGCTCGACCTGGATTTGATCCGGCGCCGGAGCCGCGGCGGCATGCAGGGCCAGCAGGCAGGTCGCGACGACCCACCCCAGGAAGGAGGCCCGGCGCCTTTGCCTCGACGGCCGCTGTCCCCTAAGATGCGCTGCCCTGTCACCCTTCACTGAGCCCGCTCCCCCCGGGGAGTACCCGGGATGAACCCTCAAGCATTCGGGAAATACCAGCTCCTCAAGAAGCTCGCCACGGGCGGCATGGCCGAAGTCTGGCTTGCGCGTCAGACCGGAATCGAGGGCTTCCAGAAGGACGTCGTCGTCAAGCGCATCCTCCCGCACCTCGCCGAAGACCGCGAGTTCGTGGAGATGTTCAAGAACGAGGCGATGATCGCCGCGCGCTTCAACCACCCGAACATCGCGCAGGTGTACGAGTTCGGAGAGGCCAACGGCACCTATTACATCGCCATGGAGTTCATCCACGGCGAGGACCTGGGCCGGGTCATGCGCAAGGCCAGCGGGATGAACCAGTGGATCGCCCGGCCGCTGGCGATCCGCATCGTCGCGTCCGCGTGCGAAGGCCTCTACTACGCGCACAGCCGCGCCGACGACGCGGGGCGCCCGCTCAACGTGGTGCACCGGGACATCTCTCCGCAAAACATCCTGATCAGCTTCGATGGTTCGGTGAAGCTGGTGGACTTCGGTATCGCCAAGGCGGCGGACCAGGCGTCGATGACGAAGTCCGGCGCCATCAAGGGCAAGTTCGCGTACATGGCGCCCGAGCAGGCCGGGGGCAAGCACCTGGACCGGCGCGCGGACATCTTCGCCATCGGCCTGGTGCTGTACGAGATGCTCACCGGGCACCGGCCGCTCAAGAAGGACTCGGAGCTGGCGACGCTGCAGGCCGCCATGGAGTGCTCCATCCCGTCCCCGTCCGAGGTGGCCGACGTGCCCCGGGACATGGACCACGTGGTGATGCGCGCGCTCGCGAAGAGCGCGGATGATCGCTACGACAACGCGCGGGAGTTCCAGACCGCGCTGGAAGAGCTGCTCGTCAACGAGCGCTGGCTGGTGACGTCCGGGCAGATCTCCGAGCTCATGAAGACGCTCTTCGCGGAGCGGCTGGAGGAGGAGCTGCGGCAGGGCCAGTTCGTGCCGGTGGGCGAGGACTCCAACACGGCGCCGCCCCGGCCGCCCCCGGAGATGAGCTGGGAGGCGCCGCCGGGCGAGTCGTCCCAGCAGCGCGAGCGCTCGCGCGGCAACACCCGCACGGGCTCGGCGCCCCGCCGGGCGACGGGCATCGCGCCCGCGCTGGTGGATGACCCGAACGAATACGACGCGCCGTCGCTCACCGGCGTGGAGTCCCAGCCCCGGCGCCGCTCCAGCGCGTCGGAGCCGGCGGTGCGCCGCAGCACGTCCTCCAGCAATCCGGGCGTCACGCAGGTGGCGCGCACCAACTCGCGCTCGGACCTGCGCAGCCAGTCCCTGGACGACGACGTCCCCGCGCCCCCGCCGCCCCGGCGCACGATGTCGCGCGCCGTGCCGGTGTCGGAGCCGCCCGTGCGTTCGCGCTCGGGCGTGCACCGCATGGACCTGGAGGACGACGAGCGCACGCGCCTGCCTCCGCCGGAGGATGACCCGGACACGGTGCCCGCGCCCGCGCCGCGCCGCCGCACCAGCAGCAGCCATCCGTCCGCCGTGGAGGCGCCGCGCCGCCGCACCTCCAGCCGCGTGGATGCCCCGCGGGCCCGTCCCCCAGCCCCGGTGGAGGAAGACGACTCCGGCGAGCGCCGTCCGTCCCGCTCCAGCGCCCCCGCGCTGCCAGAGCCGCCGAAGCCCAAGAGCGGGAGCGTGCGCACGGTGGCCATGGTGGGCTTCGTGGTGGGCCTGCTCGCGGTGCTGGTGCTCTTCCGCGAGCCCATCATGCTGGCGCTCACCTCCAAGGCCGCGGACGCGCAGGGCGTGTGGCTCACGGTGAACACGAACCAGCCGGTGAAGGTGTCGGTGCGGCACACGGACCGCTGCAACAGCCCGGAGCCGGTGACGGTGCTGGGCACCGCGCCGCTCACGCGCGTGGCGGGCGCCCACCTGCAGGACACGCTCATCCTGGAGAACGACGCCCAGGGCATCTACCTGGAGGACTCGGAGGAGCTCGCGTTCGGCCAGCCCGGAGAGCTCAAGACCTTCGAGCGCAGCTTCAAGGAGGGCACCCTCAAGCTGAAGATCCTCCCCAAGAGCGTGACGGGCCTGTCCGTCTACCGGAACAACCAGCTCATCGGGAACGCCAGCACGACGCTCAAGCTGATGGAGGGCAAGCACATCCTGGAGCTGCGCGGCGCCAAGCTGAAGGAGCCGGTGACGTTCGAGGCGAAGGTCAGCCCCAACGAAGTGACGGACCAGACGCTGAACCTGGACACGTCGCTGTAGTTCCGGCCCGTCTCCTGGCGCGGTCAGTAACGCGGCAGGGACGGGTCCACGGTGCGCGAGTACAGGTCGATGCCGCCCTGGAGCGACACCGCCTCCAGCCCCTGGTCGAGGAGGTACGCGGCGCCGTCCAGGCTGCGCACCCCGTGGTGGCAGTAGACGACAATGGGGCGGCCCTTGAGGGCCTCCAGCGCGTCGTGGAAGTCCTCCAGCTCCGGCAGGGGCATCAGCACCGAGCCGGGCAGGGCCACCCATTCGTGCTCGTGCGCGAAGCGCACGTCCACCAGGACGGGGCGCGACTCAGGGGGGCCGGCCAGGCGCCGGGCCAGCTCGGCGGGGGTGATTTCAGGGATGGGCATGGGGGCTATCTTGTGTTGTGCCAGGACGGGCCCTTGAGGTCCCTTGGCTTTTCGGGCGCCAGGGCGTTATGAGGCGCTGTTCACGAGGAGATTGAAGCACATGGATACTTCTACCGTCGTCGCCGACTCCACGCCGGCCTCCCAGCCCGCCGCCACCGCGCCTGTCGTCCTGACGGCCGCCGCCCTCGCCCAGGTGAAGACGGTCATCCAGGCCCAGGGCTTCCAGGGCTACTTCTTCTCCATCCGCGTGGTGCCCTCCGGGTGCAGTGGCCTGGGCTACGACCTGAACCTCGTCAAGGAGACGAAGGCCGGGGATCAGCTCTGGGAGCAGGACGGCGTGAAGATCGCCACCGACGCGCTGAGCGCCCAGTACCTGTCGGGCACGCACATCGACTACGTCACCAGCATCACCGGCGCGGGCTTCAAGTTCGAGAACCCCAACGCCAAGTCGTCCTGCGGTTGCGGCACGTCGTTCACCACCTGAGCCTTCCAGGCGACGGGGGACCCAAGGGCCGGGGTGGGACGCCAGACAGGCGTGCCCCCGGCCCTTCGTGCGTTCAGGCGCCGGCCACGGGCTTCATCACCTTCATCCAGGACTGCTCCTCCTGGCCTCGGCCGCGGCGCTGGGCCCGGCGGGCCTCGGCCTCCTGGAAGGCCTGGCGCTCAGCCTCCGACTCCAGGAGCAGGGGCGGCACCGGCACGCCCTTGCCGTCCTGGCCCTGCGCCACGAACGTCAGCAGCGCGCTGGTGGTCAGGTGCCGCTCACCGGTGAGCGGGTTCTCCGCGTGCACGGTGACGCCTACCTCCAACGAGGTGCGGAACGTCGCGAGCACGCGCGAGTGCAGCAGGGCGATCCATCCCACGCGGATGGGGGCATGGAAGTGCAGGTCGTCCATGGACGCCGTCACCACGACCTGACGGCAGTGGCGCTGGGCGGCCACGGCGCCGCAGATGTCGATCCACTGCATCACCTTCCCGCCGAACGCGGCGTTCAGGTTGTTGGCGTCCGGGGGGAGGATGAGCTGCGTCATCACCACTTCGGAGTCGCGCGGGCTCTTGGGGCTGAGGTCGTGCATGGCGCTTGGCAGCGTCGCACGAAACGGCGCGGCGTCAGGCCAGGAATGCGGAGACGCGGTCCATGAACTCCTCGCGGCCCGGGCCCCGGCGGATGTCCTGCTTGGAGACGTCCACCACCAGGCAGTCCACGCCGTACTTCTCCTGGAGCACCTGCGGGAAGCCCGCGTAGTAGCCGTTGAGGCCCTTGAGGAACTGCCGCCCGATGCCCCTCTCCTCCGCCCGGCCGCGCGTGCGGATGCGCTGGAGGAGCACATCCTCGGAGGGCACGTCGAAGCAGATGACCTTGTCCGGCCGGACGATGTGGCGCGACAGCCGCTGGAAGTACTCGTAGTACAGGTCCAGCTCCGCGTTCGTCATGTGCCCCAGGCCGTGCAGGTACTTGGCGAAGATCTCCGGATCCTCGTACAGGGTGCGGTCCTGCACGCAGCTCTTCCTGACGGAGTGGATGAGCTCGTGGTGCTCCACGCGCCGGATGAGGAACTCCAACTGCAGCGTGAACGACCACCGCGACATGTCGCCGTAGTAGTCCCGCAGGAAGCGGTTGTCGATGACGGGCTCGTCGAACAGCTCGAAGCCGAAGCCCTGGCTGATGAGCTTCGCGGCCGTCGTCTTGCCCGCGCCGATGTTGCCCGCCAGCGCCACGAAGCGCTTCGCGCGGGGCACCTTCACCTTGAGCCGGTTGCGGGCGGAGGGCTTCGGTTCGGAGCTGGCCGGGGGCGGCGCCTTGGACGAGGGCGGCTCGGTGCGGGTCGCCGGACGCGCGCGGGCGGTGGTGCGGGGCATGGAGCCGAGGGCTTAACCCGGCTTTCCAGAGGCGTCCATTCGCTGGCGCAGCAGATCCGGCCGGTCGGTCATGATGCCGCCCACCCCTTCCCGGAGGAGCCGGTCCATCTCCGCCGGATCATCCACGGTCCACACGTTGATCCATTTGCCGCGCTCGGCCGCGGCCTTCAGGAGCGCGTCGTCCACCAGCCGCACCTCGCCGAAGTACAGCGGCATGTCGAGCACCGTGTAGCGCGCGTCCTCCGGCGGCGCCTCGCCCGCCTTGAGCGCCAGGACGAAGGCGGCCAGCGCGTCGCGCGGGTAGAAGTGGCACGCGTCGGGCAGGACGCGCACCAGCCGCTCCGCGATGGCGTCCTGTTCACTGCCAAGGCACACGCGGCCCAGGGCCGCCTCTTCGGTCAGCAGGCGAGCGAGCACGTCCTCGGCGTGGGCCACGTCGGGCTTGAGCTCCACGTTGATGCGCAAGGTGGGAAACGCGCGCAGCACCTCGCGCAGCGTCGGCAGGCGCACGCCCTGGCCCCGGAAGGGAAAGGTGCGTCCTTCGTCCGGCGTGAAGCGGTAGCCCGCGTCCAGCCTCCGCAGCTCCTCCAACGTGAGCGCCGCGAGCGGGCCCTCGCCGTTGGTGCAGCGCTCCAGCGTCTCGTCGTGCGCCACCACGACTTCGCCGTCGCGCGAGAGGTGCACATCCAGCTCCAGCATGTCCGTGCGGTGCACCTGCACCGCGAGTCCAAAGGCCTCGAGTGTGTTCTCCGGCGCGACGAGCGCTCCGCCGCGGTGCGCGATGTGCAGTGTGGGCTTCAGCCCTTGGAAGAACGTGTCGCGCGGCAGCATGATCCACCTATTCCTGAATTCACCACGATGTCACAGGCAGGGCCGCTGTCCGTTCCTTGCCGGCCCTGGTGAGCCACCGGTATAAGGGCCCGAATCCTCAGCCCGACTGGCGTCGGACTTCAAGAAGCGCGGCGCCCCTCAACCCCCGGAGAGATACGAATGGAACTGCGCAAGAAGCTGGGCGCCATGGCCCTCCTGGCCACCGCGGCGATGGTGACTGCCGCTGGCTGTGGCGGTCGCGACACGGAAGATCCGACCCCCTCGTCGGACGCTGGATGTACGGGCGTCTGCAGCACGGACGCGGGCACGGACGCGGGCCCCACCACGGACGCGGGGACGGACGCGGGCCCCACCACGGACGCGGGGACGGACGCGGGCACGGATGCGGGCACGACGGGGCAGATCGCCGCGGCGCGCAAGGTGCCGTTCAACACCCTGGTCACGCTGCGCAACGTCGTCGTCACCGACATCCACTACGAGAAGCTGAGCGACCAGGGCACCGGCCAGTGGCGTTCGTTCTTCTGGGTGACGGATCCGGCCTTCCCGAAGGAGGGCCTCTACATCAGCAAGTTCTATGACGACACGCCGGACATGTACCGGCCGCTGCCGGGCAACACCCTCGACATCGAGGGCTACTTCGGCACGGAGCCGAACTACTCGCCGTTCACCGGTCGCCGCCACCACCTGGCCAACGACTACCGCAACGCGAAGAAGTTGATCGTCACGGTCAAGGGTGACGCGGGCGTGGAGGCCCGGCCCGCGGCCAACGAGGTGACGGTGGAGGCCCTGAAGGCCTCCGTCGCGCTGGCCCAGAACGCCGCGCCCTTCCTGGGCACCCGCGTCCACCTGGCGGGTCCGCTGACCCTGACCAACCCCACGCCCACCGCCTTCATGCGGTTGGACAACGAGGACGCGGGCACCATCTACTACGGCTTCGAGGTCGGCGACGGCATCCTCGTCTACCACGACAAGACCCGCGACGAGACCTACAGCGACGGCGGCTCGAGGGTGGGCTGCGACTACCAGAAGGCGGCCCTGGATGGCGGGACGGTGACGTTCCCCAACGGCATCAGCGGCGTCTGGGACACCTACACGTTCGCGGGTTGCACCAACGGCAGCTCGGACATCACCGGCTGCGGCAACAACACCTCCGACAGCGGCGTGCCGGGCACCAACCTGCGCTACACCTACACGATCATCCCGCAGGGTTGTGACGACCTGCCGGGCGTCGTGACCCCCGCGCCGTAGCCGTCCGCCTCTCCGGCCGGGGGCAGTCCCCGGTCCGCCTGGCCCTCCGCCTCCCACGGCCCGTCCGTGGGGGGCGGTCGTGTTTCTGGGGAGGGGAGGCGCGAAAGTTCGCGTGGCTCCTCCGGGTTGCCTACAGTCCTCGCCCGGGCGGGTCCGACGGCTCCCCCCGGGCCAGGAATGCAGGTAGGCTCCGGACACAGTTCAAAGTTCCACCCGCGGCCCACACCTTCCACGTCCTTGAGCTCGCCTCAGACGGCCACCCCGTTCGGAAAGTACCTGCTCATCAAGCGCCTCGCGCTGGGCGGGATGGCGGAGCTGTTCCTGGCGCACAAGCCGCCGGACCCCACGCTGGTGGTCATCAAGCGGATCCTCCCGTACCTCTCCGAGGAGCCGGAGTTCGTCCAGATGTTCCTGGACGAGGCGCGCATCGCCGCCCAGCTGCACCACCCCAACATCGTGCAGGTGCACGAGCTGGGGAAGGAGGGCGACAACATCTTCATCTGCATGGAGTACGTGGAGGGCGTCGACCTGCGCCGCGTGCTCGTGGAGGAGGCCAAGTTCGGCGCCTCCATGCCGTACGGTGTCGCGGCGAAGATCTGCGCGAGCATCGCCGCGGGCCTGGACCATGCGCACTTCAGCCGGGGCGTGGATGGCCGCCCGTTGGAGCTGATCCACCGGGACGTCAGCCCGCAGAACGTGATGCTCGCCTACGACGGGCGCGTGAAGCTCGTCGACTTCGGCATCGCCAAGGCTGGCGCGTTCATGGAGCGCAGCAAGCCGGGCGTCATCAAGGGGAAGTTCCTCTACCTGTCGCCCGAGCAGATCATGCAGGAGCGGCTGGACCACCGGGCGGACATCTACGCGCTCGGGGTGATGCTCTACGAGATCACCACCGGCAAGCAGCCCTTCCACCGGCCCACCACGGAAGGCATCCTCTACGCCATCCGGCATGAGGAGGCGACGCCGCCGCACCTGGTGCGCCCGGACTATCCGCCGGCCCTGTCGCGCATCGTGATGCGCTGCCTGGTGAAGGACCGCACCCAGCGCTACCAGCGGGCCTCCGATGTTCGCGTGGAGCTGGAGGCCTTCCTGGCCTCCGGCGTCCTCAAGCAGAGCCTGGACGTCGCGCAGTACATCGCGCGCCTGTTGGGGGAGGCGGAGGAGCGCACCGTGCTCCACATCCCCCCGGCGAAGCGCGCGGGCCGGCACGAGCCCACCGTGCCCTTGCCGTCCCTGCGGACGCCTCCGCCGCCGCCGGTGCCCGACCTGCCGGAGGACACGGCCGCGAGGACGCTGCCGCTGGCCAGAGCGGAGGACACGGCCGCGCGCACCCTGCCGCTGGCGGGGCTCGAGGACACGGCCGCGAGGACGCTGCCGCTGGCCGAGGCGGAGGACACCGCGTCCCGCACCCTGCCACTGAACGAGGACACCGGGGCCCGCACCCTGCCGCTGGCCGGTTCCGGGTCGCAGGGCCGGGGGGCATCGCCGCTGACGCCCGTGGGGCTCGTGGCGCGGCCTCCCTCGCGCAGGCCCACGAGCGAGGCCGCGGCGCTGCGCACCTGGGACGCGGAGGAGGGGGAGCCCGAGACGCAGATGGCGCTGCCGCGCGACCTGCCCACGGGCCAGGGCGACGACGAGGACGACGACTTCGGAGAGTCCACCGCCGTGGGGACGATGCCCGGCGCGCCCACGCCTCGCCGGAACCTGGAGCCCGTGCTGGAGGAAGAGGTCTGGGACGAGGCGGAGGAGGACGACGCTGACTCCACCGTGCCCCAGCGCGCGCGCCGCCCACGGGCCGTCGTTCCCGCGCCCCTGCCGGTGCGGCGAGGCGGTCCCCCGGAGCCCACCGCGCGCTCTGGCCCCGCGGGAGATCGTGCGCGTCGTTCGCCGTCGAGCGTGGCCCTGCCGCGCGGGGGCGCGGACGATCCGTTCGCGCCCTCACCCCGCCGGACACCGTCCTACGCGCAGGAGGACGGCGACACTCCGCCGCCCTCGAACCCGCGCCGGTCGGGCATGGCGCCCGCCGAGGACGGCCGCTCCGAGCCCTTGTCGTCCGGGCCCCGCCGCATGGGGGGCACGGGGGAGGACAGCCGTGGGCCGCAGGCATCGGGCCCGAGGCGTCAGAGCACTCCCTCCAGCGACGCGAACCGCTCCGCGCCACCCGTGGGGCCGCGGAACGTCCGCCCTCCGCCGCGTCCCTCGCCCGAGGACGAGGAGCGCTTCTCCACCGACCCGGGGGCGTCCGGGGTGAGCCTCACGGACCCGACGCCCGTCCAGTCGTTGGATCCCGATGACGACGAGTCCACCGTCGGCTTCCAGGCGCCGCGCCGGCCGCCCCGCAGGCCCGTGCGCGCCCCCGTACAGGACGAAGCGGACGACGACGAGGGCCTCGACACCTACGATGCCGCCCCGCCGCCCCGGCGCTCGCGCACCGTCGTGGTGCTGGTGGTGGCCACGCTGCTGCTCGCCGTGCTGTGCGTGGGTGTCGCCTGGTTGATGGGCGTCTTCAGCCCGGAGGCCCAGGCCCCTCCCGCGCCGGCGAAGGTGCCCGCGATGCGAGGCTCGCCGCGCCCCGGCCCCACCGGCGCCGCGCCCGCGAATCCGCCCTCGCCGCCCGCGCCCGTTCCCGCCCCGAGCGAGGCCGCGACACCGCCGCCCTCCGAGCCCGTCCTCGCGGACACCGCCGGAGCGCCGGATGCGGGGCTCGCGGTGGCCACCAGCGCTCCGGAGGTGCCGGTCCCGCCGGCCCCGGAACCGGCGGCTCCCACCGAGACGCCCGTCCCCCCCACCACCGTGGACGTCCGCTTCGAGGCCCCGGTCCGCACGGTGCTGGGCCGCCCGGGGGGCGGGAAGCTGCCCATCAACGAGGTCGTCGCCCTGGCCCCCGGCCCGCTCCGCGTCCAGTACACATGTCCGGGAAAGCGGGCACCTCGGGGGATTGAGACCTACAATGTCCGACCTGTAGCCGGGGAACTCCAGACGCTCCGGGTCCCCTGCCGGAGGCGACGCTAATCAGGACGGCCACTTGCTCGTATGCGGCATCCGCACCCTGCGGAGGACACGTAGGACCGGGTAAGCTTGAGTGCCCTTAAGTCGTTGGAATTCCTTGGCTTTCCACCAGGCGGGCGCGTTTACACATGTCAGAGGGGTCCGTAGACTCCGCCCCCTCTATGGCTCGCGCGAAGAAGCAGAAGAACATCAACCGACAGAGGACCTACCCCGCGGGGAGGGTGGCCCGGCAGCTCCCGGTCGCCCCCGAGCCCAACCGACTGGTGAAGGTGTGGCGGCGCGTGCTGGAGCGGAGGCTGCGCACGCGGCTGCGGGGCAAGGTGGCGGTGGAGATCCACGACAACACGCACACGATGCTGACCTTCCAGCGTCAGCGGGCGCTGTGGCGGCTGCGGCTGCACCACATGTTCCTGGCCGCGCCGGATGACGTGCTCCAGGCGCTCGCCAGCTTCGTCCGCAAGGGGGACGCGGATGCCAGCGCCCTCCTGGACCGGTACATCGAGCGCAACCGCATCTTCATCCGCCGGCTGTCACCGGCGCAGATGCGCAAGCGGCTGCGGCTGTCGCCGGTGGGGCGCTACCATGACCTGGGGCGCATCTACGAGAAGCTCAACGAGCGCTACTTCCAGAGCCGCATCGACGCGGCCATCACCTACGGGCCGGCGCCCCGGGTGAAGGGGCCGCGCAAGAGCATCAAGATGGGCTCGTACTCGGCGGACTCGAAGGTCATCCGCATCCACCCGGCGTTGGACCAGCCGCTGGTGCCCCGCTATTTCGTGGAGTGGATCGTCTTCCACGAGATGCTGCACCACGTCTACCGCGCGCGCCGGGGGGAGGACGGCCGGCGCTGCATCCACCCGCCGGAGCTGATGGAGCACGAGAAGCGCTTCCACGACTACCAGCGGGCGCTCGCCTGGGAGCGGGAGAACCTGGACCTGCTCCTGTGCGCCCGGACGGAGCAGGCCTGAGGCAGGCCCAGCCCGGGGTCGTCAGGGCAGGATGAGGCCGCCCGGGCCGCGCCGCTCGTCCGAGGGCGCGGCCTGCGGCCCTCCGGCGGACGGGGCCGCCTGGGCCTGCGCGCCCGCCGCGGCCAGGGCCACGACCTTGGCGAAGAGCGTCTCCGCGAAGCGGGAGAACGGCTCGTCGAGCCCGTGGAAGAGCCGGCGGGCCTCGCCCCTCGCGATGTCCGCCTGGAGGGCCCGCTGGGTGGCGTCGAAGAAGGCCGCCATCCGCCACAGCCGGCGCGCGTAGCGCTGGCGCACCTCCGGGGTGAAGAAGGCCCGCGCCGCGTCCTGGACCCGCTGCCGCACCTGCTCCTGGCGCTGCGCGGCGCTCAAGGACAGCGGGCTCGTGGCCAGCGCTTGGATCTGATCCATCAACCCGCGCACCTGCGCGTCGGGCGGCAGCCACTCCGCGATCTCCGCCGTCGCGTGGAGCTGATCGCCCTCCAGGACCCGGCGCGCGTCCTCGGGTTCGGGGGGGGGGAGGGGCTCGGGCGTTTCCAGCGGCTGCACGCCGTGGTGGCGCAGCGCGGCCTCCAGGTCGGGCGGGAAGGGCGTGCGGGTACGCAGGTTGAGGGCCGCGGCCTCCGCGAGCAGCCGGGCCCCTTCCTCCCGGGAAACCTCCATGCCGAAGCCGTTGCGCAGGCCGTGCTTGAGGATGCGGCGGATGTCGCCCCGGCTCTGCTCCGTGCGGGTCAGCTCCTGCACCCCCTGCTCATCCGACGCGATGACCTGGAGCAGCTCCACGCCGCCGCGCACCACGCGGGTGAGCAGCAGGCCGTACTGCCCCGTGGAGGACATGACCGTCACCAGCGTTGGCAGCGTCTCCGGAGCCGCGGAGGGCGGCGCCTCCCTGGGCGCCTCTGGCGGGGTGACGCCGCGCGAGCGCAGCCGGTAGAGCGCCTTCTTCGCCGCCTTGGCCAGCGGCTTCACCGACGAGGCGGACAGGGCCTCCGGCAGCGCCGCGTGCCCCGCCAGCACGGCGGCCTCCAGCACCGCGCCCGCCAGGGGCTCCGGCAGGGCCTCCACGGACGCGGCGGACGCGGCGGCCACGTCGTTCGCGAGCCTGCGGGCCTGCTCGACGTCCGCCTCGGGGAAGGAGGGCAGGGGCGTGCCGGCGCGCAGCGCGTCCAGCAGGGGGCGGGGCTCGGTGGAGACAGGGCTCATGCGCCGGGTTTCTACTTCACGCGCTACCGCCGCCGCACCAGCCAGCTCCTCCCGGACTGTCCCACGATGACCAACTCCGACTGGAGTCGTCCTCCGAACACGCGGGAGGGATGCGCTCCGCGCACGAGGAAGTGGTCGTACCAGACGCCCTGCGTCGCGTAGTCCAGCTCCTGGGGGCGCCACTCGGAGGGGAAGGTGGGGGGCACCTCGCCCCGGTAGCGCAGGGGCGAATGCGGCGTGCTGGCGAAGGTGAAGTTGGGCACGCCACCACGCTCGCGCGCCAGCACCGCCGCGCCATGCAGGAAGACGGGGAAGCGCACCACCCGGGAGCCCGCGTCGAACACCAGCCCCATCACCTTCGGCCGCGCGCCGGTGACGTCGGCGAGCGCGTCCCACTCGCGGGCCTCCTCCGCGAAGTCGCGGAAGCCCCGGCCCATCACGAACGCCAGCAGCAGCGCGCTCGCCGCCGCCGCCAGCCCCAGGGGCCGCCGCCACTCGACGCGCGTGGCCGGCATGCTCACCACCAGGAGCGCCGCGGCCAGGTGCGCGTAGCGTGTGTTGAGGTAGTAGACGTACCCCCGGATGTCGAAGGGCAGCAGGAAGAACAGCGCCAGCGCCAGCCCCCCCAGCCCCAGCAGCCGCCAGCGCGCCACCGGTCCCTCGCGGCGCGTCCCCGGCCGCAAGAGTCCCAGCACCCAGCCCGCCACCGCCACCGCGCCCACGGCGTACAGCGGCCACCGGTCCGAACCGTCGTGGAAGGTGTTGGCCAGCACCTGGAGGAACTCCGCGCGGTTCTGCGCGAAGCCCTTCCACGCCAGGTTCTGCGGCGAGAACGTGGGCCCCCACGCCTTCCACGGCGCCCCGGGCTGGATGTCCGGCGGGTCGCCGAAGCGCAGCACCACCCACGCCAGGAACAGCGTCACGCCGGGCACCACGCCCGCCAGCGCTGGCACGCGGGCCCTCAGCCGGGCCCCCATGGTGGTGGCCCCCGCGTCCTCCGGCACCGGCGTGGTGAGCAGCAGCCACGGCAGCCCGAACGCCAGGAACCCGAACGCCTGCACGTGGAAGAGCAGTACTGCCACCAGGCACGCCGCGAGCCCCACGCCCCACGCCCGGCGGCGCGGCACGTCCGTCAGCGTCCGCACGAAGAGGCCACAGCACACCAGCGTCAGCGGCAGCGCCGCCAGGTAGTTGATGAAGCCCCACCCGAAGCTGTCTCCGTATGCCAGGGGCAGCGTGAGCAGCGCGGGCCAGGACGGCCGGCCCAGGGCGCGCAGCAGGAAGGCCATCCCCAGCGGCATCCCCACCACGTACGCCGTGAGGAAGACGCGGTTGGCCACCTCCAGCGGCAGCAGCCAGTTGAGCGCGCTGACCAGGTAGTAGTAGCCCAGGTACGGCGTCAGCGCGTGCCGCGCCTCGAAGAACGAGGGGTACAGCGTCGTCGGGTCATCCAGCCGGTGCAGCACGGAGATGAGGTACAGGTGCTGCGGCAGGTCCACCATGGGCAGGACGCGCGACACCCAGAGGGGCAGCGCGCCCAGCACGAGCGCGGCGGCGAAGGCGATGCGGGCGGTTCGGTTCGTCACGGGCAGGAGGGCGCGGACTGTATGCGCGCGCCCCCGCGCCGGGCGAGCGCACCGTGTGCTCTGTTGATAGGTGGGTAAAGGTGCGCGCGAATGCCTTGGCAGGGGGAGTGGGCTGGGGTATAGGCCGGACTCGCGGGGGCCTTCACCGGTCCTCGCGAAGGAGAGCGGACATGGCACGCAGCGCGACGTTGATGACCGCGGGATTGCTGCTGGGCGGCCTGTGGCTGTTGCCCGCCACCGCCCATGCCTGCGAGGCCCACGCGAAGGCGACCGCCTCCCAGGACAAGGCCCCGCCCTCCGCGACGCCTCCCCAGGCGAAGCAGGACGAGGCGCCCCGCCCCCTGGAGGAGCTGGACCAGCTGCTGACCGCGAAGTGCTCGTGCGGCAGCAAGGCGGACTGCACCTGCAAGCGCGGCAAGTGCGAATGCTCGAAGTGCTCGGGCCGCGCCGCGCCGCGTCAGGTGACGGATGCGCTGCGCGGCCGTCCCGCGACGCAGGAACTCCAGCAGGCGCGCTACGACGCGTCCGCGGGCGTCTTCATCTGAAGTTGAAGTGAAGGTGCGTCACCGGGGCCCTCGCGTGGGCCCCGGACGGCTTCAGGCCGCGGTGCTGGACGAGCGGCCGCGCGGCGCGGGGGTTCCACCCTCGGCGACGAGCACGGGCCAGCCGCGCGCCATCGCCTCGCGGAAGAAGGCCGCCAGCTCGTACCGGCTGGTGTTCACCGCGCCCTGGAACGGGTCGATGAGGGCCTCCTCGCCCAGGCTCTGCTGCGAGGACAGCTGCACCGGGTGGCCGCAGCGCTCACAGCGGATGGACACCTGGCGCACCAGGGCGACCGGCACCGCGTAGCGGGCGCTGCACTCGCCGCACTTCCACACCAGGGCGCGCTCGCCTGCCTCCCGCCGCGCCAGCTGCTCCAGCTCGTCCGCCATGCGCAGGAGCGCCGGCAGGTCCTGGGGCGGCTGGGCGAAGACGGCGCTGGGGCCAAAGCCCTTGCCCGGCGAACCCAGCGCGGGCGGCCGGTCTCCCTGGAGCAGGGCGCGCATGCGGTCCCTGGCCTTCAGGTCGCGGAACTCGGCGCCGGCGAGGGCGCGCTCCACCGCCTCGAGCACCGGCGGCAGGTCCGGCTCGAGGCGTTCGTCGTCCGGCAGCGTCTTGGGGAAGTCCACCAGCCGGTGGGCAGGAATTGCGAGGAATCGGAAGGCCACGCTTCTTCCATGGCACTTGGGCCCGCCATCCGCAAGACGCGAGTTTCCAAACCTGGGACGCGGACGACAGTCCGCTGGACGCCTCGTCAGGCCGACCACTCCAGCATGCGCCGCAAGGGGGCGAGCGCCGCGTGCTGCAGGTCCGCCGGCAGCACCAGCTCCGGGGTCCGGTCCCGCATGCACCGGTAGAGCTTCTCCAGCGTGTTGAGGCGCATGTACGGGCACTCGTTGCACGCGCACCCGTTGTCCGGGGGGGCGGGAATGTACGTCTTGTCCGGCGCGCTCTTCTTCATCTGGTGGAGGATGCCGGCCTCCGTCACCACGATGAACTTCGACTTCGGGCTCTTCACCACGTGGTCCAGGATGGCCTTGGTGGACCCGATGAAGTCCGCGTGCCGCAGCACCTGCTGCTCGCACTCCGGATGGGCCACCACCTCCGCGTCCGGGTGCTCCACCTTCAGCCCCACCAGCTTCTTCTCACTGAAGATCTCGTGGACGATGCAGCTGCCCGGCCACAGCACCATGTCGCGCCCCGTCTCCTTCATCACGTGGCGCCCCAGGTGTTGATCCGGCGCGAAGAGGATGGGCCGGTCCTTCGGAATCTGGTTCACGATGCGGACCGCGTTGGACGACGTGCAGATGACGTCGCTCATCGCCTTCACCGCGGCGGAGCTGTTCACGTACGACACCACGAACGCGTCCGGGTGCTTGTCCTTGAAGGCCTTGAAGGCCGCGGGCGGACACCGGTCCGACAGCGAGCAGCCCGCCTTCAGGTCCGGCAGCAGCACCTGCCGGGTCGGATTGAGGATCTTCGCGGTCTCCGCCATGAAGTGCACGCCGCAGAAGACGATGACGTCCGCCTCCGTGCGCGCCGCGGCCTGGGCGAGCGCCAGGCTGTCGCCGACGAAGTCAGCCACGTCCTGCACTTCGCTCTCCTGGTAGTAGTGCGCCAGGATGACCGCGTTCATGGAGCGCTTCAGCTCCCGGATGCCGGCCTCGTAGTCCACCGTCTCGCCCATGGGGGGCCTCCTCGTCGCCCGCGCATTCTGTAACCGCCGCCCGACGCGGGGGCCAGCGCGCTCCACCACACCCCAGCCGTCCGGCCTACCCAGTAGGGGGTCCCGGATGACTCCGCGGCTTTAACCTATTCCGAAAAGTCTCTCACCCCCGCGTACATCACCTAATCCATGGGAGCAGGTAAAGTACGCGGTGGTTGTTTGCCGGCGGCTCACCGGGAGGGCGTCGCAGCGTGGCCGCTGGCAGCGGAAGAGCACCGGGCTCGGACACTCAAGACATGCGGATGGCGGGAACGGGGCGCGTGCGAGCCCCGCGTCGACGGGAATGGCGCCATGCACGGGCGCCGGAGTGGCTCTTGCGCGTCGGGAAAAATCCATGAGCGTGCCGACTCACGAAGTCCTCATCGTCCACCCCGACGAAGCGCGCCGTGGCGCGCTGGTGGCGGCGCTGGGCGCGCACCGGGTCGCGGCGGTGGGCTCGCAGTTGGAGGCCACGCGCCGCATGGAGTCCTCGGTGCCCACGTTGATCATCGCGCCCGCGGACAACGCGCGCCGCTTCCTGCGCCACGTGGACCGGGCCGCGCCGGAGGCCGTCTGCGTGTTCGTCTGCGCGCGGTCGGATCAGCAGGGGCTGGAGGAGTTGGTGGAGACGGCGGCGGAGGGCCACGTCTTCAGCACCGTGGACGACGCGCTGACGGAAGGGGAGCTGAGCGCGCGCCTGCGGGACATCCTCCAGCTGCGCGCCTCCACGCGCGTGTCGCTGGACGCGGGCATGCGGGTGGACTTCCTGCTGCACGGGCGGTCCTTCGTCGCGGAGTGCCAGGACCTGGGCCACTTCGGCGCCGCGCTGCTCGTGCCCATGGACGCGTCGATGGCGGCCTTCCTTCCGGGGACGCCCCTGGAGGGGCTGTCCATGGTTCGCGACGGACGCCCCGTGCTGCACGTGGCCCGCGCGTACGTGCGCCACGCCACGCCCGTCCAGCAGGGGCCACAGGCCTTCCTTCGCGTGGGCCTCTCCTGGCGGCCCGGACCCGGCGAGGCCACGGCGGCCCCGCCGCGCACGCTGCGGGACCCGGTGGCCGTGCAGGCCGCGCTGCGCAAGGCGCTCCGGCGGGAGCTGCCCCTGTGGTTGCACCCTCCGGACCGCCAGGCGGCGCACTTCCGGTTGGAGTCCGCCGCGGTGGAGGCGTCGGAGGAGCGCGGGCACCTGCGCGGTCAGGTCTCCCCGGCGATGCCCACGAGCGTGGGCGAGGTGGTCCACCTCTCCTTCGAGATGGGCGGTCAGCGCTACACGGGCGTCACCAGCATGCTCCACGTCGCGCGGGACGGCGTGGTGTTGGGGCTGCCCCGTTCGCTGTCGGTGGAGAACCGGCGCGACCAGCAGCGCTTCCGCCCCAGCGCGCACCACCGCTTCCTCGTGCGCTTCACCTCGCCCTTCGGCGGCCAGCGCATCACCCGCGCGGTGCTGGACCTGGGCGCGCGCGGCTTCGCCTTCCCCATCGACGCGTCGTGCGAGGTGCTGCCCGCGGGCTCGCACCTGGACACCACGCTGCTGCTGCCGGACGGCACGGAGGTGGCGTGCCGGGTGGAGGTGCGCTCGGTGGACGTCGTCCCCTTCGAGGCCCGGCATGATCAGCGCCTCAGGCCCTACCGCTGTGGGGTGCGCATCCTGGACATGCCGCGGACGGTGCGCGACGCCATCGTGGACGCGTTCGTGTCGGCGCGGGCGCCCCAGGTGAAGGACGGCACGGAGTTCCGCTTCCCGGACCTCTGGCGGATGATGGAGGACGCCCGCTACACCTTCCACCCGGACCACCCGTTCGGCGAGGAGTCCCGCGTCCTGCCCGTCCTGGAAGCCACCCACGAACGACTGGGCCGCGCGCGCGACCTGGGGCGCTCGCTCGTCTTCACGGACCCGCACCGGCTCCTGGGGCACGTCAACGGCCTGCGCATGTACTCCGGCACCTGGCTGGTGCAGCACCTGGCCGTGCTGCCGGGGGTCCGGCGGGGCGAGCAGATCTCCAGTGAGCTGACGTCGCTGGCGGTGGAGGTGGGCGAGGCGATGGAGGACGTGGAGTTCATCCGCTACATGTGGCGCACCGACAACCGCTGGCCGCACCGGCTGGGGACCTGGCTGGCGCGCGTGCTGGAGGGCCAGGGGCTGTGTCACCTGCGCCAGTTCCACTACCTGCGCGCGGACCTGGGGCCCAGGCCGGTCGCGGCGGAGCGGGTGCTGCCAGCCGTGCGCGAGGCGGGGCCGGAGGATCGCCAGTGGCTGGAGTCGTACCTGCGCCGTCGCGGGGAGATGGTGCGCCTGCTCAGCGAGGACCTGCGCGCGGACCCGGGCGCCGAGTCCGCCCTGGGCGACCGCTTCCGGAGGGCGGGGCTGCACCGGGAGCGGCGCATGTTCGTGGTGGACGGGGCGGCGGGGCCGGTCGCGATGGCGCTCCAGGAGGAGGCGACGCCCGGCCTGAGCCTCATCGAAGTCACCAACGGGTTCAACCTGGTGGTCGCGGACCGCGAGCACCCCCTGACGCGCGACGCGGTGGCGGCGCTGGCGGGGCGGTGCATGGCGCACGCGCTCGAACGGGGCCGGCGCTCGGCGCTGGGCATGGTGGACGCGCTGGACGTGCCGGTGCTGCGCGAGGCGGGGTTCGTGGACCAGGGCTGCTTCTCCGAGTGGACCTTCCACCGCTCCATGGTGCGGCGCTGGTGCGAGGCCTGGCGCTCGCTCTTCGAGCGGCAGGTGCCCACCCGGCGCGCGCCGCACCGGTCCCCGGTCCCGGCCGCGTCCCCGTCCCCGTCCCCGGTCCCGGCGCATGATCAGGAGGCGCGGTGATGTACCTGATGGAATCCGCTGACGAGTCCCGCCGCCTCTGGGAGCAGCAGCAGGCCCAGGACACGCGCGCGATGCTCCACCGCACGGGCCTCAAGCTGGGGCACCGGGCGCTGGACGCGGGCTGCGGCCCGGGAGGCATCGCCGAGTTGATGGCGGAGGTGGTGGGGGAGGGCGGCCATGTCACCGGCGTGGACCTTCACGCGGGCCGCATCGACGAGGCGCGGGCGCGCAATGGCCAGCGGCCCCACCTGTCCTTCGTCCAGGCGGATGTGCGCACCACGGGCCTGCCTTCGGACGCCTTCGACTACGTGTGGAGTCAGTACGTCTTCGAATACCTGCCGGACCGGAGCGTGGCGCTCGCGGAGCTGGTCCGCGTGACGCGGCCGGGGGGCCGGGTCGTGGTGTCCGACATCGACGGGCTGGGCTTCCAGAACTGGCCGTTCCCGGAGGCCCTGCGCGAAGGCACGCAGCGCATCGTGGAGGCGCTGGAGGCGCGGGGGTTCGACCTGTACGTGGGGCGCAAGCTCTACTCGGAGTTCCGCCGCGCGGGGCTGACCGACCTGCGCGTGCACCTGATGCCCTTCTACCTGGCGCCGGGCGCCGCGGAGGCGCGGCTGCTGCGCGACTGGAAGACGCGCTTCGAGGCCCTGGCGCCGGTGGCCGTGCCCGCCCTGGGCGGCCCCGCCGCCTATCAGGCGCACTGCGAGGCGTTCCTGGAGATGCTGGCGGACCCGGAGGGACTGAAATATGCGGTGACGCTGGTCACCGAAGGAACCAAAACGTGAGTGGACGCCTGCCGGCGGTGAAGGTGCAGGACGTGTCGCCGGACAACGCCCCGGAGGTGAGCGTCCGCGCCACGTCCACGCTGCTGCTGTACTTCGAACACCGCTACGGCGCCGAGCGCCTGGCGAAGGTGTGGCGCGAGCACGGGTTCAGCCTGGGGCTGGACTACATGCGCACGCCGACGAACTACGTCTCGCTGCGCTTCCTGGAGCGCGCCGCGGCGGCGCTGCGCGAGGAGTCCGGCGACTCGCGCTTCATGCGCGAGGCGGGCCTGTTCACCGCGTCACCGCAGGCGCTGGGCTTCGTCTTCTACATGCTGCGCGCCTTCGGCTCCCCCAAGGCCTGCTACAAACAGACCATCGACTTCTCCCCCAGCTACAACCGGGTGGGCATGTTCACGGTGGACCTGCTGGAGCACAAGCGGCTCAAGCTGTCCTACCGCAGCAGCACCCCGGAGCAGACCCGCAACATCTGCGAGCTGCGCATGGGGCAGTTCGCGTCCTTCCCCACCATCTGGGGCCTGGCCCCCGCGGAGGTGCGCGAGACGGAGTGCCAGGTGCTGGGCGGCGAGGCGTGCCGCTATCACCTCACCTGGACGGATCCGCCCACGCTCTGGGGGCACTACCTGGGCCTCCTGCTGGGCATGGTGAGCGGGCTGCTGGCCACGCACCTGGGCTGGGGGGACGCGCTCTTCTCCGTGACGTCGCTGGGCGTGGGCGGCTTCGCGCTGGGCGGGTGGCTGGACCGGCGGCGCGAGCTCAAGCGCAAGGACGAGCTGCTCGCCGCGCAGGCGCAGGCGAACATGGGCTCGCTGCGCGAGCTGCAGCAGCGCTACGACGAGGTCTTCGGCAGCAACGTGGCGTTGGAGGACCGCGTGGCGGCGCGCACGCGGGAGCTGTCGGAAGCCAACGCGAAGCTGGAGGCGGCGCTCATCAAGCAGCGCGAGCAGGACCGGCTGAAGACGGAGTTCTTCGACAACGTGAGCCACGAGCTGCGCACCCCGCTCACGCTCATCCTCCTGTCGCTGGACGCGCTCCAGAAGGAGCCGGAGTCGCTGCCCACGTCGGTGCGCCAGCAGCTGACGACGCTGGACCGCAGCACGCAGCGGCTCCTGCGCCTCATCGACAACCTGCTCAACCTGGCGCAGCTGGAGGCGGGCAAGGTGCGCCTGCGCTACCAGCCGCTGGAGCTGCACGCCTTCCTCACGTCGCAGCTGTTGCCCTTCCGCTCCGTGGCGGAGAAGCAGGGGCTGAACCTCACGCTGGAGGGCGGGCCGCTGTCCCCGGTGCACGTGGACGTGGAGCGCATCGAGGGCGTGTTCCACAACCTGGTGTCCAACGCGCTCAAGTTCACGCCGCCCGGGGGCAGCATCGCCGTGCGCCTGCGCGAGGACGAGGCCAGCGTGCACGTGGAGGTGGTGGACACCGGCCAGGGCATGGCGCCCGCGGACCTGTCCGTCATCTTCGACCGCTTCGCCCAGGCGGACACGTCCGGCACGCGGCGCTTCGGAGGCAGCGGCATTGGCCTGGCGCTGGTGAAGGAGACGCTGGAGCTGCACTCGGGCGGCATCGAGGTGTCGAGCACGCCGGGCCAGGGCAGCAGCTTCCGCGTGCGGCTGCCCAAGGGCACCCAGCACCTGCGCGAGGACCTGCGCGAGCGCCGGGTCACGGACCTGCCCGCGCGCCGGGAGCGCCGCAGCTCCGGCCGCTTCGCCACCGTGCTGGCCGCCACCGTCGCGGGGACGCAGCGCCCCACGGAGCCGCAGGACCACACGCGCGCGGACTCCAAGGCCCCCCGCATCCTGGTGGTGGAGGACGACGCGGAGATCCGCGCCTTCATCGCGGACATCCTCGCGCCCAGCTACCGGGTGCTGGAGGCGGCGAACGGCGAGGAGGGCGTGCGCAGGGCGCTGGAGGAGCGGCCGGACCTGGTGGTGTCGGACGTGATGATGCCGGTGCTGTCCGGCCTCAACCTGCTGGTGCAGCTGCGCGCCCATGCGCAGACGGTGGACCTGCCCGTCATCCTGCTCACCGCGCGCCAGGAGGTGGCCGCCAAGGTGGAGGCCCTGGGCGCGGGCGCCAATGACTACCTGGGCAAGCCCTTCAGCCCGCGAGAGCTGCTGGCGCGCGTGGAGACGCAGCTGCGTCTGCGCGAGGCGGCGGTGCGCGCGGCGGAGAACGAGCGGCTGGCGGCCATCGGCCTGCTCACCTCCGGCTTCGCGCACGAGGTGCGAAACCCGCTCAACGGGCTGATGAACGCGCTCATCCCGCTGAAGGACGTGCTCCAGGGCCGGCAGTCCGGCGGCGACCCGAACATGGGGCCGGCGATGCTGGAGGTGATGGAGGAGTGCGGCCAGCGGATCCGCCACCTGGCGGAGTCGCTCCTGTCCTTCGTGCGCACGGCGGAGAAGCCCGTGGCGGTGCGGTTGGATCAGGCGCTCGACTCCACGCTCAGCGTGCTGGGCTGGCGCATCCCCCCGGACGTGGTGGTGGAGCGCGCCTACCAGTGCGCGGATCCCATCTGGGGCGACCCCGGCATGCTCAACCAGGTGTGGCTCAACCTGTTGGACAACGCCCTGCGCGCGGTGGGCTCCACCGGTCGCGTGCTGGTGGAGACGGCGCAGGAGGGCGACGAGGCGCGCGTCACCATCGTGGACACCGGGGTGGGCATCCGCCCGGAGGACCTGGAGCGGCTCTTCCAGCCCTTCTTCTCCACCCGCGCGGCCGGTGAGGGCACCGGCCTGGGGCTGGCGCTCAGCCGTCGCATCGTCCTGCAGCACGGCGGACGCATCCACATCTCCAGCCAGATGGGGCAGGGCACGCGGGTGGAGGTGCGGCTGCCCCTGCGCCCGGCGCACGCGGAGCCGCTGGCGGCGACCTCCACCCTTGGTGCGGGTGCCGGGACGTCAGGCTGGGGGCGCTGGTCGCGGCGCATCAGCTGACGCACGCGGCCACGGGACGGGAGACACGGGGGCCCGAGGGGCTGCTCGCGCAGGGAGCGGGAATTCCCCTGCACGCGCGGTGTCCTCTGTCCTCGCTGTTGGCATGACTCTGTTACAGTCGCGCGTCTTTCGTTCCCCCTCACAAGAATCCGTTCGAGGAACTCACGGCATGCAAAGCACCGTCGCCGCGGGCGAGGCCCGCAAGGGGCATCCCCCGGGCCTCTACCTGTTGTTCGCCACCGAGATGTGGGAGCGCATGTCCTATTACGGCATGCGCGGCCTGTTGGTGCTCTTCCTCACCGACAAGGTGCGGGGCGGCTTTGGCTGGTCCGCGGCGGATGCGCTGGGCCTCTACGGCACGTACACGGGCCTCGTGTACCTGACGCCCATCCTGGGCGGCTACATCGCGGACCGCTACATCGGCCAGCGCAAGGCGGTGTTGTTGGGCGGTGTGCTGATGATCATCGGCCACCTGTTATTGGCCTTGCCAGGCGTCTCCATCTTCTACGCGGGCCTGGGCTTCCTCATCATCGGCAACGGCTTCTTCAAGCCGAACATCTCCACGATGGTGGGCGGGCTGTACCCCGCGGGGGACGGCCGGCGCGACGGTGCCTTCACCATCTTCTACATGGGCATCAACCTGGGCGCGGTGCTGGGCAACTTCATCTGCGGCACGCTGGGTGAGCGCGTGGGCTGGCACTGGGGCTTCGGGTCCGCGGGCGTGGGCATGGCCCTGGGCGTCATCATCTTCATGGCCTTCTCCCGCCGCCTGCTGGGCAACGTGGGCCTGGAGCCCGCGCCGCGTCCGCCCCCGTCGGTGACGGCGACGTCGGATGGCAAGCGCCACACCTTCTCCCGCGAGGAGTGGGATCGCATCATCGTCATCTTCATCATCGCGCTGTTCGTGGTGGCGTTCTGGACGGGCTTCGAGCAGGCGGGCGGCCTGATGAACCTCTACACGGACCAGAAGGTGGACCGGGTGATGTTCGGCTGGGAGGTGCCCACCACCTGGTTCCAGAACTTCAACTCCTTCTTCATCGTGGGGCTGGCGCCGCTGTTCGCGATGCTGTGGGGCGCGCTGGCGGCCCGAGGCAAGGACCTGAGCATCCCGGTGAAGATGTCGCTGGGCCTCATCTGCGTGGCGGTGGGCTTCGCCTTCATGCTGGGCGCCTCCAAGGAGAGCGCGGGCGACGGCAAGGCGGCGGCGTGGTGGGTCATCATGGCGTACCTGTTCCACACCATGGGCGAGCTGTGCCTGTCGCCGGTGGGCCTCTCCATGGTGAGCAAGGTGGCGCCCCAGCGCGTCACCTCCGCGATGATGGGCGTGTGGTTCCTGGCGAACGCGGTGGCCAACAAGCTGTCCGGCGTGCTGGGTGGCTACTCGGAGAAGATGGGTGAGTTCAGCGTGTTCCTCACCATCGTCATCGGCGCGGGGCTGGCGGGCGTCATCCTGCTGTTCCTCGCCCCCATGCTGAAGCGGATGATGCACGGCACGGATGAAGTGACGCCCGTGCCGGCCGACCCGCAGCACGGCGGCGCGGCGCACGCGGCCACCTGAGCCGGGCGGGACACCGCCTGAAACACCAACGCCGGAGCGCCCCTGGGGCGCTCCGGCGTTTTCCTTTGCCCGTCGCTGGCTGGGGGCCCGCGTTACGCCGGCTTGGGCTCCACCGCGGGCGTGCGGCCGTCCACTGGAGTTGCTTCCGTGATGTGGGAACTTAATAGATACGACTGGAGAAGCCTTCGGGCTCAGGGAACGGCCGATCGTGTTCCCGAAGCAATCATGGAGCTGGTCCGGGCCAAGACCCAGGAGGAGGCGGAAGGCGCCTACTGGAAGATCGACAACACGGTTGTTGTTCAGGGCGCATTGCACGAATCAGCCGTGCCGACAGCCAGGTGCCTCGTCATCGGACTGCCGCAATGTACCGCGGCAGCCCGTCCCCGAGTTCTGGAGCTCCTTGTTCAGCTGGCTGGGGGGGAGCCCTCGCCAGACGAGGTGGCTCGGGGGAACGATTCTGTCGCCAGGGAGTGTGGTCGTGAGCTGTCTCTCGCCGCAGGATGCTTCCTTGCGCTCTTGGAGACTGGATCCGACGAAGAAGCGAGCTACTGCGTCGATCTGCTCGGCCTGTGCGCGAGGGAGCATCCCGGGCTTCGTTCTCGGGTTCACTGGTATCTCACCCGTTATGCTCAGAGCGTCTCGGATTCGCCCATGCGCCAGCTTGTCGCATCGTGGATCGCAGAACTGGGTTGAAGGCTTCAGGCTTGAGGTGCCGTGCTGCGGCTCCCCTCGGCAGCCCGGAACTGGTGGATAGACTGCGCGTCCACCTCCCGCCTCGGCCTGCCCACGGCCTTGCTGCCGCGGGCGTTCCTGGTGGCCTTCACCCTGGCCAGAGTGGCGCGCACCCGGTCGCGGATCAGCTCTCGCTCGAACTCCGCGAGGCCGGCGATGAGGAATTCATGTCACGGGAACGACGGTGCTTCGCTGTTCCCAAGAACAACCAAGGACCAGCCCCCGGGGTCGCAGGCCCGCCTGGGCGCGGTGACGCCGCCGCTCGTCGGGCGTGATGAACAGCCGCGGCAGAGGAGCAGGAGCACGGGGAGAACCTTCGCCCCATGCTCACCCGGGGACGATGCCTCGGAGGGACTCTTCGCCCTGTCTCAGGCCGCGGGCTTCGCGGCTGCCGCCGGCGCGTGGCCAGCCACCGGGGCCCTCGCGTCCGTCTGGAAGTAGTCGTGCACGACGAAGCGGCGTGCCACCAGCGCCATGCCCACCGCGGCCACCAGCGCCATGCCCGCGTAGAAGAAGAACTGCCCCGCGCCGGTGAAGACGTTGAGCGCCGCGGCGATGGCCACCGCCACGTTGGCCAGCGTGTTCGTCACCAGCCAGACGCTCTGCACGGTGCCCTTCATCTCCCGGGGCGCCTGCGTGTACGCGAACTCCAGGCCCGTGGTGGACACGAGGATCTCCCCCACCGTCAGCACGATGTACGGCAACAACTGCCAGGTGATGTTCAGCGTGGCTCCGCCCTCCATCGCCACCTGGAAGAAGCCGGCGATGAGGAACGACACCGCGCCGAACACCAGCCCCAGGGGCATGCGCCGCAGCGGCGTCAGCTCCCAGCCCAGCCGCTGGGAGAGCGGGTAGATGACGGCGGTGAGGAACGGAATCAGCAACATCACCAGCAGCGGGTTGATGAACTGCATCTGGCTGGGCTGGAACACCAGGCTGCCCACGTGCGGATCCATCGAGCGCGCCTGCACCACCCAGGTGGACGCCTTCTGGTCGAACAACATCCAGAAGAAGGGGATGAAGGGCAGCATCAGCCCCGCCACCCGGAACACCGCCTTCACGCCCTCCACCGCCTCCGCCGGGTGCGTCGCCTTCGCGCGGTCCAGCCAGTGGCCCCCCCGGGGCGCGTCGCCCTTGAAGGCGCTGGCCACCACCTTGAGGAAGGAGTGCGGGTTGGGGCCCGTGGGCGGCACCAGCACGTAGTGCTTGCGGCCCGCCCAGAAGATGACCGTCGCCAGGAACATCAGCACGCCCGGCACGCCGAACGCCACCGCCGGCCCGAACTTCGTCATCAACAGCGGCACGAACAGCGACGCGAAGAACGAACCGAAGTTGATGGTCCAGTAGAAGATGGCGAAGACCTTCTTCACCAGGTGGCTGTTGCCCGCCGTGAACTGGTCACCCACCATCGCGGCGACGCACGGCTTGATGCCGCCGCTGCCCACCGCGATGAGCGTCAGGCCCGTGTAGAAGCCCGTGGCGTTGTCCTCGAAGAACGCCAGGCACGCGTGCCCCGCGCAATACACGAGGCTCAGCGCGAAGATGGTCTGGAACTTCCCGAAGAAGCGGTCCGCCAGGTAGCCACCGATGAGCGGAAAGAAGAACACCCCCGCCATGAACAGGTGGAACAGGCCCTTCGCCTGCGCCTCGCGCGCGCCCACGTCGGGCACGTGCGTGCGCAACAGGTAGTCGATGAAGAACACCGTCAGGATGTTCCGCATCCCGTAGAAGCTGAAGCGCTCGCAGGCCTCGTTCCCGATGATGTAGGGAATCTGGGGCGGGAAGCGGTTGGTCGGGGAGGAGGTCTCGGCCATGACCTCCACCCTACCGGGGCCCCTCAGGCCGCGTCCACGCGCTTGCCAATGCGGGCCCGGCGCGCCTTGCCCAGCACGTGCTTCAAGTAGCGGCCCGTGTGGCTGGCCTCCACCCGAGCGACCTGCTCCGGCGTGCCGGTGGCCAGCACCTGCCCGCCGCCCGCGCCGCCCTCCGGCCCCAGGTCGATGAGCCAGTCCGCGCTCTTGATGACATCCAGGTTGTGCTCGATGACGAGCACGCTGTTGCCCGCCTCCACCAGCCGGTTGAGCACGGAGAGCAGCTTGCGGATGTCCTCGAAGTGCAGGCCCGTGGTGGGCTCATCCAGGATGTAGAGCGTGCGGCCCGTCGCCACGCGCGCCAGCTCGCGCGCCAGCTTGATGCGCTGCGCCTCGCCGCCGGACAGGGTGGGGGAGGGCTGGCCCAGCCGCAGGTAGCCCAGGCCCACGTCACCCAGCGTCTGGAGCACGCGCATGATGTCCTTGTGCGCGCTGAAGTGGTCCATCGCCTCGCGCACGCTCAGGTCCAGCGTCTCCGCGATGTTCTTGCCCTTGTAGCGCACGCGCAGCGTCGCTTCGTTGAAGCGCTTGCCGTTGCAGACCTCGCACGGGACGTACACGTCCGCCAGGAAGTGCATCTCCACCAGCTTCACGCCGTCGCCCTCGCACGCCTCGCAGCGGCCGCCCTTGATGTTGAAGCTGAAGCGGCCCGGGCCGTAGCCGAACGTGCGCGCCTCCGGCGTCATCGCGAAGACCTCGCGGACGGCGTCGAACACCTTGGTGTACGTGGCCGGGTTGCTGCGCGGCGTGCGCCCGATGGGCCGCTGGTCGATGTCGATGACCTTGTCCAGGTGCTCCAGGCCCTTGATGGCCTTGTGCTTCCCCATGGGCTCGCGGCTGTCGTAGAGCGCCCGCGCCAGCGCCGGATACAGGATTTCATTGATGAGCGTGGACTTGCCCGCCCCGGACACGCCCGTCACCGCCGTGAAGATGCCCAGCGGGATGTCCGCGTCCACGTTCTTCAGGTTGTTCTCCGTCGCGCCCACGATGGAGATCTGATGCTTCGGGTTCGGCTCGCGGCGCGACTCGGGGATTTCAATCTCCTGACGCCCGGACAGGTACGCGCCGGTGAGGCTGTTCTCGTCCGCCATCACCTGCTTCGGCGTGCCCTGGGACACCACCTGCCCGCCCAGCTCGCCCGCGCCGGGACCGAAGTCCACCAGGTAGTCCGCCTCCTCCATCGTCTCCTCGTCGTGCTCCACGACGATGACGGAGTTGCCCAGGTCGCGCAGCCGCTTGAGCGTCGTCAGCAGCTTGCCGTTGTCGCGCTGGTGCAGGCCGATGGAGGGCTCGTCCAGGATGTAGATGACGCCCGTCAGCTCGCTGCCCATCTGCGACGCCAGCCGGATGCGCTGGCTCTCGCCGCCGGACAGCGTGGACGCGGTGCGGTCCAGCGTGAGGTAGCCCAGGCCCACGTCCACCAGGAAGGACAGGCGGCTGCGGATCTCCTTGAGCAGCTCCTGGGCGATCTTCTCCTCCTGCTTGCTCAAGTCCAGCTTCGTCAGGAACGCGCGCGTGTCCGTGATGGTCAGCCGGCTCAGCTCCACCAGCGTGCGCTCGTGCACCTTCACCGCGCGGCTCTCCGGGCGCAGGCGCTCGCCCTTGCAGGACGGGCAGGGCTTGTCGCTGAAGTACTTCTGGAGCTCCGCCTTGCGCGCCTCCGACGTCGTCGTCTTGAAGTTGCGCATGGTGCGCGCGAGCAGGCCCTCCCACTCCATGGTGTACTGGCCGCTGTCGCCCCACTGCACGGTGAAGGACTTGCCCTTCACGCCGTTCATCAGGACGTCCTTCTCCCGCTTGGACAGCTTCGCGTACGGCACGTCCAGGTCGATCTTGAACGCCCCCGCCAGGCTCTCCACGAAGTCCGCCGTCCAGCCCTCGCCCCGGTTCATGCCGCTGGCCCACGGCTCGATGGCGCCGTCGCGGATGCTGCGGCCCTGGTCCGGCACCAGCAGGTCCGCGTCCATCTCCGGCCGGGTGCCCAGGCCGTTGCAGTCCGTGCACATGCCCAGCGGGTTGTTGAAGGAGAACGACGCGGGCGTGAGGTCCCCGAAGGACAGGCCGCACGCGGGGCACGCGTTCAGCTCGCTCATCACGCGGTCGGACGCGGGCGTGCCCTTCTCATCCGTGATGATGAGCGTGCCCTTGCCCTCGCGCAGCGCCGTCTCCACGGAGTCCGTCAGGCGCGTGCGCAGGTCCGGCTTGAGCACCAGCCGGTCGATGACGAGCGCGATGTCGTGCTTGGACTTCTTGTCCAGCTCGATGCGCTCCTCCAGCTCCCGCAGCTTCCCGTCCACGCGCGCGCGGGAGAAGCCGCGCTTCTGCGCCTCCGCGAGCAGGTCCTTGTGCTCGCCCTTGCGGTTCGTGACGATGGGCGCCAGCACCTGCAGCTTGGTGCCCGCGGGCAGCTTCATGATCTCATCGACGATCTGCTGCGCGCTCTGCTTGCCCACCTTGCGGCCGCAGTTGGGGCAGTGCTGCACCCCGATGGAGGCGTAGAGCACGCGCAGGTAGTCGTGCACCTCCGTCACCGTGCCCACCGTGGAGCGCGGGTTGTTGCTGGCCGCCTTCTGCTCGATGGAGATGGTGGGCGACAGGCCCCGCAGCGTGTCGTAGCGGGGCTTCTCCATCTGCCCCAGGAACTGGCGGGCATAAGAGGAGAGGCTCTCCACGTAGCGGCGCTGGCCTTCCGCATAGAGCGTGTCGAACGCGAGCGAGCTCTTGCCGGAGCCCGACACGCCGGTGAACACCACGAGCTTCTTCTTCGGGATGTCCAGGGAGACGGTCTTGAGGTTGTGCTCCCTGGCACCACGGATGGAGATGACGTCGGGCTCGGACATGGGGGCGCGCTTTATCACTGAAAGGGTGTTCCGGTGCACGCAAAGGCGTACGCCCGGGAGGATTCTGGGGGAACACCGGGCGCCGCCCCCCGCATCCCTCCGTCCAGGCCAGCGCGCGGCCGTCCTGCACACACCACCGCCCCCTCCCAGCCGTCTCACGGCACACGAGGGCAGGAGGTCGGTGAAGCAGCCACCGTTTGTGAAGCTTTTTCAGTCGATTCCACGAAATGTCGAATCGCACGTTTTGCTTGTTTAGGGTCGTTCCCTTGAGTGGGCGCCTGTTTGCCGTGTTGGCGGTGTGACGTCGCCTCGTTGGAGCGCCCAGGCACCTGGGTTGCACCTTTCCACGACGGCCGGATCCACGTGCAGGGCTGAGTGGGGGGACACCGGTGCCGTATGTGGGAAAGACGGGACTCCGTATGCGTGGACTGCGATGGATGTCGTTGGCTTTGGCGGTGGCGGCGTGGACGGCGTGTGAGCGGCCCACCTTCCAGCAAGCCCATACGGGGTTCGCCGCGCGGCCGGAGGTCCTGGAGTTCGGCGCCGCCGCGGTGGGCCGCACGAAGACGATGACGCTGCGGCTGACGAACCAGGGACGCGCGTCGTACCGCGTGGAGGGGGCCCGTTCGTCGCTGGCCAACGTGAGCATCCCCGCCTTCGAACCCTTCACGCTGTCGTCGGGCGCGGAGCACGAGCTGGAGGTGCGCTTCACGCCGGACGTGGAGGGCGCGGTGCAGGGGCAGGTGGAGGTGCTCACCGACGCCTCGGGTGAAGCGGCCGCGCAGGTGCCCGTCAACGGGCGCGGCGTGAAGGCGCTGGTGGAGGTGACGGAGTCGGCGCTCGACTTCGGCAACGTGAACCTGGGGCTGGTGGAGATGCGCGAGGTGACGGTGCGCAACCCCTCCGACGTGGAGAGCCCGTTGGTGCTGTCCGTGGCGGGCGCGGACGCGGATCAATTCTCCGCGGGGGCGGGGCTGCCGTCCTCGCTGGCGCCGCATGAGACGCGCAAGGTCCCGGTGGCCTTCAGCCCGGTGCGGCTGGGCACCGCGCAGGCGGCCCTGCAGGTCACGGTGTGCGACGGCTGCGAGCCCGCGCTGGTGACGCTGACGGGCACGGGGGTCGCCAGCATGCTGGAGGTGACGCCGCTGCGCGTGGACTTCGGCCGGGTGGCGGTGGGCGCCACCGCCGAGGCGCGCATCACCGTGCGCAACCAGGGCAATGAGATGCTGCGCTATCAAGGCGCGTCGCTGCTGGAGGATCCGTCGGGCGTGTTCCAGGTGGTGAGCGCGCCGGTGCTCCCCAACGACGCGCTCCTGCCAGGGGCCATGGTGGAGCTGCGCGTGGCCTTCAAGCCCGTGGCGACGGGCCGGGTGCGCGACGGCCGCGTGGAGGTGGCCGTGCGCAAGCCGTCCACGACGACGCCGGGCCCCAAGGTCTCGCTGACGGGGGAGGGCGGCGCGTCGTGCGTGGAGGTGACGCCCGCGCACCTGTCCTTCGGGCAGGTGGCCTTCGGGATGACGGCCACGCGCAACGTCACCGTGCACAACCGCTGCCGCGAGGAGGTCGCCGTCAGCCAGCTGGTGCTCACCACGCACACGGGGGGCTACTTCACGCTCGCGCAGCCGCCGGCGAGCCAGCCCCTGGCGCCCGGCGCCAACCTCAAGGTGGGCATCACCTTCAGCCCGCGCGAGGGCGTCACGGGCGCGAGCGGCGGTCAGCTGGCCGTCACCACCCATCAGGGTGGCTCCAGCGCCACGGATGGGGTGACGCTGTCCGGGGAGGGGCGCACCTTCCCTCCGTGTGAGTACCTGCTGCCCGCGTCGCTGGACTTCGGCCGGGTGCCGGTGGGGTCGGAGATGGCGCTGGGCGTGACGTTGCGCAACACGGGCGTGGAGCCCTGCTACCTGTCGGCCCTCCAGCTCGCGTCCGGGTCGGACCCCGCGTTCCGCGCGGAGCCCGTGGCGAACGGCGTGCTGGCGCCCGGCAAGAAGGCGACGCTCGTCGTGCGCTTCCAGCCCCCCGCGGACGGGGACTTCCAGGGGCTGGCGGAGGGCTGGGTGAGCCACCCCACGCGGGGCCACCCGCTGGTGAACCTGTCAGGCCAGGGCGTGCACGGGTGCTTCTCCGTGCAGCCCACCACGGTGGACTTCGGCACCGCCCGGCTGGCGTGCGGTGCGCGCACCCGCGAGCTGGTGGCCTACAACCAGTGCACGGACGCCGTGACGGTGGCGGGCATGACGCTGTCGCAGCCCGGCGGAGAGTTCTCGGTGGCGGGGCCGCTGCCCGCCACGATTCCGGCGGGCGGGCGCGCGAAGCTCACGGCGAAGTACACGCCCGCGGAGGAGGGGGACGACGCGGCCACGGTGCGCTTCACGCTCAAGGATGGCTCCGTCTTCAACGCGGGGCTCGTGGGGCGGGGGCTCGCGAAGACGAACCAGACGGACCGCTTCATCCAGGACGCGGAGGCGCGCGTGGACGTGCTCTTCGTCGTCGACAACTCGGGCTCCATGATGGAGGAGCAGCAGAGCCTGGGGGAGAACTTCGCGGCCTTCCTGACCGCGGCCTCCGCCGCGCACGTGGACTACCGCATCGGCGTGACGACCACCGGCCTGGATCCCTCTCCGGGCGGCTGGTCCGAGTGCCCCGGCGGCGCCCAGGGCGGTGAGAACGGGCGCCTGTTCCCGGTGGACAACTCCAGCCCGCGCATCATCACGCCGCAGACGCCCAACGCGGCGCAGGTCTTCGCCAACAACACGCACGTGGGCGTGTGCCACTGGAACGAGCAGGGCCTGGACGCCGCGTACCGCGCCCTGTCGGAGCCGCTGCTCTACAACCTGGACGACCCGCGCACGCCCCAGCCGAACGACGGCAACGGCGGCTTCCTGCGCGAGGACGCGAAGCTGGCCATCATCGCGCTGTCGGACGAGGAGGACTTCAGCTCGCAGCCGGTGGACTTCTACGAGACGTACTTCCTGGCCCTGAAGGGGAACGACCCCTCCAAGGTGACCTTCAACGCCGTGGTGGGCCCGGAGGACCTGTCCACCTGCCCCACCTCCAGCAGCTCCGGCACCCGCTACATGGAGCTCGCCCGGAAGCTGGGCGGCGTGGTGGACAGCATCTGCACGCCCAACTGGGCCACGTCGCTGGAGAAGCTGTCGGAGAGCGCCTTCGGCCCCAACCGCACCTTCCCCCTGTCGGAGTCGCCCGCGAACCCGGGCGCCATCTCCGTCCGGGTGGACGGCGTCCCGGCGACGGGCGGGTGGTCCTACGACGGGCGCGCGAACGCCGTCATCTTCGACCGGTCGCGCGCGCCGGCCCCCGGGGCCCTGGTGGAAATCACCTATCCGCTGGGATGCCCGTAGCCTGGACGGCCTATCGTCCGTCATTGGAAAGACACGGCGGGGGATGACTCGACAGCGCGCGGCGGGGGGCCTTGAGTGAAGGGCATGCCGCAGGACTCCCTCCTCGTCGCCGCGCTGGGTGACATCCACGGACGCTTCCACCGGGTGGAGGCCTGGCTGGACGCGCTCGAGCAGGCGCGCGGACGCCGGGTGGACCTGGTGCTGGCGGTGGGGGACGTGGAGGCCTTCCGGCGCGCGGACGACCACCGGCGCAAGGCCGCCAAGCGCTCCATGCCCGCGGAGTTCGCCGAGTACGCGGACGGCCTGCGCCGCGTGAAGCGGCCGCTGTACTTCATTGGCGGCAACAACGAGGACTTCGAGGCGCTGCACGACCTGCAGGACGGCGGAGACCTGGCCCCGGACGTCCACTACCTGGGCCGCGCGGGCCTGCGGGAGCTGGACGGCCTGCGGGTGGCGTACCTGTCCGGCATCCACGCGCCGCGGTTCATCGATCAGCCGCTGCGGCGCCCCACGTCGCTGGATACCTCGAAGCAGGCGGGCTACTTCCGCGCGTCCGAGGTGGAGCGGGTGTCCGCCGCGCGCGACGTGGACCTGCTGCTCGTCCACGAGTGGCCCCGAGGCATCGTGCAGAAGGCCCGCGACGAGCCGCCCTCGCCGCCGCGCCCCCTGCCGTCGCCGTGGATTGGCAACTCGGTGACGCGCAAGCTGGTGGACGCGGTGCAACCGAAGTGGGTGCTCTGCGGGCACTCCCACAAGCCCTTCGCCGTGTCGCTGGAGTCGCACGGGCGCGCGCCGTCGCGCGTGGCCTGCATGGACCAGGCGTCCCGGCCGGACACCTCCGTGTTCTGGCTGGAGTTCGAGCGCCGCGAGGCCCAGCGTGCCGGCTGGGGCATCACGGGCGTCACCGCCTGGGAGGCGGGGCAGCGCTGGGGGCTGCACACGCTGCCCCCGGGAGTGCCGGAGTCCGGGCCCGGCAACGGGACGGACAGCGAGCCCCGGGGCGACGGCGCTACAGCTTGACGACGTCCACGCCCTTGCGCGGCAGCTCCACGCGGAACTCCGTGTAGGGCCCGGTGCCGGAGTGCACCTCCACGCCGCCCTGGTGGGCCTGGATGATCTGCTGGACGATGTAGAGGCCCAGGCCCAGCCCGCCCTTGCGCCCCCGCTGCTGCTGGCCTCCCCGGAAGGGATCGAAGAGGAAGGGCAGCAGGCCGGGCGGGATGACGCCCGCGTTGGTGACGGTGAAGCGCAGGGCGTCGTCGCGCGTGCCGTCCACGCGGATGCGCACGGGCTCCGTGGCGTCGCCGTGCTGGAGCGCGTTGCCGATGAGGTTGGAGGCCACCTGCGCCAGCCGGTCCGCGTCCCAGTCCCCCACGAGGTCGCCGTCCTGCTGCACCTCGATGCGGTGCCGGGGCCACGCCGTCTGGTGCTCCTGCACCATGCGCTGCAGCAGCTGCCCGAAGTCCGTCTCGCCCCGGCTCAGGGGGATGCCGCCCGCGAGCCGCGCGCGGGCCAGGTCCAGCACGTCTTCAATCATCCGGCCCATGCGCTTGCCCGCGGCGAGCATCCGCGTGGCCGTCTTCTTCACGGCCTCGTCCTCCGAGCGGCGCTGGAGCAGGTCCGCCGCGGTGAGGATGGCGGAGAGCGGGTTGCGCAGGTCGTGGCCCAGCACCGCGGTGAACATCTCGTTGAGGCGCAGGGTCTCCGCGAGCGTGTCCAGCTGCTGGGCCAGCTGCTGCTTCTGCCGGTGCATCTGGAAGAAGACGCCCGCCTTGCCGCGCAGGACGTGCGCCTCCAGCGGCTTGTAGAGGAAGTCCACCGCGCCGGCCTCGTAGCCCTTGAAGACGCGCCGGGGGTCGCCCGTGCCCGCGGTGACGAAGATGATGGGCACGTCGCGGGTGCGCTCCGAGCCGCGCATCAGCTCCGCGAGTTCAAAGCCATCCATCTCCGGCATCTGCACGTCCAGCAGCGCGAGCGCGAACTCGTGCCGCAGCAGCAGCTCCAGCGCCTCGGCGCCGGACCGCGCGCAGTGCACCTCCACGTCGTCGCCCCGCAACACGGCGGACAGCGCGAGGAGGTTCTCCTCCAGGTCATCGACGACCAGGCACTTCACCCGGGAGGCCACGGGCCGCGACTCCTTGCTGAGGACGGACACGTCAGATAGCACCACCCGCTCCCCCTGCCTGAAGGACGTCGGGCATCTGTTCAAGAGGAAGCACGGCGTCCGCTGGCGTCCTCGCGGACGCGCCCACGGCCATGGCGTCGACGCGGCCCGGGGGATGCTCGGAGCGGTGGCTCGGGGGGCTCATGGACGAAGGGCTCCTCCTAGCGCTTCTGGTAGAGCCGGTCCTCGGGGACGAGGGGGGCGAACGCGGACTCGTGCGAGGAGAAGCGCAGGGATTCGCGGGCCCCCAGGCCCAGGAAGCCCTTGTGGCAGAGCGACTCCGTGAACAGGCCCAGCGCGCGCTCTTGCAGCTCGCGGTTGAAGTAGATGAGCACGTTGCGGCACGACAGCAGCTGCACCTCCGCGAAGACGCTGTCGGTGGCCAGGCTGTGGTCCGAGAAGACGATGTGGGCCTTGAGCGAGCGGTCGAACACCGCGCCGCCGTACGCGGCCGTGTAGTAGTCCGACAGCGACGTGCGCGCGCCCGACAGCCGGTGGTTCTGGGTGAAGGACGCGATGCGGTCCACCGCGTACACGCCGGCTTCCGCGCGCTGGAGGGCGGTGGGGTTGATGTCCGTGGCGTAGAGGAGCGTGCGCTCCAGCAGCCCCTCCTCGCGCAGCAGGATGGCCAGCGACCAGGCCTCCTCTCCCGTGCTGCACCCGGCGATCCACACCTTGAGTGACGGGTAGGTGCGCAGCACGGGCACGACCTGCTCGCGCAGGGCGCGGTAGTAGGACGGGTCCCGGAACAGCTCGCTCACCTGCACGGTGAGGTAGTCGAGCAGGGCGGGGAAGAGCGGGGGCTCGTGCAGGACCCGGTCCTGGAGCTGGGACAGCGTGGCGCAGCCGAAGTGCTCCGCGGCCTGGGCCAGCCGTCGCTTGAGCGACGACACCGCGTAGCCACGGAAGTCGTGGTGGTATTTGAGGTAGAGCGCTTCGAGCAGCAGCCGCAGCTCGATGTCGAAGTCCTTCGAGGCCACGTCGAGCATGCCCGTCCTCATGCCTTGGGCATCCACACGCGCAGCAGCGACAGGAGCTTCTCCACGTCCAGCGGCTTGGCGATGGAGTCGTTGGCGCCGGCCTGGAGGCACTGCTCCTGGTCATCGCGCATGGCCTTCGCGGTGAGGGCGATGATGGGCAGCTTCTTCCACTCCGTGCGCTTGCGGATCTCTCGCGTGGCGGTGAGCCCGTCCATCTCCGGCATCATGATGTCCATCAGCACCAGGTCCACCGCGAGCTGCGGCTGGGCCAGGCTCTTCGTGAGCAGCGCCAGGGCCTCCCGGCCGTTGCGGGCGATCTCCACCTTCGCGCCCCGCGGCTCCAGCACGCTGGAGAGGGCGAAGATGTTCCGCACGTCGTCCTCCACCACCAGGATGCGGCGGCCCTCCAGCGCGGACTCGCGGTCGCGCGCGGCCTGGAGCATGCGCTGGCGATCCGGCGGGAGGCGCGACTCCACCTGGTGCAGGAACAGCGTCACCTCATCCAGGAGCCGCTCCGGGGAGCGCACGCCCTTGATGATGATGGAGCGGGAGAAGCGGCGCAGGCGCTGCTCCTCGTCGCGGCTGAGCGTGCGCCCGGTGTAGACGATGACGGGGGGGAAGGACACGCCCTCCTCGGCGGCCATCCGCTCCAGGAACTCGTGGCCGCTCAGGTCGGGCAGGTGCAGGTCCATCACCATGCACTCGAAGGTGCGCTCGCGCAGCCGCTGGAGCGCGTCATTCGCGGTGGCCACGCCCTCCACCTCCACGTCCTCGGTCTCCAGCAGCTTCTGGATGCTCTCGCGCTGGCGGGCGTCGTCCTCCAGCACCAGCACCCGGCGGGTCCCGGGCGTGAACTTCGTCTCCAGCTTGCGGAAGACGTCCAGCAGCTGTTCGCGCTGCACGGGCTTGAGCGCGAAGCCCACCGCGCCCAGCTCCAGGGCCTCGCGCGTCTGGTCCTCCACGGACAGCACGTGCACCGGGATGTGGCGCGTGCGCGGGTTGCGCTTGAGTTGATCCAACACGGAGAGGCCGGAGTGGTCCGGCAGGTTCATGTCCAGCAGGATGGCGTGGGGCTGGTGGCCGACGGCGGCCTCGAGGCCCTCCGTGGCGGTGGAGGCCAGGAGGCACTGGAAGCCCAGCTCGTGCGCCTCGTCGCGCAGGATGCGGGCGAAGCGCGCGTCGTCCTCCACCACCAGCAGCACGCGCGAGCCGGGCGTGAGGTGCTCGCGGTCGTCCTCCAGGCCGGCGGGAGGGGGCGGCAGCGGGGCGGAGGCTCGAGGCGCCGGGCGGGCGGAGGCCGCCGCGTCTCGGACCGGGATGGCGGCGCCCGGGCGCAGGGGCAGGGTGAGGGTGAAGGTGCTGCCCTCGCCTGGGGTGCTGCGCACGGTGACGTCACCGCCCATCAGGCGCGCCAGGTCGCGCGAGATGGACAGGCCCAGGCCGGTGCCGCCGTACTTGCGGTGCGTGCTGCCGTCGGCCTGCCGGAAGGCCTCGAAGATGGCGTCGTGCAGCTCGCGGGGGATGCCGATGCCGGAGTCGCGCACGGAGAAGCCCACGAGCCCCGGGCCCGCGGTGGCGATGGTGAAGGCCACCTCGCCGGCTTCGGTGAACTTGAAGGCGTTGGACAACAGGTTCTTGAGCACCTGCCCCAGCCGCTGCGGATCCGTCTCCAGGGTGGGGGGCACGTCCGGTGCGACGGTGAAGGAGAAGTGCAGGTCCTTCTGCTTCGCCACGGGCTCGAAGGTGCGGCCCAGGCTCTCGACGAGGCGCTGGATCGCGACCGGCTCCGGCCGCACCTCCACCTTGCCCGCCTCGATGCGCGACAGGTCCAGGATGTCGTTGATGAGGGCCAGGAGGTCGTCGCCCGCGGAGCCGATGGTCCGCGCGAACGTCACCTGTTCGGCGGTGAGGTTGCCCTCCTTGTTGTCCGCCAGCAGCTTCGCGAGGATGAGCGAGCTGTTGAGCGGCGTGCGCAGCTCATGGCTCATGTTGGCCAGGAACTCGGACTTGTAGCGGTTGGTGCGCTCCAGCTCCGTGGCCTTCTGGGTGAGCGTCACCTGCGCCAGGGCCAGGTCATCGCGCTGGGTCTCCAGCAGGCGTGCCTGTTCCTCCAGCTGGGCGTTGGTCTGCTCCAGCTCCGCCTGCTGGGTCATCATCCGCGTCTGGGATTCCTTGAGGATGCGGCTCTGCTCCTCGATCTCCTCGTTGGAGACGCGCAGCTCCTCCTGCTGGGCCTGCAGCTCCTCGGCCTGCCGCCGCGTCTCCTCCAGGAGTTGTTCCAGGCGGGTGCGATCATGCGAGGCGCGCACCGCCACGCCAATGGAGTCGGACACGCGTCGGAGCAGCTCCAGGTCCGACGGGTACACCGGGTGCAGGAAGCCCAGCTCCACCACCGCGTTGACCTGCCCGTCCACCTGGGCGGGGGCGATGAGGACATGGCGTGGTCGTCCGTGGCCCAGGCTGGAGGCGATGGGCAGGTAGCCTTCGGGGACGTCGCGCAGGTGGATGGCGCGCCCGTCCTTGAGGGCCTGTCCGGCCAGACCCTCGCCGGGGCTCAGGGTGGCGTGCTTCGTCGCGAAGTCAGCGGGCAGCGCGTGGCTGGCGACGCGGCGGAAGCGGCTCGTGGCGTCCGCGAGGTAGAGCGCGCCCACCTGGGCATCCAGCGTGTCGGCGAGGACGCGCAGGATGTTGTCGCCCAGCTGGTCCAGGCGCTGCTCACCCTGCATGCGCGTGGCGAGCGCGTTGTGCCCGGCCTGGACCCACGCCTCGATGCTCCGGGCCCGGAAGTCGCGCGACGCGATGTACGCCGCCATGCCAATCAGCGCGAACAGCAGGGCGGAGCCGGCCCAGGTGACGACGAGGGACAGCGTGGCGGAGGCCTGGAGTTCGGCGGTGCGCTCCGCGAGCAGCTGCTGCTCCTCGGTCGCCATCTGCCGGACGACGGCGCGGAGGGCGTTCATCGCGGCGATGCCGCGGTCCTCCTTCACGACGGCGATGGCCGCGCGGCTCTCTCCCCGCCGTTGCAGGTCGATGGTCTGCTGGAGCTCCGCGAGCTTCTCCGTGACGGCGCGCTCCAGGGCCTCCAGGCGCTGCTGTTGGAGGCCGTTGTCGCGGGTCAGCTCGCGCAGGCGCTCCAACCGGCCCGGCAGCGACTTCTTCGCGCCCAGGTAGGGCTCCAGGTAGCTCTCCGCGCCGGTGAGGAGGAAGCCGCGCTGGCCGGTCTCCGCGTCCTTCATCGCGGACAGCAGGCCCTCCAGTTGCTCCACGACCGAGAGGGTGTGCGTCACCAGCTCGCCCGCGACCGCGCGCGATTGGAGGGTGCGGTAGGAGAGGAAGGCGATGGCGAGGATGGCCACCGCCGCCACCGCGAAGCCCGCGAACGTGGATGGGGGCAGGGCCGGCCCGAAGCGCGGTGCGTCCTTCGCGTGGGACGGGCTCATGGGCACCGCCCCGAGGAGCACGGAGGGAGGACGATCAGGATGGAGCGCACGGAGGGACCCGTCCGACGAAGGTGAACGGATCGCCTACCATGCCGGCCGCGTGCCTCCAGGGGGCGTGGAGGCCGAAGTGTCGGCTTGTGCGCGGCCGGCGGCCCTGCGGGCCTAGAACGAGCCCGTCAGGCCCACCATCTGCCGGCCGATGGCCGGGTTGAGCGACAGCGAGGACCGCCGCGCGGCGGACGAGGAGGCGTCGTCCGTGCGGCCGTGCAGGAGCAAGGGCACGGCGACGCCGAACGCGGAGCCCACCACCGCGCCGGTGAGCACGTCGGTGAGGTAGTGCTTGTCCGCGGCCATGCGCAACGCGCCCACGGACGCGGCCAGCGGGAGCCCCACGCCCCAGATGAGGCCCTGGTGCTTGTAGCCGCGCATCGCGGCGACGGTGCCCGCGGACACCACCAGGGAGAAGGCCAGGTTGGTGTGTCCGCTGTAGAAGGACAGGTTGTTGTCGTTGGGGTGGGCGGTGAGGGCCTTCTCGGCCTCCGGCAGCGCGTGGACGAAGGGGCGCTCGCGGCCGACGCTGAACTTCACCGCCTGGTTGACGACGGAGGAGAGGACGGCGCTCTCCACCATGATGGTCGCGTCCTGCGCGAAGAGCTCCCCGGACGCGTTGCTGGAGCGGCCCACGGCGTACTGCGCTCCGAGCATTCCCAGGGGCAGGCCCGCGAACCCGATGAGGTTGCTCCAGGTGTTCGCCCGCTTGCGCGACGCCTCGGTGCCTCCCCGGATGCCTCGGCCCCAGCGGTCCAGCCGGTTGAGCGTGTCGGTGCCGTCCGGAGCGCGGTCGCACCAGTGGCACCGCGCCGGGGCCAGGCTGTCCTTGAACACCGTCTCGCTGGAGATCCACAGCACGCCGGCGGTGCCGGTGATGATGCCGTCCCGCGTCCAGTCGAAGCGCAGCGCGCGCGGCGTGTCCGACGCGTCCTGCGCGAACGCGGGCGACAGCGGCGTCAGGAGCAGCAGGCAGAGAGTGACGAGGGTCCGGCAGGAGGCGCGCATGAGGCGCCGGAGCATAAGGGGGCTCCCACCCTTTCCGGCAATCCCGGATGCCTGGACTCAACATCCGCGCCCAGCGCGATCGTGGACACGCCGACCCGCGTGCTCCTGAGCGCTCAGCGCCCTCACGTGCTCCTGGCGCGAACCCGCGCGCCTTGACGAAGGCGCCGCGCCCAAGGGGCTCGCGCGAGCTTGCGGGACAGCGCCCCATGTGGCCCACGTCCGCGCACCCGCGCTGCTTGCTCGCGAGGTGGACGCGTTCCTCTCCGCGCGCTGAAAAAGCGGGCCTTGCGCGGAAGGACCCCGGGCTGAGCGGTGCTGTCCCAGGTCGGGTGGAAGCCCCGCGTCCTTGGACTTCCCGGGTTCCAGAGGGCAGCAGGCGGGCGGACAACGGGTGAGGGTGTGGGAATGCAGCGAAAGGAGCATGAAAACGGCGCCCCTGGCCGTTCTAGAGTCCTCGCCCCGCATGTCCCGTCCTGGCCGCACACTCCACGTCTTCCCCGATGCCGCGCGCCGTCAGGCCGCCCTGCGGGCGGAGGGGCGTGCGCGGGGGATTTCGGTGGGGACCCACCTGCTCACATGGGACGACTTCGTCCACGCGTTGGGTGGGGCGGGCGAACTCAACCGGCGCCCCTGTCCGGCGATGACGGCGCGGGCGGTGGTGGCGGGCCTGGGGAGCCTGTTGGGCGCGACGCCGTTCGGCGACTACGTGCGCGAGCCCGCGTTCGCCCGGGCCGCGGCGGAGGTGCTGCTGGACCTGAAGGCGGGCCGGCTCTCCGCGCGCGAGCTTCAAGATGCCGCGGAGGTGCTGCCGCCGGAGCGCCGCACCCGCGCGCGCGTCCTGGCCCGGCTCTACCACCTCTATGAGCAGCGGCTGGCGGAGCTGGGGCTCGCGGACCGGGAAGACGTGCTCCGGGGCGCGCGCGAGGCGTTGGCCCGGGGCGCGTGGCCGGCCGGCTGGGATGGGGTGACGGGGCTGGTGCTCCACGGCGTCTATGACGTGCGGCCGTCGAAGCTGGAGCTGCTGATGGGCCTGGCGGCGGCGTGCGAGGCGCGGCGGGTGTCGCTGCGCGTGGAGACGCCGGTGGGCGGCTCGCCCGTGGCGGACGCGGCGCTCGCGGCGCTGTTCCGGGCCTTCGAGAACCGGGGCGAGACGATGCCCCACGTGGACCTCTTCAAGGCGGACGTCACCTTCGAGGGCCGGCCCTTCACGGACCTGGGGCGGCACCTGTTCTCCCCCCGCGCGGCGCGCGACGTGCTGAAGGGCGCGGTGGAGGGGCTGTCGGTGTGGAACGCGACGTCCGCGCGCGAGGAGGCTCGCGTGGTGGCCCGCGACGTGCGGCGGCTCATCGCGGCGGGCAGCGCGCCGGGCGACATCGCCATCGCGTACCGCGACCTGGGCTCGGAGGCCGGGTGGCTGGCGGAGGCGCTGGGGGAGCTGGGCGTGCCGGTGCGGCTGCCCTGGGGGGAACCGCTCGCGCTCGCGGGGCCGGTGCGGCTGGCGCTGGAGCTGCCGGTGCTGACGGAGGACGGCTTCCCGGCGGAGCGCGTGGCGGAGCTCGTCTCCAGCCGCTACGTGCCCTCGCTGTCGCGTGGAGGGCCGGACGCGCCCGCGGCGCTCTTCGCGCTCGCCGCCGCGCGGGATGACCGGCTGGGCGCGACGCGGGGCAAGGGCGCCTACGACGTGCGGCTGGATGGGCTCGCGCGCCGGATGGCCGCGCAGGGCGGCAAGCGCAAGGAGGACGCGGTCAAGGTGATGGCCGTGCGCGCGCTGCGCGACCGGGTGATGCGGCTCATCGACGAATGTCGGCACATCCCCCACGAGGCCCCGGCCGCGGAGTCGATCTCCGCGTGGTGGAAGGTGGTGGAGCGGCTGGGGCTGCTGGACTCCGCCGGGCCGCGGGAGCCGCGTGCGCCGGGCGTGCTGGGCGCGCGCATCGAGGACGCCAGGGCCCGGGACGACGCGGCGCTCGCGGCGTTCCGCCAGCGGGTGGAAGCGCTGCTGCGCTCGCTGCGGGCAGCGGGCGGTGGGCCGCGCATCCCTCGCCGCACGCTGGGCCGGTGGCTGTCGGACGCGCTGCGGGACGTGCACCTGCCCGCGCGGGGCTCGGCCACGGGCGCGGTGGAGGTGCTGGACCTGGGCGATGTGCCGGGCCGCACCTTCCGCCACCTCTTCGTCGCGGGGCTCACGGAGGGCCGGCTTCCCGGGCGCGATCCGCCGTCGCCGCTGCTGGGGGACGCGGAGCGCGTGGCGCTCAACCAGCACCTGGGCCGGGACGTGTTCCGCCTCACCGGAGGCGAGTTCGACGACCGCGCGCCGTGGCGGCTCACCGAGGACCGGTTGCTCTTCGCCAGCGCGCTCGCGGCGGCGGAGGGGTCGTTGAGCCTGTCGTTCGCGGCGAAGGCCGCGGGCGGACAGGAGCAGGTGCCCTCCGCGTTCCTGGAGGAGGTGCGGCGGCTCACGGGCCACACGTGGGCGACGCGCACGCTGCCGCCGGTGCTGCCGTTGGATGAGGTGCTGACGCGCGCGGAGCTGCGGCGCACCGTGGCGCTGGAGGCGCTGGCGGGCCTGTCCTTCCCCAGCCTCCGCGTCACCGAGCCGGATCCGGCGGGCCCCCTGCTCAAGGAGCAGTTCGGGACGGACGACTGGTTCCGCACCGCGCGCGAGCTGGCCCACATGGAGGCCGCGCGCCTGCGCTTCTTCGGTCGCGAGGAGGAGCCGCCCGGGGAGTTCACCGGTGGGGTGCAGGGGCCGGAGCTGGAGAAGAAGCTGCGGGAGACCTTCCACTTCGGCCTGGAGCGCCCGCTGTCCGCGAGCGCCCTGGCCCGCTTCGGCAACTGCGGGTTCCAGGGCTTCGTCGCGTACGGGCTGAAGGTGGCCGAGCCCGTGGTGCCCGGCGAGGACTTCGACGCCCGGGGGCGCGGCACCTTCTGGCACCGCGTGATGGAGGAGGTGTTCCAGGCGCTCAAGGACCAGAAGCTCCTGGGGCAGGCGCCGGAGGACATCCCCGAGGAGGTGCTGGAGAAGGCGGTCAAGAAGGCCAGCCGGCACTTCGCGGAGCTCCACCACGTGGGCCACCACGAGCTGTGGAAGCTCGCGGGCGAGAAGGCGCAGGCGATGGTGCGGCGCATCCTCGCGGATCAGGGGCGGGGCCTGCCGTTCGACCCGCTGGTCCCGGAGGGCTTCGAGTTGCAGTTCGGTCCCGCCGCGAAGGATCCGCGTTGGAGCGACGTGAAGCTGATGGTGGCGGACGACGCCATCGTCTTCGAAGGGCAGATCGACCGGCTGGACACGGCCGGCGTGGAAGTGGGCGTCATCGATTACAAGACAGGCCGCCTGGACAAGCGCACGCTGAAGGAGAACCTGCTGCGCTCGGACTTCCAGCTCCCGCTGTACCTCTACGCCGCGCGCGAGGCGGGCCACGTGGGCGCGCGCAACGCGGCGTGGTTCTCCCTGCGCACGGGCGCGGCCATCCACCTGTCGGACGTGCTGCCTCCCGCGGAGCTGGAGGACCTGCTGTCCACCGACCCGGAGGTGCGCCAGCGCGTGGCGGATGCCGCCGGACTCAACCTGCCCAACGCGGTGGAGACGCTGGTCCAGCGCCTGCGCAAGGGCGACTTCCCGGCGCGGCCCAATGACTGCGGCCGGTGTGGCTACCGCGCGGTGTGCCGCATCACCGAGCGGCGCGTGACGGACGAGGGGAGCGGATGAGCGACACCGCGCCCCACATGCTCGCGCTGGAGAAGAACCTGGCCCTGATGGCGGGCGCGGGCGCGGGCAAGACGTACAGCCTGGTGACGATGACGCTGCACCTGTTCGCGGGGGCGCGGGAGGCGGTCGCCGCGCTGCGGCCGTCGCGGCTGTGCATGCTCACGTTCACGGACAAGGCCGCGGCGGAGATGCGCAGGCGCGTCCGGGAGCGCCTGGACATGCTGGCCCAGGGGGACGTCCCGCTGGACGCGGAGAAGGACCTGCGCGCGTCGCTCGCGCGGCTGGAGCGTCCGTTCCCCACGCAGGACGCCTGGCGCAAGGTGCGCGAGGAGTTGGGCGCCGCGACGGTGGGCACGTTCCACTCGCTCTGCGGCCAGCTCCTGCGCCGCGCCCCGCCCTCGGTGGGCATCGATCCCGCCTTCGAGGTGCTGGACGAGCTGGAGTCCGCGGGCCTGCTGGAAGACGTCACTGAGCGCGTGGTGCTGGATGCCCTCGAGGGCGGTGATGCGCGCGTGCGCGAGCTGTGCGCGGAGCTGGGCTTCTCCGGCTCCGGGTTCTCCGACGGCCTCGTCGCCGCGTTGATGGACGTCTACGGCAAGCTGCGCGAGGAGGGCCTCAAGGCGGCCTCGGCGCGCGTGGGCGACGGCGCGGCGGACAAGGCACAGCTCGAAGGGCTCATCCAGGACTGCCACCGGCTGTGCGCCGAGGCCCGGGCGCAGGACCTCAAGGTCGAGTGGAGCTCCCTGCTGTCCGTATGCGAGCGGGCGCTGGTGGGGATGACGCCGGACACGTTCCTGAAGCCGGAGCACTTCCCCTCGCTCCGCAACGCGCTGCTGTCGGAGCCGCGCAACCTGGCGCATCTGCGCAAGGGCGCGGGCGCGTGCCTGAAGGAGCTGCTCTGGAGGGTGAAGGGCAAGAGCGACGGGTCGGTGCGGCGGCTGGAGGATGCGTACGCCGCGTGGCGCACGGCGCCCTTCGAGGCCACCTTCCGCGACCTCCTGGGGCAGGTGGAGGCACGGCACGACGCGGAGCTGTCGCGGCGCAACGTGTTCGACTTCACGTCGCTGCTGGTGAAGGCGCGCGACCTGCTGCGCGACCATCCGGAGTTCCGCCAGCAGGTGCAGGAGCGGCTGGGTGCGCTGCTGGTGGACGAGTTCCAGGACACCAACCGGCTTCAGCTGGAGCTGGTGCTGCTGCTGTCGGAGCGGCGCGAAGGCGGTCCTCGCGAGCTGACGCCGGACGCCGACCTGGTGGCCGCGCTGCCGCTGGAGCCCGCGTTCCTATGCGCGGTGGGGGACCGCAAGCAGTCCATCTACGAGTTCCGCGGCGCGGACGTGTCCGTGTTCAAGGTGCTGGCGGACAAGATCGAAGCGGAGGGCGGCGCGCGCGGCTTCCTCCAGAACAACTACCGTTCGCTGCCGGGCGTCCTGACCTTCCTCAACCGCGCGTTCGCCGGGCTGCTCGTGGCGCGCGACGCGGAGCCCCGTCCGTTCGAGGTCATCTACGACGCGGCGACGGACGACCTGTCGTCCACGCGTCCGGCGCTGGCGGAGGGCCCCGGGGTGGAGCGGCTTGCGTTGCCGGAGGCGGATACCGCGCCGGAGCTGCGCGAGTACGAAGCCGACGCGGTGGCCCGCAGGCTGCGGGTGATGCTCGCGCCCGGGGCTCCAGCGACGGTGATGGCGGAGGACAAGAAGGGCCTGCGGCCCGCGCGCGGTGGCGACGTGGCCATCCTCTTCCGGACCTTCACCCACCTGGAGGAGTACCGGCAGGCGTTGATCCGCCACGGCGTGCCGCACCGGGTGCTGCGCGGCCGTGGTTTCTACGGGGCGCAGGAGGTGCGGGACCTCGCCTCGCTGCTGGCGCTGCTCGCGGACGCGGATGACGCGTTGGCGTTCGCCGCGGTGCTGCGCTCGCCGCTGGTGGGCTTGTCGGATGCATCGCTGTTCCGGCTCGCGGGGGACCTGCCCCTGTCGCTCGGGTCGCCGCGGCTGGTGGACGCGGACGTGCGCGCCGCGATGTCCGGGCGGGAGCAGGCACGGCTGGCGCGCTTCCTGGAGCTCATCCCCGTGCTGCGGAGGGAGCGGGATCGGCTGGGGGTGCACGCCCTGTTGCAGGCGGCGCTGGAGGCGACGGGCTACCGCGAGGCGCTGGCGGGTTCGCCCTACGCGGAGCAGGCGAGCGCGAACGTGGAGAAGCTGTTGTCGCTGGCGTCGCGCCGGGACGAGCGCGGCACGGGCGGGTGCGTGGCCTTCGCCAGGGAGCTGCGCCAGCTGGCGGACTCCGACCCCAACGAGGCGCAGGCGGACCTGCTGGATGAAGGCGACCCTCGCGCCGTGCAGTTGCTGACCATCCACCGGGCCAAGGGTCTGGAATGGCCGGTGGTGGTGGTGCCCGGGATGGGCGGACGCAGGCGCGTCACGTCGGCCCGCGCGTCCTTCGAACGTTCGTTCGGGGTGGCGCTGCGGCCGTGGATGCCGGACTCGCTGGACAGCTTCACCTCCGAGCGCTTCGAGGCGGTGCGCGCGGAGCTGAAGGCCCGCGAGGACGCGGAGTACCTGCGCCTGCTCTACGTGGCCCTCACGCGCGCCAGGGACCTGCTGGTGCTGTCGGGAGGCGAGGAGAAGCGCGCGGGCACCGACACGTGGTGGCACCGCGTGGATCGCCGTCTGGACGTGGATCCGGAGCTGCGAGCGCTCGCCGTCGACGTGAACGTGGAGCAGTTGCCGCCACCCGCGGATCCGCAGCCCCCCACCGACGAACAGCGGGAGCAGGCGCGGCTGCGCGTCGAGTCCGCGCTGGAGCGCCTGTCCACGGACGCGGCGGGCGAGGACTCCGCGCTGGTCCACGTGGAGCCCGCGGGCGAGGGCTCACCGGTGGTCGCCTCCATGCGCGCGGTGCAGGACTTCCTCACGTGTCCACGCCGCTACCACCATCTCCACCGACTGGGGCTCGCGGTCGGATCCGAGCCGTGGGAGTCACCCGCGAGCGCGGCGCCGCTCTTCGTCGAACCCGACAGCTGGCTGCCGGTGGAGCGTCCGGATCAGCTCGTCCGTCGGCTCCTGCGAGAGGTGGACTTGTCGCTCGCGGGGCCGGAGGTGGAGGCAGCGGAACGTCGCGCGCACCTGGAGGGTCTGCTGCGCGACGCGGGGCGGGATCCGGAGGAGGAGGGCCTGTCCGCTGTCCTGACCTCGGTGGAGGGCTTCCTGGGCACGGCCTTCGCGCGGCGGCTCGCGGCCACGCCCGCGTCCTCCATCCACCGGAGCCTGGACTTCGTGCTGGACCTGGAGGACGGCGCCAGCGTGGAGGGGGCGGTCGACCTGTTGTGGGAGTCACCCGAAGGCGAGGCCGTGGCGGTGCTCCTGCGCCCGGGTGCTCGCCACCCCCTGGGGCCGGCCGCGTGCGCTCACGAGCTGACAGTCCTGGCCCTGGCGGCGGCGCGGATGGTGCGGGAGGGGGTCCCGGTGCGGGTGGGCGTGGCCTTCCTGGGCGAGCCGTCTCCGGAACCGGAATTCCTCCCGGCCGGATCCGCCGACGCGGGGGCGGTGCGGCGGTTGGCCCAGGGCGTCCGGGCGCTGGTCCAGGAGGAATCCACGGGAGGTTGGCCGGGGTGGGACAAAGCGGCCTGCCAGGCCCTCCACTGCGGCTTCGCGGAACACTGTCACCCGGCCCCTCCCGCGTGCTAAGCGGCGGGCACCATGCCGAACGTCGTCGTCATCGGAGCGCAGTGGGGAGATGAAGGGAAGGGCAAGGTCGTCGACCTGCTCACCGAGCATGCCCAGGTGGTCGTCCGTTTCCAGGGCGGCAACAACGCAGGGCACACGCTGGTGGTCGGGGGACAGAAGACCGTCCTGCACCTGATTCCCTCGGGCATCCTTCACCCGGGCAAGACGTGTGTCATTGGCAACGGAGTGGTGGTGGATCCCGCCGTCCTTGTCGGGGAGATCGACGCGCTCAAGCCGCGCGGCTTCCTGAAGGATGACGCCCAGCTGCTCATCTCCGACAACGCCCATGTCATCTTCCCGTGGCACAAGCTGTTGGACAGCTTCCGCGAGAAGGCGCGCGGGGGCAGCGCCATTGGCACCACGGGCCGGGGCATCGGTCCGGCCTACGAGGACAAGGTGGCCCGCCGGGGCATCCGCGTGCGCGACCTGCTCCACCCGGAGCGCCTGCGTCGCCGCATCGACGAGCGCCTGCCCGCCGCCCTGGATGAGCTCAAGGAGCTCTGCGCCCAGGCGGGTGTGGAGGTGCCGCGCATCGAGACGCCGCAGGTCCTGGCGGAGTTCTCCGCCCTGGGCGAGCGGCTGCGTCCCTACGTGCACGACGTGTCGCTCTTCCTCTCCGAGCAGGTGCGCCGCGGCGCGCGCATCCTCTTCGAGGGGGCGCAGGGCACGCTGCTGGACGTGGACCACGGCACCTATCCGTTCGTCACCAGCTCCAACTGCGTGGCGGGCAACGCCGCGGTGGGCTCGGGCCTGGGGCCCACGGCCATCGACAAGGTGATGGGCATCAGCAAGGCGTACACCACGCGCGTCGGCGGAGGTCCGTTCCCCACGGAGCTCAGCGACGAGCTGGGAGACCGGCTGCGCAAGGTGGGCGACGAGTTCGGCGCCACCACGGGCCGCCCCCGCCGCTGCGGCTGGCTGGATGGCGTGGTGCTGCGCTACGCGGTGCGCGTCAACGGCCTCTGGGGTCTGGCGCTCACCAAGCTGGACGTGCTCAGCGGCATCAAGACGCTCAGCATCTGCAATGCGTACGAGCTGGATGGTCAGCGCGTCACGGAGCTGCCCGGTGACTACGAGGACCTGGCGCGCGTGAAGCCCATCTACGAGTCGCTGCCCGGCTGGGACGAGAAGCTCGCCGGCGTGCGCACCTTCGACGAGCTGCCGGAAGCCGCCAAGCGCTACGTGCGCCGGGTGGAAGAGGTCAGCGGTGTGCCCGTGGTGTGCGTCTCCGTGGGCGCGGATCGCGGCGAGACGGTGCTCCTGCAGAACCCCTTCCGCAGCTAGGAAGGATCGCGGATGCCCGGCGGGCTTGTGGGGAGGGCCTTCCGGGTCCTCGCCGGTCCGTCCGGGGCGCCGGTGTCCGCCGATGGACACCGGCGGTAGCGGTAGTGGTCCTGGCCCGCCGGGGGCGAGGACGGGAGAGGGACATGGTTCGCACGCGCAGGTTCCAGCTCGCGGTCTCGGCGGTGGTGTGTCTTGGCACGGCGGCGACGTCCGCCTGGGCGCAGGGCACGGGTGCACCGACTCCGACCGCTGAAGCGAAGCCGGCCGTTGCCCCCGCCGCGAAGGCGCAGACTCCTGGCTCCGAAGCGAAGCCCGCTGCCCCCGCCGCGAAGACGCAAGCTCCTGGCTCCGAAGCGAAGCCCGCTGCCCTGGTGTCGATGACGCAGGCCTCTGTCCCCGAAGCGAAGCCGGGCGCGAGGACGCAGGCCGCGGGGGCCGAAGCGCAGCCCGCCTCAAGGGCGCAGGCTTCTGCCTCCGAAACGCAGCGGGGGAGCCCCGAGCCCGTGCGCACGTCGCAGCCGGTGCTGGCGGCCACGCGGATCCGCGACGGGGATGCGCTGATGCGTGAGCGCCGCTACCGAGAGGCGGCCTTCGCCTTCCTCGACGCGGAGCACGCGGCGCCGGACCACGTGGAGGCGCGCTTCAAGCTGGGCAACGCGCTGGCGGTGCTCGGGTACTACGGGCGAGCCATCGAGGAGTGGGAGCACGCCTCGCGCCTCACCCAGGACGCGGCCATCCGCCAGAGCGCCCAGGACAACATCGCCCGGGCGCGCGCGAAGCAGGAGGAGTCCGGCACGTCGCCGCAGGCCACGGGCCAGGCTCCCGGTTCGGGTCCGGTGGCGGACACGACGAGAGCCCAGGCCCGTCGCGCCTACGAGCAGGGCGTCCAGCACATCGGCCAGCGCGCCTACGCGGCCGCGCTCCAGACGCTGACACAGGCCCTGCAACAGGAGCCGCTGCTGACCGTGGCCTACATCGCGCGGGGCAGCGCCAACATCGGGCTCAGGCGCTACGCGGAGGCCGCGGCCGACTATCAGTTCGCGCTGAAGCTGGAGCCGGACTCGGCCTCGCCGCTGTACGGGCTCGCCGAGGCGTACCGCGCCCTGGGCCGCAACCTGGAAGCGCGCGACCTCTATGAGCGCTATGCCCGCTCCACCGCCTCCGATGTCCGTCCTGAACTGAAGGAGGAATCCCGCCAGAAGGCCGAGCGCCTGCGCTGACCGCCTGGCAGGTAGGCGGACAGCCACTGCTGGAGGGGTTGTCCAGGCCACTATTTTGAGGTCATGGACGGACGCGAACGGACGGTGGAGGGGAAGCAGGCGCAGCAGGTCTTTCGCCCCCGGCGTGTGCTCGCCGCGGTGATGGCGGCCGCGGGCCTGCTGTGGGTCGGGGTGCTCGTCTACCTCTTCCACTTCGACGGCGTGCCGCTGGAGACGTTCCTGTCCGCGGCCTTCTTCGTCGTCTTCTTCGCGGTGTCGGTCACCTACTACGGGCGCACCCGCATCGAGGTGGACGCCCGGGGAATCACCTGCCGGGGCATGGTGCGCACCCGGCGCTTCTCCTTCGCGGACATCCGCAAGCTGGATGTGCTCCCGGGTCCCGTGACGGTCTACGCCATCCGGGGCAGCAAGGGCTTCGTGCACTTCACCAGTTTCTTCCGTCACCACCGGTACCTGGCTCGGCTCCTGGTGGAGCGCGCCGGCCTCTCCCCGCTGCCCGCGTGACGCCCGCGCCGCACAGCCTCACCCGGCCGCTGTCAGCGCGTAGGTGAGCACCAGTCCACTCAGGGCCAGCAGCACGCCCAGGGCGATGATCCACCCGTCCGAGCGAGGGGGCCTTCGTTCGGGAGGCAGCAGCGCTTGAGCCCCGTTCCGGGCCGCTGCCGCGTCCTCCACGGGCTCCGGAGCATCTGGGTTCGCGCCCGATGCATCATCGAACGCCGCCTGGAAGCGGAGCAGCGAGCGCCCCAACTCCACGACGTCGCCATCCGCCAGCCGCGCGGGCGCCTCCAAACGGACGCCGTTGAGGAACACGCCGTTGGGCGTGCCCAGGTCCTCCAGCACGAACCCCGACTCCTCGCGGAGGATCCGCGCGTGCATCCGGGACACGGCGCGGTCGCGCAGCCGCAGCGCCACACCCTCGCCCCGGCCGATGTTCGTGCAGGCCTCCGCGAGCGCATGCGCGCGTCCGACGTCCAAGCCGGTCAGACAGGTGAGGGTGGCGGCGCGGGAGGGGCGGGTCTCCGAATCCGTCAGCAGGCCCTTGAGCACCGCGACGGTGCCCACGCCTCGCTCGGGGGCACCTGGCTCGGCGAGCACCCGCAGACACATGCCGTCGGGCAGGCCCAGCACCTCCCCTGGGAGCACCAGTCGCGCCACGCCGGGCAGCACGCGCACCGCGTTCACGGTGAAGCTGCGCACCGCCTCCACCATGAGGCGCTGGGATTCGATGCGCAGGGTCAACAGCCCTGGAGGCAGGCCCTCCAGGTGGACATGGTCCTCCGGGCCACCGCCCAACGAGTGGAGGCCTTCGGTCAGCTCGAACGGGGTGGGGGTGCCCAGGTGCTCGAATTCGAAGCGCATGCGAGTGCCCGGCAGCAAGCGTCACGCCTGCCGCCGGGCGCTGCGTTTTCGCGAGGTTGCCCGGGCGCTCCCATCCATCCCCGGCCCCCCATGTCCGGAGGACGGGACGGCGGACCGCCGCGCGCTAGAAGGTGGCGCCCAGGTTGAGGGTCCCCACGTACCGGCCGCCCTTGCTGAACGTCTCGTCGCCCCCGAGGTTCACATCGGATGGCGGCACCGCCAGGGCGAACTCCTGGTCGAACAGGAAGTTGTAGTTCACGCGCGCGTCGGCGGTGAAGCTGCCCATGTGCAGGCGCAGGCCCGCGCCCACCGGCACGTTGCCCACCGTGTCGTCCTGGAAGCCCGGGGCGAAGGCGCGCACGTTGTAACGGCTGATGCCCAATCCGCCCATGATGTACGGCTGCACGGGCGTGGCCGTCAGGCCCAGCGTCACCGCCGCCTGCGCGCCGTTGCGCACGATGTCCGGGCCATTCGTGTTCGTCGCCAGCACGCGGCTGTTGTTGAACTCGCTGATGGCGCCCGTGTAGCCCAGCTCGATTCCCAACACGTTCGTCGGCTTGATGGCCACCGTCACGCCGTAGGCCAGACCTGGATTGATCTGATCCCGGAGGACACTGGTGTATCCCTCCACGCCACCGCCCACGAGGAACGTGAGGCCCCTCATGTCCGAGGATCTGCGCAGCTCCGTTGAAGCCGCCTGCGCGGATCCCGCCGCCAGAACCGCGACCACCGCCGCGCTGGCAATCAGTCCCTTGCTCATGTCGTTCCCCTTGCCTGTGATGGACCGAAACATGGGGTGCCCTCGCGGCCACGCCAACAAGACCCCGGGGGCCCGCTGGCTCGGTCGCCCACCCTTGCGGACGGGTTGCCCACGCTGGGGAAGCGCGGTGTCCCCGCGTGGAAGAACGCTTCCCGGAAGGCGGGGAAGGGTAGACTCGGCGCCTTCGATGCGCCTCCGCCCCCTCGACCTCGCCCTGCTGATGTCCTCCCTCCTCTTCGTTGGCGCCTGCCGCGACGAACAGGCGGGCCCCGCCCACCGCACGCCCCGGCTCCCGGCGCCCACGGCGCCGCGGACGCTGGACGCGGCTCCGGACGGCCTCACCTACCGCGGCGGAGCCACCTTCGCGGGCGGCGCCGTCGTCTACCTGGGCACGCGAGTGACGCCAGAGCGCGCTCCGCCGGGGCAGCCGGTGCGGCTCTCGCACTACTTCCAGGCCGTGCGCGCGCCCCCGCAGGGCTTCCACTTCTTCGTGCACGTGGTGGATCCGGAGAGCGGCCAGATGATTGGCAACGCGGACCACGAATTCCAGGACGGCGCCGCGCCGCTGGAGACCTGGCCGGTGGGCCGGGTGCTGGAGGACGTGCACACCGTCACCATGCCGGCCGTGCCCGCACGGGTGGTGCTGGGCTTCTGGCGCGACGAGGAGCGGCTGGCGGTGGATGATCCGCGGCAGCAACTGGGGGACAACCGCGTGCGCGGCCCGCTCCTGGGCGGCGAGCCCCCCGCGCTGCCGGAGTACACCGTCACGCGCGTGAAGAAGGCGCCGGTGCTCGATGGCGTGCTCGACGACGAGGCCTGGAAGGGCGCGAAGCCGGTGACGCTCGTGGGCAGCTTCGACGGCCGGCCCGCGCGGCTGCGTACGCAGGCCCGGCTCGTCTACGACGACGCGCACCTGTACGTGGCCTTCGACGTGGAGGACCCGGACGTCTGGGGCACGCTGCGCAACCGCGACGACTCCATCTACGAGCAGGAGGTCGTGGAGGTGTTCCTCGACGCCAACGCCGACGGCCGCACCTACAACGAGCTGGAGGTCTCACCCCACAACGTCATCTTCGACGCGTACTTCCCCGCGCGGCGCCAGGGCATGGACCTGTCGTGGGACTCGGGGATGAAGACGGCGGTGAAGGTGCGGGGCACGCTGGATGACGCGTCGGACCGGGACGAGGGCTGGTCGGTGGAGATGGCCATCCCGTTCAACCGGCTCGCGGAGGTACCGCACATCCCGCCCCAGCCGGGCGAGCGCTGGCGCTTCAACCTCTACCGGCTGGAGCACCACGACCGCAGGCAGGTGGAGGGCCAGGCCTTCTCACCGCTCTTCATCGGTGACTTCCACGCGCTGCCGCGCTTCGCGTGGCTCGTCTTCCAGTAATGGGCGCGGCCTGGGGTCAGGCGTGGGGCGAGATGTCCCAGGGCGCATCCGCGACGGAGCGCTCCGCCGGGTCGCCCAGGAAGCGCACGAACCCCTGGGACTCCAGCGTGTCGACGAGCTCCTCGGCCTCCAGCTCAGAGAACCGGTTCCCGCGCATGGCGAGCAGCATGTCGCGCATGAGGGACTTGCCGCGCAGATAGCCCACGGGCTCGCCAGGACCCAGCCGGGACTTCAGCTCGGCGGTCAGCTGCCGGAGATCAAGATCATCGGAGATCATCGCCCTCCAAGGTGGGCCTGCTCACCCCTCCCGGCAATGGGGAGGGGCTCCGGCGCGGCATGCGGCAGGAAGGACACCAGGCGGACGTCCTGCCCGTCGCTCTCCAGGGCCACGGCCCCATCCCGGTCGGTGCGCCAGCATTGGGTGCCCATGGCGCGGTAGCGCGCCTCCACCTCGGGGTGTGGAAAGCCGAACCGGTTGCGTCGGCCCACGCAGAACACCGCGTGACGGGGCCGTGTCCGCGCCAGCAGTGGCGCGGTGGACGAGGTGCGGGAGCCGTGGTGCGGGACCTTCAGCACCGTCACCGGCCCCAGCGCTTCTTCCAGGGCGGCCTCGCCGTCCTCCTCCACGTCGCCCGCCAGCAGCACGGTGACGTCGCCATGGCGCACGCGCAGCACCACGCTCCGGTCGTTCGCGCCCTCCATCAGCTCCCGGTCCACGGGAGGACCCAACACCTCCAGCGTCGCCTCGCCCAGCGCGAACGCGGGATGCCCCACCTGCACCTCCTCCACCCGGGCGCCCTTCGCCGCGGCCACGATGCGCCGGGACAGCGGACCGTCGGTGCTCCCCGCGGACAACCACAGGCGCTCGGTGGGCACCTGGGCCAATGTCGACACGAGCCCCAGCGCATGGTCGGGATGCGGATGGGACAGCACCGCGAGGTCCAGCCGTGAGACGCCCTCCGCCCGGAGGAAGGGCAGCACGAAGCGCTCCCCGGTGTCCGCGCCCTCCGGGACGCCCCCTGCGTCCACCAGCGCATGGTGCCCCTGGGAGCGGAGCACCACGGCGTCCCCCTGGCCCACCGACAGGAAGGTGATGCGCAACGCGGGCTCCGGGGTGAGCGCGGGCAGCAGCAGGGCGCCCAGCACGGCGCCAGGGACGAGCACGCCCAGGAATCGCCACCGCCCCGAGCCAAGCGCCCAGCCTCCCAGCCCCACCGCGTACGCCCCGCCGAGCAGCGCCCCCAGCGCCGGCACCTCCACCGCCGCGAAGGGCACGGCCGCGAAGCCCCGCGTCAGCGCGAGAAGCAGCTCCGAAGCCCATGCGCCCGCCCACAGCACCGGCATCGCCAGCGCGGGGGCGACGACGAAGAGGGCCGCGCCCCCCGCGGCGAGGCCGGTGAGCAGGCCACACAGGGGCAGGGCGACGATGTTGGAGACGAGCCCCACCAGGCTCACCCGTCCGAACGCCGCCGCGACCACGGGCAGCCCCACGAGCGTCGCCGCGGCGCTGGCGCAAAAGGTCTGCGCCACCGTCTCACGCGCCTGGGCGGCCCACCGCTTCAGCCGCCGGGGCTCCGCCGGCTCTGGCCGCGGGAGGGGCAGGGCCTCGCGCAAGGCGGGCGACAGCAGCACCAGCCCCAACACGGCGAGGAACGACAGCCGCAAGGACAGGTCCACGACACTCGAGGGCGTCCAGGCCACCAGCACCAGCGCCGCCAGCGACAGCCCGTTGAGCCCATCCGCGCGCCGCCACAGCGCCAGCCCCAGCAGCACGGCCGTGGCCATCACCGCCGAGCGCACCGCGGGCGCCTGGTTCCCCGTGAAGAGCACATAGGCCCAGACGAAGGGCACCGCCGCCGGGGCCGCCACCCGCCGCGCCTCCAGCGTGCGCCACCGTCCTCCCAGCCACACCAGCCCGCGCCGCAGGAGCGCGAGCGTCATCAGCGCCAGCGCCGCCACGTGCAGCCCGCTGACGCTGAGCACATGCGCGAGCCCCGCCCGCGAGAAGGCGTCCTCCCAGGCCGCGTCCAGGTCCGCGCGCTGTCCGGCCGCCAACGTCAGGAACAGCGCCGCCGCGTCCGGTGAGGGCGCCACGCCATGCACCGCCCCCGTCAGCCGCTCCCGCACCGCCTCCAGCGCGAGTCGCCACTGCGGGGCAGGGGAGAGCGCCAGCACCCGTCCCGGGACGAACCCGCCCGTGAAGGCCACGGCCTGCCGCCGTCGCGCCGACGCGAAGTCCCGCTCGCCCGGATTGGAGGGAGGCGCGTCGGGCACGAGCCGGGCCTCCACCCGCACGCGCTGGCCAGCTTGCAGGTCCAGGCCCTCTCCCCGGCCGGAGAGGCTCGCGCGGAAGCGGGCGGGGACGTGGGGCCCTGGCGCCGGCCCGGCCCGGGCCACGGCGAGCCGCAGCCGGGTGGCGCCGTCGAACCGCTCCACCCGCTCCAGCTCGCCTTCGAGCAGCGCGGCTCCGCCGTCCGCGAGTCCCGGGGGCACGTCGACCCGCGCCTCGAAACCGGAAAGCCCCGCGCCCGTCAGCGCCAGGGCGCCGAGCACCGCGAGATGGGCTCCTGGCCGTGGGCCAAGCGCCATTCCCATCAGTCCCAGGCAAAGCGCGCAGAGGAGAAATACCCCGGCGGCGCTCCCTGTTCCGGTTGCCCAGAGGGCGCCGAGCAAGAGGCTCAGCGCAGGAAAGAACAACGGACGCGCACCCAGGTCGCGCCACCCGAAACGAACCAACACCCACCCCCACCCACCGCCCAGTCCGTCTGGTAGCGCTCACACACCGAGCGACACCGCACACAAAATCGGACACCGTAGTGCGGCCCGCATCGGGTGGTCAAGGCGATTTCGTTGCCCGTGGATGTGGTTTGTGGTAGTAGTGGCGGGCTCGAAGGCCGGGGGCGAAGCTTTCTCCAAGGAGGCAGTTAGTGCAGACCAGCTTCAAGACTGGTGACAAGGCGGTTTATCCGGGCCAGGGCGTCGGTGAGGTCATGGGCATCGAGCACACCGAGGTCGCCGGGCAGCGCCAGTCGTTCTACGTGCTGCGCATCCTGGAGAACGGGATGCGGATCATGATCCCCATCAACAAGGTCGGTTCGGTCGGCCTGCGGGAGATCATCAGCGAGGAGGACGTCAAGCAGGTCTATTCCATCCTCCGGGAGAAGGACATCTCCGTCGACTCGACGACGTGGAACCGTCGATACCGCGAGTACATGGAGAAGATCAAGACGGGCTCCGTCTTCGAAATCGCCGAGGTGCTGCGCGACCTGTACCTGCTCAAGGGCGACAAGGACCTGTCGTTCGGCGAGCGCAAGATGCTCGACACGGCGCGCTCGCTGCTCATCAAGGAGCTGTCGCTGGCGAAGGACTGCTCCGAGGAAGAGGTCGAGTCCGACCTGAAGAAGATCTTCAACCTCGCCTGATTCGGTGGTTCGACGGGCAGGCCCACGTGGCCAGCCCGTCCGCATCCCGCGCCCCGGGTTCCCTCGCTGGAATCCGGGGCGTCGTGTTTCTGGAGGCCGGTGCCACCAGCCTTACGGCGTCGCGGGCGCCTGGGCATCGAGCAGGGTCAGCTGCGCGCGGGCCTCGGTGTTGGTGCTGTCGTATTGGAGGGCGGCGTTGAAGGCCTCGCGAGCGTCGTTGAAGCGGCGGGCGCGCGCGGCCTCCTGGCCCGTGTTGACGTAGAGGCCGGCCAGCTGACGGCGGAGCCCGGCTCCCTGGCGGCTCCAGCCTTGGGAAAGCTCCTGGTCCAGGCGCACGGCGACGCCGAGCGCGTCGAGCGCCCGGGGGCGGTCCTGCTTCGCCAGGGCGGTTCGCGCGGTGGCTTCGGCGGTCTGGAAGCGGGTGAGCTGCTGCACCAGGGGCGCGAGGTTCGCGCGGCGGGCCTGGGCCAGCGCGCCGGAGACGTCACCGGATTCGTAGCGGGAGAGGATGTCCGCGCGAAGGCGTTCATCTGGGGTGCCGGACGCCGCGGCGGCCACGGGCCCCCTGTGCATGGATCCAGAGGAGGCGTGGCCGGAACCCCGGGCCGCGTCCGAGCCGCCAGTCCCCGGCTTCGCGGAGCCCATGCCCCGTGCGATGTCCGAGGCGCTGGGGGACTCCTCGGCCACCGTGGACGCCGAGCGGGTGTGCTCGCCCCGTGCGATGTCCGAGGCGCTGGGGGACTCCTCGGCCACCATGGACGCCGAGCGGGTGTGCTCGCCCCGCACGATGTCCGAGGCGGCAGCAGAGCCCTCGCCCGTGTGCGGACCTCGAGTGGGGTGCGTGGCGCTCGGTGACGTGCTGCCGGCCTTCGAGGTCGCGGAGCTCCGCTGCATCCCCCGCGCGATGTCCGTGGCGCTGGGGGCGGAGTTCGCGGCCACGGGGCCCTCATGCAGGCGCTGGATGCCGTCCGACGCGCCCGGCGCCGCGCTGCCCTGAACGGTCCGACCGTCCTCCGGAGCGCCGGGGCCTGGCGCCTTCGCATCGGGGCCCCGTGCACCCTCCGCCGGTTCCGAGGCCTCCCGGGGCGCCCCGTCCTCGGTGGCGCGAACCTCCGTCGGCGGATCCGCGCGCGTGTCCTTCGTGGGCGTCGGGTCCGCGGGCGACGCGGCCGTCATCCGCATGGCCATGATGCTGATCAGCGCCGCCACCGCCGAGCCCACGACCGCCGCGGCCAGCGCCACGGCGACGCCGCCCAACGGGCGCTTCGTCCTGCGCGGCAGGATGGGTTCCAGCGAGGTCGTGCTCACCGTCGGCCCGCCGCCCGCGCCGCGCACGCGCAAGGTCGCGTTGCCCAGGCTCAGCTCGTCGCCGGGCCGGATCTCCACCTCGCCCTTGATGCGGATGCGGTTGACGAAGGTGCCGTTCTGGCTGCCCAGGTCGCGCACCATGAACCCATTGCCCCTCCGGGTCAGCTGCGCATGGCGGCGGCTGATGGAGGCATGCTGGAGTCGCAGGTCCGACGTCGACGAGCGCCCCAACGTGATGGACCCCTGGCGCAGCGGCACGAGCTGCCCCGCGCCGGGGCCGCGCTCCACGTAGACGAACGCGGGCGTCATGCCGGGATCCGTATACTCCTTCGCCCAGTCGTACCGGGGGGACAGCTCCCGGTCGGACCTCGTCCGCTCGCCCGGCCCGCGCCGCTTCAGCTTCCGGGGGCCCGCCGGGTACTGCGGCACGCGCTGGGGACGCGGATCATCCGCCTGGAGGGGCGCCACCTCGTCGTCGTCGAACGGAAGCTCCTCCGCCGAATCATCCGAAGGCGCCTGCTGCCCGGGCGGACGGGGAGGGCGCGGCGGACGCTTGGGATTCGGCGGGGCCATGCGGGCCATTCTCCCAGGTTGCAAGGCCCCGAACAGGGCCCCACCGGCGTTTGCGCGGATGTCCGACGCTTCCAACGCCAAGTGCTGGCCTGTGTGCGACCCGGGATCCTAGAGTGTGCACCGCGCCGCGCAAGTCTCGCGCCCGCCTCGCACCCCAGGAGGACCCTCCACCGTGGCCCCCCCATCCATCCGGCTCTTCAACACGATGTCCATGCAGAAGGAGCCGCTGGAGCCGCTCGTGCCCGGCGAGGTGAAGGTCTACGTCTGTGGGCCCACGGTCTACAGCTACATCCATATCGGGAACGCACGCACCTTCACGTCGTTCGACGTGGTGGTCCGCTACCTGCGCTATCGCGGCTTCAAGGTGACGTACGTGCGCAACTACACGGACGTCGACGACAAGATCATCAAGGCCGCGCACGAGACGGGAGAGACGCCCGTGGCCCTCGCCTCGCGCTTCGTGGAGCTCTTCCGCGAGGACGCCCGCGCGCTGCACCTGCGCGAGCCGGACGTGTCCCCGCGCGTGAGCGAGACGATCCCCGAGATCATCGCCATCATCCAGACGCTCGTCGACAAGGGCTTCGCCTACGAGGCGAAGGGCGACGTGTACTTCGCCGTCAACAAGGACGACGACTACGCGAAGCTGTCCAAGCGCAACCTGGATGACCTGTGCCAGGGCGAGCGCGTGCAGCCCGGCGACCTCAAGCGCGAGCCCCTGGACTTCGCGCTGTGGAAGGCGGCGAAGCCCGGCGAGCCGTCATGGGACAGCCCCTGGGGCAAGGGGCGGCCGGGCTGGCACATCGAGTGCTCCGCGATGAGCGAGAAGTACCTGGGCCGCTCGTTCGACATCCACGGCGGGGCGCTGGACCTCATCTTCCCCCACCACGAGAACGAGATCGCCCAGAGCGAGTCCGCCACCGGCCAGACGATGGCGAAGTACTGGATGCACTGCGGCTTCCTGGACCTGGAAGGCGCGAAGATGTCCAAGTCGCTGGGCAACGTGGTGCGCCTGCGCGACGCGCTCGCCAAGGTGGACGCGGAGGCCCTGCGCTTCTTCTTCCTCTCCACGCACTACCGCCACCCGCTCAACTTCGGGGAGAAGTCGCTCCAGGACGCCGAGGGGCGCATGGAGTACTTCTACGAAACGCTGCGCAAGGTGGACGAGCGCGTGGCGGGCAAGGACTTCGGCAAGGGGCCGCTGCACGGCGACCCCGCCCGCTTCCTCACGGAGTTCGAGTCCGCCATGGACGACGACTTCAACACCGCGGGCGCGCTGGGCGCGCTGTCGGGTCAGTTCGGCCTGATGAACGAGCTCACCGACAAGCCGCCCGTGAAGGACAAGGCGCTGGTGGGCCGCACGCTCCAGGCGCTGCGCGAGCAGGTGCGGGAGATGTCCCGCGTCCTGGGCCTCTTCGAGGACGACCCGGGCGCGTGGCTGCTGCGCCGCCGCGACCGCGCGGTGCTCGAGCGCGGCATCGACGTGGCGGAGGTGGAGCGGCTGCTCGCCGAGCGGACCGCCGCGCGTGCCGCGAAGGACTTCGCCAAGGCCGACCAGGTGCGCGGAGCGCTCAAGACGCTCGGCGTGGACATCATGGACACGCCTGCCGGCACCTCCTGGAAGGTGGCGGCGCCCGCCGCCTGAAAACCCGCTGGGGGGCGCCCATGGGGCCGTGTTACGCACGGAAACATGAGGCTCCTCCCGGCGCACCTCCCCGTCCTGTTCGTCGCCCTGTCCTCGGCCTCCGCCCTCGCGGCGGGCGCGCTCACCGTCACGCCGCAGGAGAAGGTGGCCGAACAGGCCATCACGCAGGACCTGCTCCGCGCGCACGTGCGGTTCCTGGCGAGCGACCTGCTGGAGGGCCGGGGCCCCGGCACGCGCGGCGACGCGCTGGCCCAGGAGTACATCGCCACGCAGTTCGAGGGCCTGGGCTTGAAGCCCGGCGCACCGGACGGCGGCTACCTTCAGCGCTTCGACCTGGTGGGCATCAACAGCCACCCGGGCGGGATGGCCTTCCAGGCGAAGGCGGGCCGCGTGGAGCTCAAGCCGCGCGAGGACTTCATCGCCGTGTCCGGCGTGCAGGCCCCCGAAGCGAAGCTGGACGCGTCCGAGCTGGTGTTCGTGGGCTACGGCATCGTCGCGCCGGAGTTCCAGTGGGACGACTTCAAGGGCGCGGACCTCCGGGGCAAGACGCTGGTCATCCTCAACAACGACCCCGAGGATGATCCGCGCCTCTTCGCTGGCAAGGCGCGCCTCTGGTACGGCCGCTGGGACTACAAATACGAGCAGGCGGCGAAGACGGGCGCGGCGGGCGCCATCATCATCCACACCACCCCCAGCGCGGGCTACCCGTGGCAGGTGGTGCGCACCTCGTGGACGGGCGAGCAGTTCGAGCTGCCCGCCGGAGACGCGCCCCGCCTCCAGGTGAAGGCGTGGACCACCGAGGACGCCACGAAGCAGGTGATGGCGCTGGCGGGCCAGGACCTGGACGCGCTGCGCGCCGCCGCGCAGAAGCGGGACTTCCGCCCCGTGCCCCTGGGCGTGACGCTGTCCCTGCGCCTCACCAACGAGGTGCGCCGCCGGCCCACCGCGAACGTGCTGGGCCTGCTGCCCGGCAGCGACCCCGCGCTGGCGAAGGAGGTGGTGCTCTACAGCGCGCACCATGATCACCTGGGCCAGAAGGACGAGGGCAAGCCGGGCGAGGACGTCATCTACAATGGCGCCCTGGACAACGCGGCGGGCGTGGCCGCGATGCTGTCGGTGGCCCGGGCCTTCACCGCGCTGCCCACGCCGCCGCGCCGCTCCATCCTCTTCGCCGCGGTGGCCGCGGAGGAGTACGGCCTGCTGGGCTCCGCGTACCTCGCCGGCCATCCGCCGGTGCCCCCGGGTCGCATCGCCGCCAACATCAACGTGGATGGCGGCAACGTGCTGGGCCGCACCCGCGACATCACCGTCATCGGTCTGGGCAAGTCCAGCCTGGACACCTTCGTCACCGCGATGGCCAGGACGCAGGGGCGCACGGTGAAGGCGGATCAGCTCTCCGACCGGGGCTTCTTCTACCGGTCGGATCAATTCAACTTCGCGCGGCAGGGCATCCCGGCCGCCTACTTTGGCAGCGGCATGGACTTCATCGGCCGGCCGGAGGGCTGGGGCCGCGAACAGCGCGGCCAGTGGGAGGCGAAGCACTACCACCAGCCCTCGGATGAGATCCGCCCGGAGTGGGACCTGTCCGGCGCCGTGGAGGACACCCGGCTGTTCTTCCAGGTGGGCGCCCAGGTCGCGAAGGCCCCCCAGATGCCCGTGTGGAACAAGGGGGACGAGTTCGAGGCCGCCCGCTTGAAGTCCCTGGAGGCGCTGAAGGGCGCGCCCGCGAAGTAGGGGGGCGCTCCGTCTTTTGCCAGACGGACATGCACGAAGGTTCAGTACACAGGCAGCGGGGATGTTAGATCTGTCCCCCATGCCGGAGTTCGAACTCGTCAGTGAGCACAAGCCAGAAGGCGACCAGCCGCGGGCCATCGGGGAGTTGACCGAGGGCCTGCTGCGGGGCGACCGCTACCAGACCCTCCTGGGCGTCACCGGGTCGGGGAAGACGTTCACCATGGCGAACCTCATCGCCAACGTGAAACGCCCGGCGCTGGTCATCGCGCACAACAAGACGCTGGCGGCGCAGCTGTACGGCGAGTTCAAGGGCCTCTTCCCGAACAACGCCGTCGAGTACTTCGTCTCGTACTACGACTACTACCAGCCCGAGGCCTACGTCCCGTCGACGGACACCTTCATCGAGAAGGACTCGTCCATCAACGACAACATCGAACGGATGCGCCACTCGGCCACGCACAGCCTGCGCACCCGCAGCGACGTCATCATCGTGGCCAGCGTGTCGTGCATCTACGGCCTGGGCGCCGCGCGCAGCTACGTGGACCTGGCCATCCGCGCCACCGTGGGCGAGGACATGGGCCGCGACGGCTTCATGCGCAAGCTGGTGGAAGCGCAGTACGAGCGCAACGACCTGGACTTCCACCGCGGCACCTTCCGCGCCCGGGGCGACACCGTGGAGGTGTTCCCCGCGTACGAGGAAGAGCGCGCCGTGCGCGTCAGCTTCTTTGGCGACGAGGTGGAGCGCATCACGGAGTTCGACCCGCTGCGCGGCCAGACGCTGGGCCAGCTGGAGAAGATCGTCATCTTCCCCGCCAGCCACTACGTCGCGGGCGCGGACGCGCGCCAGAACGCCATGCGCACCATCCGCGACGAGCTGGCCGAACAGCTCCAGCGATTCAAGGCGGAGGGCAAGCTCGTGGAGGCGCAGCGGCTGGAGCAGCGCACCCTGTTCGACCTGGAGATGATCGAACAGGTCGGCTACTGCAACGGCATCGAGAACTACTCGCGCCACTTCACCGGGCGCGCGCCGGGGGAGTCCGCCCCGTGCCTCATCGACTACTTCCCGCGCGACCTGCTGGTGCTCATCGACGAGAGCCACCAGACGGTGTCACAGATTGGCGCCATGTACCGAGGCGACCGCGCGCGCAAGGAGACGCTGGTCAACTTCGGCTTCCGCATGCCCAGCGCGCTGGACAACCGGCCGCTGAAGTTCGGTGAGTTCGAGGAGATGGTCCCCCAGGCCGTCTTCGTCTCCGCGACCCCCGCGGAATACGAGCTCCAGAAGTCCAAGGGCGTGGTGGTGGAGCAGATCATCCGCCCCACCGGCCTCACCGACCCGGAGGTGGAGACGCGCCCCGCGGGCAACCAGGTGGACGACCTGCTGGAAGAGGTCCGCGTGCGCGTGTCGCGCAAGGAGCGCGTGCTGGTGACGACGCTCACCAAGCGGATGGCGGAGGACCTCACCGAGTACTACAGCGACGTGGGCGTGAAGGTGCGCTACCTGCACTCGGACATCGACGCCATCCAGCGCATGGCCATCATCCGCGACCTGCGCCGGGGCGAGTTCGACGTGCTCGTGGGCATCAACCTGCTGCGCGAAGGCCTGGACATCCCAGAGGTGTCGCTGGTCGCCATCCTGGACGCGGACAAGGAGGGCTTCCTCCGCAGCCACGTGTCGCTCATCCAGACCATTGGCCGCGCGGCGCGCAACGTGAACGGGCGCGTCATCATGTACTCGGATCAAACGACGGACTCCATGAAGCGCGCCATGGAGGAGACGACGCGCCGCCGCGACATCCAGCGCGCGTACAACGTGGAGCACGGCATCACGCCGCGCTCGGTGAAGAGCAACATCACGGACTTCAGCGAGAACATCCCGGACTACGACGCCGGCGCGGGCGCGCTGCCCATGGCGGCGGAAGGCGAGAACGACCTCCTGGAGCCCAAGGAGATCAAACGCCTCATCGCGGAGTTCAGCGCGGACATGCTCAAGGCCGCGGACGAGATGCAGTTCGAGAAGGCCGCGGAGTTCCGCGACCGCGTCCAGCTGCTCAAGGATATGGACCTGGGGCTCAAGCCCGCGTCGCGTTCGCTGCTGCGCGCGCCCCCCAAGGCGGTGGATCAACCCGGCACCACCCCGAAGAAGGGGCGGGGACGGGGGCGGCCGTCGGGCGGCTCTTCTGGCGGGTCGTCGGGGGGGGCCTCGGGGCCCTCCGGACGTTCGCGGACGCGCAAGAGCTAGGAGCGAGGCCCCGCCATGGACATCCGGCTGCAGGAAAAGCTGGACGCGCTGCCCACCGAGCCCGGCGTGTACCTGATGAAGGACAAGCGCGGGCAGATCATCTACGTGGGCAAGGCCGTGAACCTGCGCAGCCGCGTGCGCAGCTACTTCAACCGCTCCGGCGACACCCGCGTCTTCGTGTCCCTCCTGGACACGATGCTGGGCGACCTGGAGACGGTGCTCGTCCACAACGAGAAGGAGGCCCTCCTCCTCGAGAACGAGCTCATCAAGAAGCACAAGCCGCGCTTCAACGTCCTCTTGAAGGACGACAAGCAGTTCATCTCCCTGCGCCTGGACCGCACCCAGCCGTTCCCCCGGCTGGAGGTGGTGCGCAAGTACGAGAAGGACGGCGCGCGCTACTTCGGCCCCTACTCCAGCGCGGGCGCCATCCGCGAAACGCTGCGCCTCATCAACCGCTTCTTCCAGCTGCGCACCTGCACGGACCACGTGCTGGCCAACCGCAAGCGGCCGTGCCTGCTCCATCAGATTGGCCGGTGCCCGGCCCCGTGCGTCTACCCGGTGCCCCCGGAGGACTACCGCAAGAGCGTGGACGAGGTGGCCATGTTCCTGGAGGGCAAGGCCGGAGAGCTGATTGAAGGCCTGCGCCTGCGCATGAAGCGCGCCGCGGTGGAGCTGAAGTTCGAGGAGGCCGCGCGGGTGCGCGACCAGCTGCTCGCCATCGAGCGCAGCCTGGAGCGCCAGAAGGTGGCCACCAGCGACTTCAAGGACCAGGACGTGTTCGCCTTCCACCGCGAGGGCGACCGCATCCTCTTCTACGTCCTGCACGTGCGGCAGGGCCGGCTCAACGGCGGCCAGGCCTTCCCCTTCGGCAGCCAGGAGTTCCCGGATGACGAACTGCTCGCCTCGTTCGTGAACCTCTACTACGACCAGGGCGGCTTCGTGCCGGAGGAGGTGCTCCTGCCCCTGGAGCCCGGCGACGGCACCGAAGGCCTGGAGGCCCTGCTCACCGAGCGCAAGGGCGAGCGCGCGCGCGTCTTCGTCCCCAAGCGCGGGGAGAAGCATGAACTGGTGAACATGGCGCTGAAGAACGCGGAGCAGGCGTTCGTGGAGAGGAAGCGCACCAAGGACGAGACGGACACGGTGCTGTCACGCCTCCAGTCCAAGCTGGGCCTGCGCAACTTCCCGCGCCGGATGGAGTGCTTCGACATCTCCCACTTCCAAAGCTCCTCCATCGTCGCGTCGCAGGTGGCCGTGACGGACGGGGAGACGGACAAGTCGCGCTACCGCAAGTACAAGATCAAATCCGTGGAGAAGCAGGACGACTTCGCCAGCATGTACGAGGTCATCACCCGCCGGATCAAGCGCGGCGTGGAGGACGGGGACCTGCCGGACCTGCTGGTCATCGACGGTGGCAAGGGGCAGCTCGCCAGCGCGCACGCGGCCATGAAGGACCTGGGCGTGGAGGGGGTGGACGTGGTGGGCCTGGCCAAGAGCCGCGATCAGGACGTGTTCGACCGGGACGCCGAGAGCGCGAAGAGCCCCGAGCGCGTCTTCGTGCTGGGGCGCAAGGACCCCATCGTCCTGCCGCAGAACTCGGCGGAAATGTTCATGCTCACGCGCATGCGCGACGAAGCGCACCGGTTCGCCATCACCTTCCAGGGCAAGTCCATGCGAAAGAGCGCCATGCGGTCGGCGCTGGAGGACATTCCCGGCGTGGGCGAAGGGCGGCGGAAGATGTTGCTGCGCCACTTCGGTTCTCTCAAGCGGGTGGGGGACGCCAGCATCGAGGAGCTGGCGGAGGTCGTGGGCCCGGCGATGGCCGAGCGCGTCCACGCGGGCCTGCACGGCGACCCCGAGGAAGACAGCGAGGACCCGGTGCGTGAGGCGTCCCTGGATGATGCTTCCGAACCCGCGCATGAAAAAGCGGATGGAGGGTCGCCACCGGGTACGGCATGATTAAGTTCCGGTTCGGACGCCGGGGGGGCTGGCCGCTGGAACCCGCGACGTTCCTAGGGTTTTTCATTGCGACCATGCTCGGCGCTGATTTATAGCGGCTGAAGATCCGAGCACGTTTGAAGAGGACGAGGGACCGACATGAGGCTGTATCCGAAGGTGATCCCGATCATCTCGCGCGAGGCCATTCAGCAGCTCATGCAGGACGGGGACATCGAGGTGGAGCCGATGCGCGTGGCCGACGCCGAGATGGACCTGTCCGCCATCATGCGCGAGTACCTCGCCAACGAAGAGCGTGTGAACCAGGCGACGCGGGAGGCCCTGGAGCGTCGAGGATATGACTACTCCAAGTTCAACCAGGTGAAGCGCGAGATGGCGGACGTGCGCGGCTTCAAGATGGGGGACGAGGGCATCGAGTACGTCATCAACCAGATGATCGAGTTCCTCCTCATCAGCCGGAACGTCGAGGAGGTCTACTCCCCGGACAACGTGCTGCGTCAGAAGATGTTCCAGGGCATGAAGAAGCACCTGGACGTGGACGACGAGATCGACCGGGAGGCCCGCTCGAGGCTGAAGCACCTGCAGGAAGGCACGAGCGCCTTCGACATCGAGTACAACAAGACCGTCGAGCAGATCCGCCGCGCTCGCGGCCTGATTTAGTCCGGGGCGTGCCACGGCCCGCTCCGCTGCCTACCTTCAAGTTCAAGGGAGGCAGCGTCGATGGCGGGTCCAATCACGAGCATCTTGCTGTCCGGTGTGCTGGCGGCGTCGCCAGGGGGCGACGGGGTCGCGTTCGAGGGCCGGAAGGCCAGCGCGAGGACCGAGCAGACGGACGGCTACTTCTTCGAAGGTCTTCTCCCGTTCAGTGACCTGACGGAGCGCGGTTCGGGGCAGGCGTCGCTCTCCGTGGAGGATCGCGTCGGAGTCCCGAACGCGACCTTCGGCGACAAGGCGCGGCTCACCGCGAGCCTGCGTGTCGGGGGCTCGGACTACCGGGTGGAGCTGACCCAGGTGGGCTTTCCCCCCATCCAGGCGATGTCGCGAGCGCCCGCCGGGCCGCTCCCCGGGCCGCCTCCGCACCTCATCGAAGGCGGCGTGATGATGGGCACGCCCATCTACGGCGAGACGGGCATCGGGTGGCGCGCCACGACGCGTGCGCACGCGGCGATGGCCGTGTGGGGCATTGGCAGCGTGTGGCGCAACGGGGCGCTGCTGACGGACTCGGCGCTGGTGCATGCGGCGGCGCTGGATGCGGGCACCTTCGCGGACGACGACACCGCGAGGCTGTTGCGCGAAGCTCGGCCGGGCGACACGGAGCTGATGGTGGTGGTGTGGAATCTGCCGCCGCAGGCCGAGCCGCGGGGTTACCTCCAGTTCCTCTACGACAACGTGTCCATCGAGGTGGACGGGGTCACGCTGCCCTCCGTGGCGGTGATCCCGACGACGGGGGAGTTGCCCCTTTCGCTCGTGGGGCTCACGCCGGTGGCCCCGACGGCGTTCCCTGCGGCGGTGGCCCCGATGTCACCACCGCGCTTCGCTCCGGCCACCGAGGGCACGGGAGGCAGTGGGACGGTGGGCACGGTGACGTCCGAACCGACCCTGGGGCCGACGACGGGGACGGTGGAGACGCCGCCAGTCGCGCCGCCCTCGCTGCCCGCGCCCGCGCCCGCGACGTTCAGCGGTTCGTTCTCCGCCGCGGCGCCGTCCAACCCGCCTGCGATTGTTTCGGGGGTGGAGCCGGGCTCCACCGCCACGGTGGGGCCGGGGACCTTCGCCACGCCCCCCACGGTGGCGGGCGTGTCCGTGGGCGGTTTCACGACGCCGCAGGTGTCCGCGCCGGACTTCAATACCTTCTTGGGCACGGGTCAGGTGAGCCCGGGCATCATCTCCACGGTGCCGCCGCTGTCGCAGTCGTCGACCACGCCGCCGCCGCCCATCCTGGGGACTCCGGCGCCGCTCAACACGGGCACACCACCGCCGCTCCTGGGGACGCCCACGCCCTTGAACGCGGCGCCCAGCACGCCGTTGCCCTCCACGCCGGCCCCGGCCAACGCCGCGCCGGCCACGGGAGCCGCCGCGGCCCCAGCGCCCATCGGTGGCCCGGCGGCCCCCGTCCCCTGACGAGGATGGGGGGAGGACCGGACGCCACGGTCCTCCTCCGCGCCCCAACGTCGGGCCGGAGCCGCGGTTCTCCTCCGCGCCCCAACGCCGGGGCGGAGCCACGGTTCTACTCCGCGCTCCAACGTCGGGCCGGAGCCAGGGGCCCCCTCCGCGCCCCAACGCCGGGGCGGAGCCACGGTCCTCCTCCGCGCCCCAACGCCGGGGCGGAGCCACGGTCCTCCTCCGCGCTCCAACGCCGGGGCGGAGCCACTGTCCTCCTCCGCGCCCGACGCAGAGAGATGACGTCACGGTCCTCCTCCGCGCCCACCGCAGACCGCGCCGCAAGCAGTTGACGGCGCCGCCAGGGCTCAATCGCGCGCCTCGGAATGCCAGGGCGCCGGTCTGGAGTGTCAGGCCGCCGGGGCCCGCGACCCCCATCGACCCACTTGCTCCTGTATCGGGAGCCCTGACTCCAGCCAGGGGACGAAACGCAGTCACCTGTCCACAGGGGGCACCCACACGGAGCCGAAGCTGCCATCGCGGCACGTGCCGAAGCGCACCGCGGGGCGTGCCTGAATGTCGAGCCCGGCGAGCTCTGGTCCCGGGACCTCCTCGCACCCGTGGGCAGGGCTTGGAAAATTGACCGGACGCTACGGGCCTGTAGCTTCCTGAGCATGCCCTCTCCCGTCGCAGCCCTCGCCACCCCCGCGATGTTGCGCCGCACCGACCCCGTTCGCGGGGCGGTGGAGCGCCTGGCCCACGCGCTGCCCGCTCGCGCGGACACGAGCGTCCTCTTGGACTTCGTGGAGGATGACCTCCGCGAGGGCCTGGATGCCCTGGGCGACGTGCAGGCCCACTTCCATGACCTGCTCCTGGCCCTCCAGCGCGACACGCTCACGCCGGTCACCCTGTTGAACGCGGGCGAGGACCTGCACGTGCTCCAGCGCCTGGAGGACCTGCACGAGGTGGTGACCCACCTGCGCCGCCGCATGTCCCAGGCCGCCGGGATGCTCCGCGACGGTTCGGTCGCCCGCTAGAGCGACTGGAGGAAGCGCACCAGCGCGGCCCGGTCGCTGGCGGAAAGGCTGCGGAACCCCTCCCGCGCCCGCTCCGCTTCGCCGCCGTGCCACAGCACCGCCTCTTCCAGCGTCCGTGCCCGCCCATCGTGCAGGTAGCTCGAATACGGAAGGATGGTCTGCGTCAGCCCCAGGCCCCAGAGGGGCGCCGTGCGCCACTCGTTGCCGGTGGCATCCCCATCCGGCCGCCCGTCCGCCAGACCCGCGCCCATGTCGTGCAGCAGCAGGTCCGTGTACGGATGGATGCGCTGGTGCGACAGCTCCGCCACCGGGTGCTCACCCGTCTCCAGCGTGTCGCGGTGGCACGCCACGCAGCCCAGGTCCTTGAACTTCGCCTCACCGCGCTTCACCGCCGCGTCGTCCATCGCCGTGCGCGCCGGCACCCCGAGCGACTGCGCGTAGAACACGGCCGCGTCCAGCGTGCGCAGGGGCAGCTCGAAGGTGCCGTCGGCTTCCGGGAAGAGGGGCGATGAAATCCCCATGTCGTTGAAGTACGCCTCCGCGGACTGCTGCCGCAGGTTGGGGCTGTTCGCCTTCCACCCGAAGCGGCCCGGCACCAGCGCGCGCGCCTGGACGTCCCACACGGTGTTCAGCCGCCCGGACACCCCGTCGCTGTTCGCGTCCGTGGGGTCCGCGAGCGCCTGGAGCGTGGCCACGTCCACCGCTTCCAGCAGCCCCAGCCCGACGACAGGAGGCGGCAGGCGCAGCGACGTCCGCATGTTCGAGGGCGGCGCGGAGCCGTCCGGCATCACGATGGTGATGCGCGGCGAGCGCAGCCCGTACGCCGTCCCATCCGCGTACGTCCCCTCGCGCTCCTCCCAGGCGAGCGTCACGCTGGCCTCTGGCGAGGCGCCGTAGACGGCCTGGTCTTGAATCTGGAGGCCCAACCCCGGCACGGGCACCGCGCCGTTGGGGTGGTCCGGCGTGCCGTCCGGGAGGCTCACGCGCACCAGCAGCTGCGTGCGCTGCGGGCCTCCGCCCATCACCGGCATGCCCCGCCCGTTGCGCAGGTGGCAGCCGTTGCACGAGGTGTTGTTGTACGCCGGCCCCAGCCCCGGGTTCACCGGGGCCGGGCCGGGCACGAAGACGGCGGCGAAGGCGGCGTCGCCCTCGCGGTGCAGCGCTTCGTGCTCCAGGCTGAGGTTGGGGGCGGCCTGCGCGAACGCCCGCGACGTGCGGTCGTTGATGGTGGTGTCGCCCCCCGCGCGCGGCGGTGCCTCCGGAGCTTCGGTGTCCTTGCCGCCGCAGCCCGCGAGCCACAGCAGCGCCCCGAGTCCGAATACCCGTCGCATCGCGTTCCCCTGCTTCAACATCAGTTCAGGATGACAGCCTTCACGTTCACCTGGAAGGTGTCGTGCAGCTTCCGGATGGCGGCCTGCGCCCCCTCGATTTTATCCGCGGAGGCCGGGTCCTTGATGGACACCGGGAACGGCTCCGGCACCTTGCCCAGCGCCGCGATGGCCGCCGCGATCTCCGCCTTCACGCGCGTGTCCAGCGCCGCGTCGCGCTCCTTCACCACGTCCGACATCGACAGGCCCTTGGCCTCGCTCTCCGGGCGGTGGCCCAGGTAGACGTTCTCCACGCTGCGGATGTTGTTGGTGAAGTCAGACAGCGAGTTGAGCGCGAACTGGCTCTCCACCAGGTTGGGGTCCTTCGCGTCGTACGGGTCGGCGATCTTCCCGTTCGCCACCTCGTCGAGGATGGTCAGCACGCCGCCCAGCATCTCCTGCGCGCCCGACTCCACGGTGGGGTACACGGTGTTGCCCGCCTCGCCCGCCTTGGCCAGCGTGTCGCGGTAGGGGGACTGCCCATTCACGCCCGTCGTCCAGGACGACGCCAGGTTGCCCGACACCGTCTTCAGCTCCGCGGTGAGCGCGAGCAGGTACTCGAACTGGCGCGCGTTGAAGTCCGCCGGCTTCTTCGCCTGGCCCTCGCCGAAGAGCAGGTACTCCGTCGTGTGGTAGCCCTTCTGCGTCTCCTGCAGGCCGCTTACGTACTGCTGCGTCAGCTTGTCGCTGTTGCCCAGCACCGCGTCCAGGTCCGTGCGGTTCACCGGCCAGCTGTCCATGGCCGGGTCCCACCCGTAGCTGTCCACCGGCCCGAAGAGGAACGCCTCGCTCTGCTCCCACGGCACGCGCGCGGCGAACCACGCGTCCTGTGCCGCCTTCAGCGTCGTCGCGCTGGGCGCGTTCTTCAGCGCCTGCGCCGCCGCGTCCAGCTCCACCATGCGCGTCGCCAGCAGGTTGTAGGTGGGGACCACCACCGCGTCCGCGAAGTTGACGACGAGCTGCTGATCCAACGAATCCAGGTTGGTGTTGCCACCGTCATCGTTGCTGCAGGCGCCCGTCAGCAGCGCGCCACCCACCAGCAGGGAGAGTTTGAGGGAACGGGAGAACATGGGATGCCTTGTGACCTTTCTTGCAACTGCGTTTCAGACAGTCGGGAGTGACGAATCAGTAGACGAAGCCCGTCGACATCCGGAGCGTGTTCTCCGGGCGGAAGGCCGAGCTGCCCATGCGCCGGTGTCCGAAATCCAGCTTGAGGACGGCGAGCCCCGCGAGCGTGTAGCTGGCGCCCACCGTGTAGACGGTGCGCTCGAAGCGAGGGTTGTCGAAGAGGTCCGCGCGGGGCTTGAACTGGGAGTCCATGAAGTCCACGCGGACGTACGGCTCCAGCCGGTGGTTCCCGTTGAGTCCCAGCGAGGGCGCGATGTCGTAGCCCAGCTCGCCCCAGGCGGAGAGCGCGTTGTCGGACACCGGCGTGCGCAGCACGTTGAGCAGGTTGGACAGGCGCGCGTTGCGCGCGGACACCGCCGCGGCGTTGCCCAGGTGGCCGTACATCACCATCGCGTGCGCCCGCCAGCGGCCCCGCTTCACCGACAGGTGCGCGTCCGCGATGAACAGCGGCGCGTTCACGTACCCGCACGGCGCCACCACGTTGGGGTTCGCGTCATCACACTGCTTGAGCAGGTCCGGCTTCGGCCGGTTGCGCGTGGTGCCGCCGTAGTAGGCGGACACGCCGAAGGTGAACCCCTCGAAGCGCCGCACGTCCGCGCGCAGCACCGCCGCCAGGTCGGAGGCGCGCACCAACTCGAAGCGCTTCTGCAGGCCCGTGGCCACCCACGTCTGCGAATTGAACCCCGTGGAGTCCAGCCCGTTCACCACCTGCCCGGTGAGCCGCACACCCCAGGGGATGTCCCACCGCACCTGCATCCCCATGTCGTTCCACGTGTTGGGGATGATCCGCGTCTCCGCCTCGGAGCGGGTGGTGCCCAGGTAGTCCGTGGGGCGGTAGTCCGAGAAGAGCGTGCCCACCGCGACGTAGAAGCGGCCCACCGACACCTCCACCTGTCGGCCCAGCTTCTTCGTCAGGTACAGCTCCTCCACCATCGCTTCGCCGGCCTTCTCCACGTCGGTGTCGAACTCGCCGAACTCCTCGTACTCGAGCTCCATCGCCGCGCCGGTGCCGCCGTGTTCGAACTCCACCTCGAACTCGGCCTCGAGGCCGTACTCCGGGAGCCCCGCCTCCAGCTCCAGCGACAGGCGCGTCGTGTCGAACGCCAGCCGCGAGTCCTTCTGGGACCCGTTCGCCCGGTTCTGGTTCTCCCCGTAGTTGAAGTACGCGAACTGGAGGTCCGCGTAGGCATTGATGTCCAGGTCGAGCTTCGGCTTGCTGCCCACCGTGAGGACGGTGTCCGTCTTCTCGTCCTCCCCGACTCGGCCGTCATCAAGGAAGCGCGTCCGGCGTCCGCGATTCTCGTCGGCCCTTCGCGGGGCCTCCGCGCGGGCCACCAGCGGCAGCAGGAACAGGGGGGCACACAGCAACGTCAGGAGAGGACTCAGGAGTTGGGGACGCATCGAGCGGCGCGCACCCTACGCCCGGGGTTTTGACTTTGCAAACCACTCTCATTTGGATGGCAAGGAAAAGCCCGCGCTCCCGGAGGAGGCGGGCTGGGGGGTGGGGCTTCAACCCCGCGTCACCACTTGAGATCTTCCTTGCCCTGGCTCTCCAGGGGTTTTTCTCCGGGGCGTTTCACACCGGAGAGGGTGAGGCGCACCGCGCCCAGATCGATGGCGCCCACGGCGGCCAGGGGCAGGCGGCGGTCGTCGTCGGTGATCCACACGTGCACGTCGCGCGTCTGCGACGGCCGGTCCAGGCGCACGGCGGTGCCGGCCAGGTGCCACGCGTCGAACTCGCCCAGGGGCAGGGACACGTGCTCGCGCTCCACCACGGTGGCCGTCATCCGCCACATGCGGCGGATGCCGTACACGTCGAAGCACACGGGCAGGTCCTTCTTCAGGGGGAGCTGGCGGATGAGGTAGATGGCGCCGGCGACGTCCAGGCCGTCCTTGTCGAACGTGTAGTCGTAGTGGCCGCGGGGCTTGTCGCTGACCTGGTAGTCCACCTTGACGCTCTTGTCCTGCGCGCCGAAGACGACGTCCACCTTGCGGCGCTGCTCGTTCTCCACCGCCTCCTCGGCGTAGCGCGACGGGCGCAGCGTCTTGGGGTGCAGGTAGCTGGTCGCGCTGCCGCGCACCCGGCGCACCTTGGAGAAGAGCGTGTTGGTCTGCGCCTCCACCAGCACCGGCAGCGTGCCGCTCACGGGCCGCTGCACGCGCATGGTGAGCTTGCCCGCCTTGGCGCCCATGGCGTCCAGGTCGAACTCGAGCAGCTCTCCAGGCTTGAAGGCCAGAGGCGTGCGCAGCGCGGGCAGGCCCCGCTCACAGGGCTGCACCGCGACGACAGGCTCGTTGGCGGACGCGGCCGACGCCGCGTCCCCGGTGTTCGACTCCGGGTTGGAGGAGCTCCCCGCGTCAGGGTTGGCCTCCACGGCGCCCGCGCCTGGGCGCAGGGCGGAGGGGAGGGTGAAGGGCTGGGCCTGCTGGGCCTGACCCGGGGTGGCGCTGACGGCGCTGAACGCGAGACAGGCCGCGACGAGGGTGCGCATGGAGCTCATTCTGCTTCCTCCCAGGGGGGAGTGACTACGGGGTACCCCCGGAAGTCCGACGTCCGGAGCGCTTCGCTTGTTCAGCCGACCATCGCTTCACGATGCGCTCGGTCACCTCCTGGCGCACGGCTTCCCACTCCGCTGGGTCCCGGGTGATTTCATAGCCGGACCGGGCCAGCCGCTTCGCCGCGGACCGCGCGAAACCGCTGTCCCCCAGCGCCGCCAGCAGGTGCAGGTATTCGTAGTCCTCCAGGCCGTCGCGGATCTGTTTGAGCCGCAGCGTCACCACCGGCTGGTGCTCCACGCCGCCCAGCTTCGCGGGAGTGCCCGGGTAGAAGAGCGTGCCGTCCCCGTTGCCGCCGAACTCGAAGACGTCCGTCCAGACATCCTTCTTCGTGTTGTAGGCGAAGACGGTGTCGTAATAGAGCTCGCCGTCCACGCCGCTGGAGTAGGCCAGCACGCCCATGGCCCGGTTGAGCGGGGCGGGGTGGTCCACCATGTACGAGGCCCAGCCGCTGTACGCGGTGTCCTGCGCCTTGTCCTCGGGGGGGCCGCCCGTGCAGCCATGCGAGTTGCAGCTCTGGTACCACCACACCTTCGTGCGCGGGGCCAGGCGTGAGCGCACGGTCGCGGTGTTCGCCACCGTGCGGCACGTCTGCGGGCCCGGTCGCGGGTAGAAGCAGTTGAGCGTGGGCGCGAGGATGTCCGCCGAACCCTGGAGCGCCGCGTCCAGCGGCGTGGTGACGAGCACGGGGATGTGGGCCTCCGCTTCGCGCACGCGCTTGGACTGCGCCCTCACGAGCGGCACGTCCTCGGGCTTGGGCTCGTCCTTGGCGTAGAAGAAGAGCTGCGCCTTCCAGCCCTTGTCCTCGAAGTGCTGCTGGAAGGCGCGGTAGTACGCGGACTTCTCCGCGTCCGTGAGGGCCTTCTTGTTGTCGCGCACGTCGCTCGTCGTGAAGCGCGCGCCGGAGGGCAGCAGGCTGCCATCCAGGAAGGGCGCCATCTCCGCGTCGTACGCCTTCCAGTCCAGCACCGCGCGGCCGTCCTGGAACTTCACCGGAGGCGGGTCCATACCCATGCCGTGCGCGCTCACGCGGTGCTCCAGCAAGGCCTTGCCGTACGCGCGCAGCAGCGCCTTCGCCTCCGGTGAGTCGGCGGCGATGCCGTGCCCCTTCGCGATGCTGTAGAGAGAGATGCCGAAGCTGTTGGGCAGCGAGGACGTCGCCGGAATCTCGAACGGCTGCACCTCCACGGTGAAGGGCACCGCCGGCAGCTCCTTGCCGTCCGCCTTCGCGCTCAGGCTGCCGCGGTAGGTGCCGGCGGCCTGGTTCCGGGGGACGCACACCTCCACGTAGAGGACGGTGGGGAGCTTGGGATTGGCGGGCGCGGACAGGGGCACGAGCGCGTCGGGCCAGGGGCCCTTCTGGCCCTCGCCGTTGGACGGCGTCTTCACGTCCAGGTAGGCCTCCCGCCACGCGTCCACGGTGAGCGGCCTGCCCGGCCCCTTGAGGACCCGGGGCTCCAGCGTCACCCGCGTCACGCCGTGCGGAAGCACCAGCTGCGTGCCCTCGCACTCGCCCTTCGCCGCGCTGAGGTGGGCCTCCTTCGCGCCCTTCGGCGTCGCGTCCGGCCGCACCTTCACCAACGGAGACACCACCTGCACACCACCCGGCGCGGCGGAAAGCACCGCCGCCACTGCCCATGCCCATGCCCATCCCACGCCCATGCCCCCTGCCTTCCCTGATGGGAGGACGACGCTTCAGTCGTCCGTGTTGTCCGCCCGGGCCACCGTCACCACGCGGCCCGGCTTGTAGTCCGTCAGCTCCGCCACCACCGTGCCCAGCGCGAGGTCCGCTTCGATGCGAACCGGGACGTGGTGCTTGTCCGCGCTGAGGTACGCGACCATGTCGCGGTTGGAGGCCAGGCTGCCCTCGAATTCAGTGTGAACGCGCACGCGGAACGTGTCGCGCGCGCCCGCAGGAGTGGTCAGCGTCTCCCGGCCCTCCACGGTGGCGCGCATGGTGAACTGCTTGCTGCCGGTGAACACCGGGTACGCATAGCTGCGGCCCACCACCAGCTCCTGTCCGCGCAGCATGAACGTCGCGCCCGCGACATCGAGCGTGCCCTCGGGGAGCGCGTGGTCCGACTCGCGCGGCGCGTCGCTCTCCTTCTGCTTGATGACCTTGGCGCTCCGGCCGTCCGCCGTGAGCTGGATGCGCTGGCGGCGGCGCTTGCGGTTCTCCTCCGAATGCAGGTCGCTGCCCGTCACCCGCTGGGCGCCCGCGTCCCAGTACGTCACGAAGCGGCTCTTGATGGGGTAGACGCCGACCATGTCGTCGGACTTCGCCAGCGACACGATGGGCCACACGCTCTGACCCCACTGCATCATGGGCGCGCCCACGGTCACCGTCGCGGTGCCCGCCGTCAGCCCCAGGTAGCGCACCCGGTACTGGGCCTGCTCACCCGGGGCGAAGGCCGCGCCGGAGGGCTCCTGGGCATGCGCCAGGGCGGACCCCATGAGTCCCACCATCGCCGCCGTGAACCCCCACCTGGACAGACTGCGCATCGGGTGTGCTCCCTTGGCTGCAAGTTAGGTGGCCGGTCCGCCCAATCCAACCGCGCTGCGCAACCGCCCCCACCACCGGACATTTCCGGGACGGACCGCCGGGCACCGGCATTCAAAGTCGTACGGCCGCCGGCCCTCCAGGCGCGTCCGTGCTCCGCCGCGCGGGACAGGCACGCAGGGGTACCCGGGAGCACCCTCCGCTGACAAATGGAGGACAGTCGGCCGCGCCCGCCCGCATGCCCTGCCAGGGCACACCCGGGCGCCTCTCCGGTGCTAGCGTCGCGTCCATGTCCAACGACTTCCAATTCGACGACGACGACTTCGCGAAGGATGCCGGCGCGGCGAGCGGCACCCGCGTGTTCAAGGAGTTCGACTGCCCCGGCTGCAACGCCAACAACCCCGTGGATGACACGTTCACCGACGGGGACGAGCTGCGCTGCAACTACTGTGGTTGCGAGTACCGGGTCAGCGTCAACCAGGAGGGGCGGATCCGATTCCGGGAGCTGTGAGCCCCCGGCGGATTGCCGTTCACGCGCGATCGCCGAAGATGGCGGTCCCCACGCGCACGACGGTGGCACCCTCCAGGATGGCCTGCTCGAAGTCGTGCGTGGTGCCCATGGAGAGCGCGCTCAGCGCGTGCGTCCGGGCAAGCTCACGCAGGCGGGCGAAGCCCTCGCGCATCCTCGCCACGTCATCCGTCGGCGGTGGCAGCGCCATCAGGCCCACCAGCTGGAGGTTCGGCAGCGCGCGCACCTGGGCGAGGAATCCGGGCAGCGCCTCCGGCGCGAGGCCGTGCTTGGTGTCCTCGCCGCCCAGGTTCAGCTCCACGTAGCAGGGCAGGGGGGCCATCCCCGCGCGCCGCTTCGACAGCTCGGTGGCGACGTCCAGCCGCTCCAGCGCGTGGAAGGCGTGCGCGACGCGGGCCACGTACTTCACCTTGTTCGTCTGCAGCGCGCCAATGGCGTGCCAGCGCAGGCCGTCCAGGTCCGCCAGCTCCACGGCCTTGTCGCGCAGCTCCTGGGCGTAGTTCTCCCCGAAGTCGCGCTGCCCCGCGGCGTACGCCTCGCGGATGAGCGCCGCGGGCTTGAGCTTGGACACCGCCACCAGCGTCACCGACGACTCCGGCCGCCCCGCGCTCGCGCAGGCCTTCGCCACGCGCTCACGCACCCGCGCCAGCTGGTCCGCCACGGAGGGGTTCACCGCGTGCCCCCGCTCCAGGGCAGCGGCATCCCCACCTGGGCGAGCAGGGCCAGCGTCTCGGCCAGCGGCAGGCCCACCACGTTCGAGGGACTGCCGTCGATGCCCGCCACCAGGAAGCCGCCCTTGCCCTGGATGGCGTAGGCGCCCGCCTTGTCCAGGGGCTCGCCGGTGTCCGCGTACCAGGCGATCTCCTCCGGGGAGAGCGCGCGGAACGTCACCTGCGTGCGCACGACCTGGGAGGCCTGGGCCCGGCCTGCGACCGCGATGCCGGTGAAGACCTCGTGCGCCTGTCCGGACAGCAGGGCGAGCATCCTTCGCGCCTCGGCCGCGTCCTGGGGCTTGCCCAGCAGCTCCGACCCCAGGGCCACCGTGGTGTCCGCGGCCAGCACCCAGGCGTCCGGGTGTCGGGTGGCCACCGTGCGGGCCTTCTCCACGGCCAGTCGGTGGACGTAGTTCCGCGCAATTTCTCCGGCGAACGGCGTTTCATCGATATCCGCGGCCGCCACGGTGAAACGCAGGCCCAGTTGGGCCAATAAATCCTTGCGCCGGGGCGAGGCGGAGGCGAGAACGAAGTGAGCGGTTGGATCCATGGGCGAGTGCGGGTTTGACGCGCTCGCGGGCCTTAGCAGACTTGCGCTCCAGAGGGCACCTCGATGAACCCCGCGGACCTCCTGTCGGCCATGAAGCGGACAGTGGAGCAGCTGGCCGCCTACAACGAGATGGCCAAGGCGCTGACCTCCACGCTGGAGCTGCGCGAAGTGCTCGCGCTCGTGATGCAGAAGGTCAGCGCGCTGCTCAAGCCGCGCAACTGGTCGCTCATCCTGCAGGATGAGCGCAGCGGAAAGCTCTACTTCGAGATCGCCGTGGGCGAGGGCGCCGAGGCGCTCAAGGCCCTCCAGCTCAACCCGGGGGAGGGCATCGCCGGGGCGGTGTTCGCCTCCGGCACCGCGCGGCTCGTCCACGACGTGGGCGGCGACCCCAGCTTCGCGCCCCGCTTCGACGAGGCCTCCGCCTTCCACACCCGCTCACTGCTCGCCGTCCCCCTGGTGGCGCGCGAGCGCGTCCTGGGGGTGATCGAGCTGGTCAACGGCCCCACCGAGCCCACCTTCACGCCCGAGGACCTCACCACCCTCACGGCCATCGCGGACTACGCGGCCATCGCCATCGAGAACGCGCGCAACTTCCGCCGCGTGCAGGAGCTCACCATCACCGACGAGCACACCGGCTGCTTCAACGCGCGGCACCTGCGCGCGCAGCTGGAGCAGGAGGTGAAGCGCTCGGCGCGCTTCCGGCACCCGCTGTCGCTCGTGTTCCTGGACCTGGACCACTTCAAGTCCATCAACGACCGGCACGGGCACCTGGTGGGCAGCGCGACGCTCAAGGAGGTGGGCGACCTGCTCATCAGCCTGGGGCGCCACAACCTGGACGCCGTCTTCCGCTACGGCGGCGACGAGTTCGCGGTGATGCTGATTGAAACGGACACCGAGGGTGCCCAGGTCATCGCCCAGCGCATCTGCGAGGCGTTCCGCGGCCAGCGCTTCCTGCGCGAGCAGGGGCTGGACGTGGCGCTCACCGCGAGCGTCGGGGTGGCGTCCTTCCCGGGGCACGCCACGACGTCCGTGGACCTCATCCGCGCGGCGGACTTCGCCATGTACGCGGCCAAGGGCCGGGGGCGCGACCGGATCGCCGTGGCCGAAGCCCCCACGGGGGAGGGGACCCCGCGAGAGGTCCCCTACGCCCGCTCCGAAGGCTGACTACCCCGCGGAGCCCAGCACCGAGTCGATGGCCTCGGTGTTGGTGACGACGTTGCCGGTCTTCTTGAGCGACTTGAGGAAGGACTCCGTCAGCTCGATCTGCTTGGCCTGACGCGCCTGGCTGCGCAGCTCCTCCTTGCGCTTGTCGAAGCCCGCGGTGTCCGGCTTCTCGCGCTCCACCACCTGCGCGACGACGTTCGCCTCGCCCACGGTGAAGACCTCGTCCAGCACCACCGGGCCGGAGGCTCCGAAGGTGGCCTTCACCAGCTCCGGCGCCGGGCCCAGGTGCGGCACGGAGTCACCCGCCGCGGTGAAGCTGTCCGTCTCCACCGCCTCCGGCTTCGTCTCCGCCTCGAAGCGCAGCAGCGCCGGCTGCTGGCCGGGGGCCACCGGGAACTGCTCCTTCAGCGACTTGCCAGCCTTGGCCGCCGCCAGCGCCTTGGCGGCCTCCGCCTTCGCCAGGCCCTTCGCCTGGTCCTGCTTGTAGAGGGTGGTGGCGATCTCGCCCTTCACGTCCTCCAGCTTCTTGTTCTGGGCGTCCTTCTTCTCCTCCACCTTCACCAGGTGCAGGCCCAGCGGGGACTCCACCGGCTGCGTCACTTCCCCGGCCTTGAGCGCGAACGCCGCGTTGGCCAGCGCCGGATCCCACGTGGTGCGCTCCACCCAGCCCAGCTCGCCGCCCTTGGCCTTGGTGGCGGTGTCGTCGCTGCTCGCCTTCGCCAGCGTGGCGAAGTCCTTGCCGCCCTCCAGCTCCTTGCGCAGCGCCTCGGCCTTCGCCTTCGCCTGGGCCTTCTGCTCGGCCGTCGCGTCCGGGGCCACCTGCACGAGGATCTGCCGGGCGCGGATCCGCTCCGGCACGTTGTAGACGAAGCTGTTCGCCGCGTAATAGTCGGCGATCTCCTTCTCGTGCGCCTTCTGGAACGCCGCCAGCTGCGCGGCCGTGGGCGCCGGGACCTTGTCCGCGTACATCGTGGGCAGGAAGCGGGCGAACACCAGCTTCGCCTGGTTGCCTTCCTTCTCGTAGCGGGCGCGGACCTCGTCGTCCGACACCACCGCCCCCGTGCGCACCACGTCCAGCATCTTCTGGGCGGCCATCTGGCGCCGCAGCTCCTGCTCGTACTCCTGCGGCGTGCGGCGGTAGAAGTCGCGCAGCACCTGCTGGTAGCGGGCGAAGTCGAACGCCCCCTCCTTGGAGTGGAAGTCCGTGTTCTCGTGGATGAGCTTGCGCAGCTCCTCATCCGACGGCGTGATGCCGTGGCGCTCCGCCGACTGGGCGAGCAGCTCCGCGTTCACCAGGCGGTCGAGCACCTGCTTGTCCAGGCCGAACTGGCGGGCCACCGACTCCGGGATGGGGTTGCCCTGCGAGCGCAGGAAGTTCATCTGCCGCGACCAGGCCATGCTGAAGTCGCGCAGGGGGATCTCCTTCCCGTTCACGGTCGCCGCCGCGCCGGTGCCGGGCGCCTGGCCACCACCGCCAGAGCCGAACCCGTTGCTGCCCGGGCCGAACTGGAGCGTGAACACCACGGCGATGCCGATGATGAACAGGAGGGAGAAGACCTTCCGGGGATTCAAACCGTCCATTGTGGTCACTTCACGGTCGGAAGCGCCCGCGATTCACCTTGCGGAAGGTCTCGCGGCGCCGTGTTGTTGGTAGCCCGGCCGGTGGGGATGCATCAGTGTCAACACCCCCTCATCCGGGCCTTGACTGCCTAGGACAACAGACCGGAAAATGCAAGCGATTCAGAGAGCTTAGCCCGCCCCTTCCCCCCTTCAACCGCCGTCCTCGCCCACCCCGGGAAAGCCCCCGTCCGTGCTGTCTCTCCTCAAGCGGTACCGCCGCTTCCTCCTCGTGACCGCCCTCCTCTTGTACCCCCTGGGTGCCTTCCTGCTGGGCGGCCGGCGAGGGCGCGATCCGAACTTCGTCGACCGGGGCGTCATCGCCCTCACGGCCCCCGTGCAGCAGGGGCTCACCGCCGGCATCGATGGCGCCGTGGCCGCGGTGCGCAACTACCTGGACCTGCGCGGCGTCCGTCAGGACAATGACGCGCTGCGGCTGGAGAACCTGCAGCTCCGGGCGACGGTGCAGGCCCTGGGGGAGACGCGCTCGGAGAACGGGCGCCTGCGCAAGCTGCTGGCGTACGCGGAGGCCTCCCCGGGCGCGGAGATCCCGGCGCGGGTGGTGGGCGTGAACCCGGTGGCCAAGCTCCTGTCGGTGCGGATCAGCAGCGGGGAGAAGGACGGGGTGTTCCGGGGCATGTCGGTGGTGACGCCGGACGGCATCGTCGGGCAGGTCATCCGCTCCACGGGCGGGTACGCGGACGTGGCGCTGGTGACGGATCCGCAGAGCCGGGTGGCGGTGCGGGTGCAGCGCTCGCGGGCGCGCGGCACCGCGGCGGGCGCGGGCAACGGCCCCCTGAACCTGGAGAACATGCTGCGCACGGAGGACGTGGAGGACGGCGACCTCATCATCACCTCCGGCACGGACGGCATCTATCCGCCGGGGCTGGTCGTGGGGCGGGTGACGCAGCTGGAGAAGAAGGAGCACGGCATGTTCCAGGGCGCGGACATCCAGCCGGCGGTGGACACCAGCCGGTTGGAGGAGGTGCTCGTCGTGGGCAGCCCCTACAGTGCGATGGCCTCCGGCGGGGCCTCGGCGGAAGGCGCGCAGAAATGAAGTTCCTGGTGACAGTCATCCTGGCGCTGGTGTTGCTCACGCTGGAGTCGGTGTTCGTCCAGCAGGTGGGGCTGGTGCTGGGGCGCGTGGACGTCACGGTGGTGCTGGTGGCCTTCCTCGCGCTCCGGGCAAGCCTCACGGAGGGCGCCTGTTCCGCCTTCGCGGTGGGCTATCTGCTGGACCTGATGAGCGGCCAGCCCACCGGCCTGTTCACGTTCCTGGCGGTGTTCACCTTCCTGGTGGGCCGGCTGGTGGCGTCCTTCGTGGACGTGCGCGGCCCGGTGGCCTTCGCGCTGTTCGCCATGGGCGCGGACCTGGGGCACGGCCTGCTGTCCACGTTCTTCACCTGGCTCACGGTGAAGGAGGGCTCCACCGCGCCGCTGCTCTCCGGCATGCCGGTGCAGCTGGCCCTCACGGGCGCGGCGGCGCTGGTGCTCTTCCCGCTGTTCAAGCGCTTCGAGGTCGCGCAGGAGCGTCCGGCGGGGTTGCTCCGTTGACGCCTCCGACCATTGGCAACACCACCCCGGGCCGGGACCTCAAGCGCCGCTTCCTGTGGCTGGGCCTGGCCATGTCGCTGGGCATGGTGGCGCTGGCCATCCAGCTGTACCGGCTCCAGCTCATCCGCCACGAGGAGTACGCCGCCAAGAGCGTGGCGAACTTCGTGAAGGAGGTGCGCCTGCGCGCGGACCGGGGCGTCATCAAGGACGCGCGCGGCACCATCCTGGTGGACAGCCGCCCCTCCTTCGACGCCTTCGTCACGCCCGCCTTCTGCACGGACTGCTTCGATCAGGTGATTCCCCGCCTGGGGGAGCTGCTCCAGTGGGACCCCGAGCAGCGCAAGAAGATTGAGGACCTGGTGCGCGCCAGCCGCCGCAACGCGCCCTTCCAGCCGGTCCCGGTGCGCGTGGACCTGACCCGCGACGAGTACGACCGGCTCAACGCCCGGCGCGACATCCTGGACGGCGTGGAGGTGGTGCCCGTGCCGCACCGCAACTACCGCGCGGACACGGTGCTGTCGCACGTGCTGGGCTACATGAATGAAATCACCATGGAGGAGCTGGAGCGCCTCAATGGGGACGGCGCGAAGTACGCGCTGGGCGACTACATCGGCCGGCGCGGCCTGGAGCGCTACTTCGAATCCAAGCTGCGCGGCCAGGACGGCGTGCGCAAGGAAGTGGTGAACGCGCGCGGCCAGACGATTGAAGAACTCAACGACAAGCTGGGGGAGAACGCGGTCATTCCTCCCACGGCTGGCAGCAACCTGGTGCTCTCCCTCGACATGCGCTTGCAGGAGGAGGCGGAGCGCGCGTTCCCGGGCGTCACGGGCGCGGTGGTGGCCATCGACGTGAACACCGGCTTCATCAAGGCGCTGGTGTCCCGGCCCGGCTTCGACCCCAACCTGCTCACCGGCCGTGTGACGCCCGCGCAGATGTCCACGCTGGCCCGGGACCCCCTCCACCCGATGATCAACCGCGTGGCGGCCGAGCACTACAGCCCCGGCTCCACCTTCAAGGTCATCACCCAGCTGGCTGCCTTCAAGTCCGGCCTGTTCCGCCCGGAGACGGTGGTGAACTGCTCCGGCGGCTACCGGCTGGGCGCGCGTGTCTGGCGTTGCCACAAGGACAGCGGCCACGGTCCCCTGGACGGCCGGGGCGCGATGAAGGCGTCGTGTGATTCGTGGTTCTACAAGGTGGCGGACACCATCGGCCTGGACCCCATCGCGGAGATGGGCAAGTCGCTGGGCCTGGGCCGCCCCACCGGCATCTCGGTGGTGGCGGAGGTGCCGGGCATCATGCCGTCCAGCGCGTACCACGACAAAGCCTCTCCTGGCGGATACACCAAGGGCATGGCGCTCAACAGCGCCATCGGGCAGGGCGACGACAACGCGACGCCCCTGCAGATGGCGCTGGTGTACGCGGCCGTCGCCAACGGCGGGACGCTCTACAAGCCGCAGCTGGTGCAGCGGCTGGAGAACCTGGATGGGCAGGTGATGGAGGAGTTCAAGCCGGAGGTGGTGTCCAAGGTGGAGATCAACCCCGCGCACCTGAAGGCCATCGTGGAGGGGCTGGAGGCGGTCGCGCAGGAGCCCGGCGGCACCGCGTACCGCGCCAAGCTCAAGTCGGGCCTGCCCCCGGACATGCTGGTGGCGGCGAAGACGGGCACCGCGCAGGTGGCGCGCATCGGCACGGTGCGGCTGAAGACGAACCAGATGAGCTACTTCGAGCGCGACCATGCGTGGTTCGCCGGGTTCGCGCCCGCGGACAAGCCGGAGCTGGCGGTGGTGGTGCTCAACGAGCACGGCGGCCACGGCGGCGTGGACGCGGCCCCCACGGCGCTGGCGGTGATGAAGAAGTACTTCGAGCTGAAGGCGCAGGACGCCACGTCCCCGCCGCCCCGCGCCAACCAGCCCTACACCCCGTCACTGCCGCCCGAGCCCAGCCTGGACCAGGCCGCGCTCACGCGCGCCGTGGTGCCTCCGCCCAAGGTGAACCTGCCGGGCGAACCCATCCAGCCGCCCTCGGAAACCGGAGACGACAGTGCAACTGCGGATTGAGCGCCGGATGATGCCCCACGTGCCGTGGGGGCTCATCGTGTGCGTGCTGGGCGTGTGCGCGCTGGGCATCTGGAACCTGGCGTCCGCGTCCCGGCCCCCCATGGCGCCGGTGTGGACCAGCCAGGCGCTCTACCTGGCCGTGGGCCTGGGCGCGGTGCTGATGGTCTGCCTGGTGGACTACCGGTGGATCCAGCGGATGGCCTTCCCCGTCTACGTGCTCAACATCCTGGCGCTGCTGGCCTTGCGGCTGGTGGGGCACACGGCGAAGGGCGCGGAGAGCTGGTTCGTCATTGGCCCGTTCCGCCTGCAGCCCGCGGAGTTCATGAAGATTGGCGTCGTCCTGATGCTCGCCAAGGTCTACCACGACGACTTCCAGCCCAACCAACCGTCCTATGGGCTGGTCCGGCTGTGGAAGCCGGTGCTGGTGGTGATGGTGCCCTTCCTCCTGGTGCTGGTGCAGCCGGACCTGGGCACCGCGCTGATGATCTTCCTGTCCGCCGGCACCGTCATCCTCTTCGGCAAGGTGCGCTGGCAGCTGGCCGGGGTGCTGGTGGCCGGGGTGCTGGTGGGCGGTCTCATCATCTGGAACGACTACGTGCGGGAGATGCCCGAGCCGCGCTCCACCGTCGTGCGCCACTTCCTCAAGAAGCACCAGAGCCAGCGCATCTCTGGATGGTTGGACCCCGAAGCGGATCTCCGCGGCAGCGGCTACCACGCCGCCCAGTCGAAGATCGCCGTGGGCAGCGGAGGGCTCACCGGCAAGGGCTGGCGTGAGGGAACCCAGACAGGTCTGCGCTTCCTGCCGGAACAGCACACGGACTTCATCTTTTCCGTGTGGGCCGAGGAGCACGGCTTCTTCTCCTGTCTCCTATTGCTCCTGCTCTACGGTGGCATCTTCATTCTCGGACTGGGCGTGGGCTTCAACGCGCGAGACCGTTTTGGAGCGTTCGTCGCGGTGGGGGTGGTGGCCACACTTTTCTGGCAGGTGTTCGAAAACATCGGCATGGTCATTGGCCTGTTGCCAGTGACGGGCATCACGCTGCCCCTCATGAGCTATGGCGGCTCCTCGATGCTGTCGGTGATGTTGTGCATCGGGCTGCTGGTGAACATCAGCATGCGCCGTCACATGTTCTGACGGCCGGAGGCTCCGATGGTGGTTCAGAGGAAGGGCGCGACTGGGGTGAAGGCCGGCACGGGCGTTCGTGGGCCGGAGGGCGTGGAGGCCCCCCGCCCGTTCGTGCCTCCGGTGGGCGTCCCGCGCGCCGCGCCGTTGCCGGGCGTGGCCCCGCGCATTGAGATGAATCAGGGGGAGCCGGAGCACCGGCACTTCCCGCGCGCGCAGCTGGCCACGCACTTCGACCTCTGGGTGGATGATGGGGCAGGGGGCCGGCGCTTCTCCGCCAACCTGATGTCCATCAACGTGAGCGTCAGCGGCGCGTTCCTGGCGAGCACCTTCTTCCTGCCCATGGGCACGGTGGTGCGCACGCGCTTCGCGCTGGAGGAAGGGGCGGCCCCCGTGGAGGCTCGCGCGGAGATCGTCCGCGAGGAGCGCGGCCCGGAGGAGGAGGGCCGCAGCGGGTTCGCCCTGCGCTTCCTGGACTTCTCCGGACAGACGGAGGTGGCGCTCGCCCGGCTCTTCCTGGGCATGCGTCTGCGTGCTTTCACGGAGGACTATCTCAAATCCCAGCGCGCCCGCTCCCTGCCCAATGAGCTGGAGCGGGTCATCGACGTGATGGCGGCCTGGGAGCTGCTCAAGGCCACCACGCCCGGAGACCCCTGGCGCGGCGAGTAGGCCTCCGGAGGCCTGCTCAGGCCGGCTTGCCGGTGGCGATCTGCCGGCGGCGCTCGGCCTGGTAGTGCGCGGAGCACAGGCCCTTGGAGCGCTGCTCCCGGGTGCAGCCATTCACGGTGCAGCGGCGGTCCATGGGCACCGGGCCGCCCGCCACCGTCTTGGGGGGACGTCCCCGGCGGCGGCCCGCCATCATCGAGCCATTGCCCGGCGACGGCGTCACACTTCCCATTCCCGGCATCCCCGTGTTCAGCGCGCGCAGCATGCCGCGGCCGATGGCGTCGCCCAATGCCTCCGCCCAAGACGTCAGGGCAGGGGTCAGCGGCGCTTGCGAGGTCAATTCTTTGCGAAGGCGTGCCATGAAAACTCCTATTGAAACTCGCCAATCAAGACAGGCGTGTACTCGCGACTTCTGTCTGGTGTGGCGAACTCTGTCAACAAGACATATTGGGGTCGTGTTTGACTCGTAATGCAATTTCAATGGCTGTTGAACAAAACATGACGGGAGGATCGTCCATCCGGACCAGCAAGGCGTTTGTCTCAAGCGGAGAGAAACGTCTCCCTCGGGGGGCTTCCAGTACCCGGTACGTGAAAGCCCTTACCGTCGCGGTGAGTTGTCTTTCTACAGACATATCGAACGCGGGGGGTGTCACGGCCGGGTGTCTGGTTGGGGAGCATCAAGCGAAGCGTCCCCTCTCACCGAGCGCGAATCCTGGCGGTTGAAGACCAGGCGCGTCATCCGTGGGAGGGGACGTGGGGGGACGGGGCCCGCGGTTGGGCGGGCCGTCACCGGGGGCGCTGGAGACTAGAGCGCCTTCTTGACCGCGTCTTCGATGCGCGACTTCGGCACGGCCCCGACGATCTGCTCCACGACCTTGCCGCCCTTGAAGAGCAGCAGGGTGGGGATGGAGCGGATGCCGTACTTCTGGGGCGTGTCCTGGTTGTCGTCGATGTTGAGCTTCGCGAAGCGCACCTGGCCCTTGTACTGCGTGGACAGCGCCTCGACGGAGGGGGCGATGGCCCGGCAGGGGGCGCACCAGGTGGCCCAGAAGTCCACGAGCACGGGCTCCTGCGAGGCCAGCACCTGCTGCTCGAAATCCGAATCTCCGATGTTGATCACGTCGCCAGCCATTTCGTCTCCTTGGTGTTTCTGCTTCAGCGGGGCTCATGCCGGGGTCCCGCGCCCACTACAAGGGGATTCCAGAGCATGGAACCCGGGCCGTTTCGAGGAAACGGATGCGGATTCCCGCTGGGCGTTGCACCCCCATTTCACCAGCCCTCCGGCCAGGATGCTGGTGTAGGATGGAACCCGTGACGAAGCTCTTCCTGTCCCAGGCCCAGCTCGAGGAGTGGGCACTGGCCGACAAAGCAGACCTGCGCGAAGGCCGCCTGGTGGTCGCCGCCGAGGGAGGGGGCGACTGGCCGCTGTCGCCCGCGGTCCATGTCGTGCAGCTGGTGTCGGGGGAGGACACCCACCAGCTGGTCTCGCGGGTGAAGACGGAGGAACAGCTCGCCCGGCTGGGGGCCGAACAGATGGCCGACTCCATCCTGGTGGGGGACTCCGCCTACGAGGTCGTTCCGGGCTATGTGGCGGAGGTGGGTGCGCCCGCCCCGGAGCGGAAGCCCAATTCGGAGACCGACCTGCTGGCGGCCTTCATTCTCAATAAAATGGGCTGAGGGTGGACTGAATGTCTCCTCGGCCGGGGTTATGAGCCTGCCGCCATGAGCCATACGCTCGTCTCGCTCGCCTGCCACGCCTACGGGTTGGCCGCGCTCGTCTACCTCGCCTTCCTGGTCCGCCAATCCCAGGTGCTCGCCGTCTCCGGCCGCGTGCTGGTGGGGACCGGCCTGCTGATGCACTGCGTGGCCCTCATCGAGATGCTGGGCGCGCAGGGGGGCCGGCTGGTGGGGCCCGCGCAGGGCATGTCCACCTTCGCCTTCCTGCTGCTGGCGCTCTTCCTGGCCCTGGATGTGCGCTACCGCAAGCCGGTCATCGGCGCGTTCCTCACGCCGCTGGCGGTGGCGGTGCTGCTCGTGGGCATGCTGCTGCACGGAGGGTCCGCGCCGCTGCCGGACGCCATGCGCCAGCCGCTGCTGCCGGTGCATGTCACCATCGCGCTCCTGGGCATGACGGCGTTCGGGGTGGCCGCCGGGGTGGGCGTCATGTACCTGCTGATGGAGCGGCAGGTGAAGACGAAGCACTTCGGGCTGCTCTTCTCGCGGCTGCCTTCGCTGGAGTTTTTGGACACGCTCAACCGGCGGTTGGTGGTGTGGGGCTTCATCGCGCTGTCGCTCACGCTGGCCACCGGGGCGCTGTTCACCACGACAGCGCGTGGCCTGACGTGGGCGCTGGAGGCCAAGCACGTGGCCACGTTCGTCGCGTGGGGCGTCTTCGCCGCGCTCGTCAACGCCCGCATCTTCGCCGGCTGGCGCGGCCGGCGCGTGGCGCTGCTCACCATGGCCGGCTTCTGCCTGGTGTTGGTCTCCTTCCTGTCGTCCTACGACCTGTCCGCCGCTGGCCCGGGGATGCCGTAGCCATGGAATTCATCTGTATCGGCGTGTCCCACCGCACCGCGCCCCTGGGCGTCCGGGAGCGGCTGGCATTGCCCGAAGCCCAGCAGACGGACGTGTTGCGTCGGCTGGCGCAGGCGCCCGTGGAGGCGCTCTGGGTGTCCACCTGCAACCGCGTGGAGGTCTACCTGGTGGCCCCCAGCGCGGAGCAGGCGCGGGAGCGCGCGCGGGAGACGCTGCGCACGCTGGGCGGGGCGGAGGCGCTGGAGCACCTGTACGAACACCAGGGCGAGGCGGCGCTCGTGCACCTCTTCCGGGTGGCCTCCAGCCTGGACTCCATGGTGCTGGGCGAGGCGCAGATCCTGGGCCAGGTGAAGGACGCCTTCGAGCGCGGCCAGGGCGCGGGCGCGGTGCGCGGCGAGCTGACGCGCGCGTGCGCGGCGGCGTTCGGCTGCGCCAAGCGCGTTCGCACGGAGACGGCGGTGGGGAGGGCGGCCACGTCCATGGCGTCCGCGGCGGTGCAGCTGGCGAGCAAGGTCTTCGACGGGCTCAAGGACAAGACGGTGCTGGTGGTGGGCGCGGGGGAGATGGGCGAGCTGGCGGCGCGGCACCTGAAGAACGCGGGCGCCGGGAAGCTCATCGTGACCAACCGCACGCTGGCCCGCGCGGAGGCGCTGGTGGCGGAGGTGGGGGGCGTCGCGCGGCCCTTCGAGGAGCTCTTCGCGCTGCTGGCGTCCGCGGACGTGGTGGTGACGAGCACCGCGTCGCCCGTGCCGCTCTTCACGCGCGACAACGTGGGGGCGCTGGGCAAGGCGCGCAAGGGACGGCCGCTGTTCATGGTGGACCTCGCGGTGCCGCGCGACATCGACCCGGCGGTGGGCACCCTGGACTGGGTGCACGCGTACGACGTGGACGACATCCAGAAGTTCGTCGCGGACAACACCGCCGCGCGCGCGGAAGAGGCGCACAAGGCGGGCGGGCTGGTGGCGCAGGAGGTGGCGCGCTTCGCCCGCGAGCGCGCGCTGCGCGACGGCATGCCCGTGCTGGCCCGCCTGCGCCAGCGCGCGGAGGCCATCGCCCGCGCGGAGGTGGAGCGCACGCTGCAGGGCCTGGGTGACGGGCTCACCGACAAGCAACGCAAGAGCATCGAAGCCATGGGACGCGCCATCGTGAACAAGCTGCTGCATGAGCCCACCGCGCGCCTGCGCGCCGTGGGCCCCCAGGGCGAGGGCAACCGCCTGGCCGGCGCCGCCGCGGAGCTGTTCGGCCTCACCGAAGCGGAGGCCGCCGCCATCGCTCCGGAGCTGGAGTCCGTGCCCTCGACGAATGAGCTGAACAACGCGGTGGCCCATGGGAGCCGACGATGAAGGCCGTGAGGATCGCGACGCGGCAGAGCCCCCTGGCGCTCTGGCAGGCGCGTCACGTGGCGTCGCTGCTCACCCAGCACAACCCCGGGCTGGAGGTGTCGCTGGTGGAGATGACCACCGAGGGCGACCGCTTCCTGTCCGCGCCGCTGTCCGCGGTGGGCGGCAAGGGGCTGTTCGTGAAGGAGATTGAGCAGGCCCTGCTGGATGGCCGCGCGGACGTGGCGGTGCACAGCCTCAAGGACATGACGTCGGTGTTCCCGGAGGGGTTGATCCTCGCGGCGGTGCCGACGCGCGAGGACCCCCGCGACGCGTTCTGCAGCCCGGACGGCCACACGCTGGAGCTGCTCCCGCCAGGCGCGAAGGTGGGCACGTCCTCGCTGCGCCGCAGCTGCATCCTGCGCGCGCGCCGCCCGGACCTGGAGATCGTCTCCCTGCGCGGCAACGTGCAGACGCGCCTCCAGCGGACGCGGGAGCTGAAGCTCGCCGGGGCGATGCTCGCCGCGGCGGGCCTCAAGCGCCTGGGCCTGGACCACCACATCACCCAGGTGGTGCCGGTGGCGGACAGCCTGCCGGCGGTGGGGCAGGGCGTGCTGGCCATCCAGTGCCGGGAGGCGGACGCGGAGGTGCGCGCGCTGCTCGCACCGCTGGAGGACCTCACCACGCGCGGCGCCGTGCGCGCCGAGCGCGCCTTCCTGGCGAAGCTGGAGGGCGGCTGCACCGTGCCCCTGGCCGGCCATGCCACGGTGGTGGAGGGACAGGTGCACCTGCGCGGATTGGTGGGGCGGCCTGACGGTTCACGCGTCGTGCGGGGCGAGGTGAAGGGCCCCGTCCCGGAGGCGGAGCGGCTGGGCGAGGCGCTCGCGGACGAGCTGCTGTCTCGCGGGGCCGGGGACATCCTGCGCGATTTCGGCCGCCGCGACGGCGCGTCCCGCGCCTAGAGTGCCGGCCCGTGGACCGGCGACTGGATGGCATCCGAGTATTGGTGACGCGCCCCCGTGAGCGGGCCGAGGAGCTGTGCTTCCTGCTGGAGGACGAGGGCGCGGATGTCCTCAGCCTGCCCTTGCTGGAGCTGCGCCCGCCGGAGGATCCGCGCCCGCTCGCGTCCGCCGCCGAGCACGTGCAGCGCTACCACTGGGTGGTGTTCGCCAGCCCTTCGGCGGTGGAGGCCTTCCTGGAGGCCCTGCGGCTCGCGGGCACGTTGGATCGGCTGTCTCGCGTGAAGCTGGCCGCCGTGGGGCCTCGCACCGCGCGGGCCCTGGAGGGCTACGGCCTGAAGGTGGAGGCCGAACCCAACGAGGGCACGGGCGCGGCCCTGTTCATCGCGCTGCGCGACGTGCTGGGGCCGGACGACGACGTGCTCCTCCCGTCGGCGGAGGAGGGGCGGCGCGAGCTGGAGGACGGCTTGCGCGACCTGGGCGTGCGCGTGACGCGCGTGACGGCCTACCGCTCCACGCCCGTCACCCTCGAGCCCGGGGAGCTGTCCCAGCTCTCCGAGGCGCCGCCGCAGGTGGTGCTCTTCGCCTCGCCGCGCACCGCGGAGGCCTTCGTGGAGGGCGTGGGCCGCGAGCCGCTGGCCTCCGCGAAGGCGGTGGCCATTGGCCCCACCACGGCGACGGCGCTGACCCAGTTGGGCATCCCCGTGGCCGCGGTCGCGGAGCGCCCCACGCCCGAAGCGCTGGTGGATGCCACGGTCCGCGCCGTTCACGGGTAGACTGTCCGCCCGGTGACGTTCCGGGTGCCAGGCCGGTGCCCCCTGCGGACGTCACGCGACGAGGTGCGGGTGATGAATCGTGGGTTGCAGCGGAGTGTCTTCCTTCTTGGACTGCTGGCGCTGGCCGCGACAGCGCACGCGCAGTCGCAGGAGGACTACCAGTTCCTGGACCAGTGGGTGCTCAACAACAGCCAGGACCCGTTCCCGTACTACCTGGACGCGCGGAACAGCCGGCCCGCGGACAATGATTTGTCCCTGGTCGAAGACGCGGTGAAGAAGGCCTTCCAGGCCTGGCAGGACGTGGACTGCGCCTGGCCCGCCTTCACCTACAAGGGCCGCTCCACCATCGTCCCCATCCCCGACGTGAACGACCGCCTGGACGGCTTCAGCGTCGCGGCGGTCTTCGTCACCGACCCGAACAGCACGGAGTTCAAGGACGTGCTCAACGCGGGCGACAGCGTGGCGGAGGCCGTGCCCCTGCGTCACGGCGGCTACGTCTACCAGTGCGACATCTTCCTCAACGCCGTGAGCTACAAGTTCACCACGCTCAGCCCCACGCCGGCGGGCTTCATCGACCTGCAGACGGCGGTGATGCGCGAGGTGGGCCACTGCCTGGGCCTGGGCAGCACGTACTTCTACACGGAAGCGGTGATGTACTTCTCGCTGGACCGTGGCATCCAGCGGCGCACCCTGACGTCCTATGACAAGGGCGCCCTCTGCAAGCACTACCCCCAGACGGGCGCGGTGGGCTCGCCGTGTGACACCACCGCGTGCGGCGCGGGGCTCACCTGCGTCACCACCCAGTCCACGACCAGCGGCGCCACGCTGAAGATCTGCTCCAAGGGCTGCCCGGACGGGACGCCGGGCTTCTGCCCCGCGCCCTACCAGTGCCGCGCGTCCAGCCTGGTGCCGGGCTCGCAGTTCGCCTGTCTGCCGGAGGCCTTCGGGACGGGGACGAAGGTGGGCAACCCCTGCACCAGCGCCAGCCAGTGCGGCGCGGCGGACTCGCGCTGCCTCACGGACGCGGACAAGACCACGGCCTTCCCGGCGTGGAAGAACGGCTACTGCACCGAGTCCTGCGTGGCCAACGCGGACTGCCCGGGCGGGTCCACCTGCGCGACCGTGGGCTCCGTGGGCAAGCGCTGTCTGAAGAACTGCCGTCCGGGGACGGGCGACTGTCGCCAGGGCTATACGTGCACGACGCTGCCCGACCAGGGCGGGGACGTGTGCGTCGCGGACTGCGCCACCAGCAACGACTGTGGCGGCAACTACGCCTGCCGCTCGTGTGACCACGCCTGCGTCCAGCAGAAGACGGGCACGCGCAACGTCGGCGACCCGTGCCTCCAGGATTCGGAGTGCGGCACCAACCAGCAGTGCCTGAAGATCAATGGCAACCCGCAGGGCGTCTGCGCGGAGCCCTGCTCGGTGGCCACCTGCACGTGCAGCCCTGGCAACACCTGCCGCCCCGCGGGCACCGGGAGCGACCGCTTCTGTCTCCATGACTGCGGCGCTGGCACCTGCGCCTCGCCGCTCCAGTGCGTCCCGTTCTCGGAGGGCACCGCCTGCCTGGCGCCCTGCCGCACCAACCAGGACTGCCCCAATGGCCTGTTCTGCGGCAACGGCGGCAAGTGCTACGACCCCTATGCCCAGACGGATGGTGGCACCTGCGCCCTCTGCGGTGATGGCGGCACGCCGCCTCCGCCTCCCGTGGACGCCGGGTCGGGTGACCCGACGAACGGGCCGGGCGGCTGCGGCTGTGAGAGCACCCCGGCTTCGGCGGCATTCCTCGTGGGACTCGGGCTGTTGTTCCTGGCCACTCGAAGAAGGAGGAACGGTTGACCCAGGCGACAGCTTCAGGAGGCAGCGGCCCGTCACGCAGCGGCGCGGACTTCACCCTTGGCTTCCTCCTGGAGGCCTTGGTGTCCCAGCGCCTGCTGACCTCACCGCAGGCGCAGGAGGTCCTGGCGCGCGAGCCCGCGGCACGGGCCCGCATCCTCAAGGCGCAGGGAGGGACGGGCAAGGACGCGGCCCGCTACGACGTGTCGCCCGTGGAGGTGGTCGCCGCCTTCCAGATCCCCGCGCCGGGCGGGCGGGGCGTGCTGGATGAGGACCGCGTCACGGAGGCCGCCGCGCGCGCCGCGGGGCTGGCCTACCGCAAGCTGGATCCGCTGAAGATGGACATGGCCCTGGCCACCCGCACGGTGTCCCGGCCCTACGCGCAGAAGCACGTGCTGCTGCCCCTGGAGCGGACCGAACAGGGGCGGCTGCGCGTGGCGGTGGCCAACCCCTTCGACCGGGAGCTCTTCGAGAGCTTCCACCGGCTCACCGGCGAGCCGGTGGAGCCGGTGCTGTCGGCGAAGACGGACATCCTCCGCTCCATCGCGGACATCTACGGCTTCAAGAAGACGCTGGCGCAGGCCGCGGACGACTTCAGCGGCTCGCAGTCCCAGCTGGCCAACTTCGAACAGCTGGTGTCGCTCAGCGGCACCCAGGAGCTGGAGGCGTCCGACCGGCCGGTGGTGCAGGCGGTGGACTACCTCCTGCGCTACGCCTTCGACAACCGCGCGTCGGACATCCACATCGAACCCAAGCGCGCCACCGCGGTGGTGCGGCTGCGCATCGACGGGGTGCTGCACCCGGTCTATACGCTGCCCGCGCAGGTGCATCCGCCCGTCGTGTCGCGCGTGAAGATGCTGGCGCGCATCGACATCTCCGAGAAGCGCCGCCCCCAGGACGGCCGCATCAAGACGGAGCGCGACGGCCGCGAGGTGGAGTTGCGCGTGTCCACGCTGCCCACCGCCTTCGGCGAGAAGGTGGTCATCCGCATCTTCGACCCGGAGACGCTGGTGCAGGACATCGCCCAGCTGGGCTTCGAGCCGGACGAGAAGGGCCACTTCGAGTCGTGGATCGATCAACCCCACGGCCTCATCCTGGTGACGGGCCCCACGGGCAGCGGCAAGACGACGACGCTCTACTCCGCGCTCAAGGCGGTGGCGGGCCCGGACGTCAACGTCACCACGGTGGAAGACCCCATCGAAATGGTGTGGGACACCTTCAACCAGGTGCAGGTGCAGCCCAAGGTGGGCCTGGACTTCGCGGGGGCGCTGCGCCACATCCTGCGCCAGGACCCGGACGTCATCATGGTGGGCGAGATCCGCGACGCGGAGACCGCGGAGAACGCGCTCCAGGCCGCGCTCACCGGACACCTGGTGCTCTCCACGCTGCACACCAACGACGCGCTGGGCGCGGTGGCGCGCATGAAGGACCTGGGCGTGCCCGCCTTCCTCCTGGCGCAGAGCCTGCTGGGCGTCATGGCCCAGCGCCTGCTCCGGCGCATCTGCGTGCACTGCTCGGAGGAGGCGGTGCTCACTCCGGACGAGCTGCTCGCCCTCCAGGCCCCCCTGCCGCTGTTGCCCGGCGGGGTCCGGCTGTCGAAGGGGGCCGGGTGCGTGCGGTGCCGCGGCACGGGCTACTCCGGCCGGACGGGCGTCTTCGAGATCGTCTCCACCACCCGGGAGATGCGGGAGCTCATCGCCCGCGAGGCGCCGTACGACCAACTGGTGCATGCCGCGCGCCGCACCGGCATGCGCACCCTGCGCGAGGCCGCCGTGCGCAAGCTGGCCCAGGGCCTCACCGCCTTCGACGAGGTGGTGCGGATGACGTCCGCCTTCTAGCGAACCCGCGGAAACACGAAGGGCCCGCCGTACCGCACGGCGGGCCCCGCGAATGACACCGGAAGCAGCAGGGCCTAGAAGCGCGCCTGCAGCAGGGTGTTGAAGCCCAGCGCGTGCGGCTTCTCGAAGTTCGGCTGGGCGATGCCCGTCACGTCGTCCTCGAACGTGGTCCGGTTGGTGTCGTAGGTGTAGTAGACCTCGCCCACCGCCGCGACCGTCTCCGACAGGTCCCACCGGAAGGTGGCCTTGGCGGAGATGATGGGCTGCGCCTCGCAGGCGCCGGAGCCACCGCAGGTGCTGGGCAGGATGCTCAGCTGGTTGGCGTCACGCACCACCACCGTGCGCGTGCCGGTGAGGCTGGGGGGCGGGTTGCTGCCGCCAATGAGCGGCACCGGGCTGCGGAACGACGCCGGCTGCTGCACGCCGACGATGAAGCCCGGCGTCAGGTGCAGGCCCGGCAGGTTGTAGTCCGCGCCCAGCGCCAGGAACATCTCCGGCTTCAGGACCGTGCCCGTCGGGAAGTCCTGGAACGGGGGGAAGCCCGGCACGTCGAACTGGATGAAGGACAGGCTGCGGTAGAGCGCCAGCACGTTGAAGCGCATCTGGTTGTACTTCGCGCGCGCCTGGAGGGCGACGGCCGTGGCGCCCTGGGGCTTGGTGGCGCCGAACTTGTCCGGATCCTGCAGCGTCTGCGTGAGGTAGCTGCCCTCCAGCGACACCGAGTAGGACAGGCCGCCCGGGTACTGCTCCGGCGCGAAGAAGCGCTGGTAGATTTCCGGGTCGTTCTTGTAGAGCCGGAAGTCCACGCTCGTGCCCACCGGCACACCCACGTGGTAGACGATCTGCCCGGACACGCCCGCCGAGTTGACGGGCGCCTCGATGCTCTGGTTCGCCAGGCCCGGGACGATGCCCTTCTGGAAGTAGCCGCCGCCGGCCTCCACGCGCAGCGTCTCCAGGATGTCCCAGCCCGCGCCGGCCATCACGCCGTAGAGCGTCTCCTGCTCCAGGATGAGGTCGTTGAGCACCAGGGCCGTCTTGCCGCCCACGTACGCGTACCAGCGGTCGCGCGTCAGCTGGAGCTTGGCGCCCGGCACGCCCGCCGCGGAGGCGCGGTTGGTGAAGATGGGGCTGCCGCCCCAGGAGATGCGGTACGCATATCCCAGACGGAAGCGGTCCGCGGACACCGGGAAGCCGGTGAGCGAAATGCCTTCCTTCTCACCCCAGCCGGGCGGCTGATAGTTCAGTCGCACGTAGCTGGAGTTGTCCAGGATGTCGACGCCGCCAGAAGGCCGCTCCAACACCAGCAGCGTGAGGGCCGCCTCGGTGGTGAGGCCTTCGAAGAAGGCCGGCATGCGCTTGTAGAGCACCACGTTCGACAGCGACTCGAAGCCGGAGAACTTGGTGTTGAAGTTGTCGTAGAACTGCGTGTTCTGGTTGCCCGCGCCAAAGCGTGCGTTGGGGCTGTTGGGAGTGGTCTCTCCCGCGCCTGCCAACACGTTGTCGTCCGCGAAGACGAACGACAAACGGGTGTCCACGAAGTCCCCGGCCCAAGCGGGCGCGGAAAGGGCTGTCAGGCCCGTCAAGGCCAGCGTCTGCAACGTTTTCAATGTCCCTCCAGGAAGCGGTCCGGGGGAGACCGCTCCTCCCTGCGCCCCGGAATCCACCGGGGCGCGATGCGTCTAGCTAAGAATGAATGACTACGGGCAAGGCTTGATGGGCTTCGGGCACTGCATGCCGGGCCCGGGGTAGCAGCACATGTCGTCCTGATCGCGGGGCAACACGTTCCAGCGGGGCCGTGCGGGGCCCACGTGCTTCAGGTGACCCACGACGTCGAAGGTGGCCGCGTGCAGCTGCTTGCACTGGAGGGCCCTCGCCGCGTCGGCGTCGGTTTCACTGCAGTCCGGATTCAGGTCCGGAATCGCGTCCTTGATCTGCAGGCTGATGCGGGTGCGTGAGTCCGGGGCGATCTTGCAGGTGGCGTTGGCCGTGGCCGTGCTGTCACGCACCAGCGCGACCGTCACCTCGGAGCCCGTGAGCGTGTACTCGAAGCGCGTGTTCGCGGCGATGAGCGTGCCCGTCTGGTCCACCGTCACTCCGGCCGGGCCGAAGCGCGCGCGCACCGGCTGGGTGCAGTAGAGGTTGACGCGCGTGCCCTGGGCCTGCGCCTTGGCGGGGGTGACGGAGGTGGTGCCCACGGTGACGCTGGCGATGCGCGAGGGGACGGACTCGTCCAGACCCGCGGCCTCCGGGCCCGTGGCGTTCATCTCCACCACGAACTGGCCGAAGCTCGTGTACGTCGTCTTCTCCGCGCAGATGGTGCCCGCGTACTCACCGATGCCCAGCGTGCAGTCGATGACGCACTGGCGCTCCGGCAGGTCCGGATCATCCGGCGGCTCCTCGAAGCAGTTCTGCCAGCTGCGCGCCGTGCCGCTGCCGACCGGGCAGAACATGGGCAGGTCGTTGTTGCCGTTGGCGTCGCAGTTGCGGAACACGCGGGGGAACTTCACCCGGCGCAGCTTCACCAGCGACGACTCCAGGCTCTCCATCTTGAAGTTCCTGTAGCTGTAGCCGCACAGGAGGTCGTCCAGGTAGGGCGAGCCGCTGAAGCCGCACAGCCGGCCGTTGACCTCCACCGGGGGCACCTGGGACAGGTACTTGTTCCACTCGCTCTGGGGCAGCAGGCGCACGTTCTCGCGCAGCGTCCAGGCGGGGAAGCTCATCTGCGTGGTGTTGGTGAACTCCGCCACCGTGCCGGACAACGTCCAGAGCAGGTCGCCCGAGTCCAGGCCTTCCGGGAAGGAGTAGTTGTAGATGTAGATGCTGTTGAAGCGGCCCGGGTTGTAGCCGTCCGGCTCCGGGGTCTGGATGTTCGCGCCCGGCACGTTCTTCTCCAGCACGCGGCAGGCCGTCATGTCCGTGACGTAGAAGCCGCTGGAGTCCGTGCCCGTGACGAGCAGCATCATCTGCTTGCCGTTGTTCGGATCCGCCGCGTCGCAGTTCTGCGTCAGCGGCTCGCCGGCCTCCGGGTTGCGGCCCACGCGCATGAACTGCTTGACGAAGACGCTGGTCTCCGAGCCGTTCTCCGGCAGCTGGATGGTGGCGAGGCTGGGCTCCTCGAACCGGATGCCCGCCGTCAGGCCCGTCGCGTACGTGCGGGTGGCGGGCTCCTCGGGCACCTGGGTCAGGTCGCCCACGACGCCGCCATCCTGGTAGTCCAGCGTGAAGGGCTGGTCCTGCACCCAGATGTGCGTCTCACCGTACAGGTGGGCGACGCGCACGGTGCCGGTGCCCTTGCCGTTGGTGAGCTGCGCCCAGCGCTTGCTGTAGTCGCCGGTGATGTTGCCCGGGATGGTGCGGAAGGAGACCGGCCCGTTGAAGGACGTCATCTCCCCGCCGTTGCCGTCCAGCGCGGTGATGGACACGGTGATGTCCACGTCCGTGCGGGGCAGGGTGTAGGGACAGTCGGCCGTGCCACGGACCGCGGGCGGCACCGCCGCCTGGTCGTTGCCGTACTTCGCGGCGCAGGTGTTCACCACCGGCAGGAGCGCGGCGGCCGAGTCACCGGTGACGATGCGGGTGACCTCCACGCGGAAGGAGCTGAGCCCGTCGGTGGTGAGCTCCGACTCCTTCGTGTAACAGCCAGCCGCGAGGGCCAGCGAGGACAGCAGGACGAGTCGCTTCATTACTTCACCCTCCGCCCGATACGGCCATCCTCGATGGCGCTCGCCACGGGCATGGCAGTGGGCTTCTCACAGAACGACCGCAACTGGCTGGTCACCGTACCGCAGCTGGGGTTGCTCCCCGACAGCAGGTCGCGGCAGCTGCACCGGCCGGTGGACGGGCCCTGGGGGACCGCGCACTCGGCGACGACCTGGTCCTTCGTCAGGTTCGCCACGCCGCACTTGTCCAGGGCCGCCTGCTGACCGGCCGCGTCCGCGGGCAGCTTGAGCAGGTCCAGGCAGGAGCAGCTGCCCACCTTCTTGTTGATGGCGTCCTCGAACGCCTGGGACACGCGGCAGGAGCCCAGCGTCTTGTCGTCCACCGTCCACTGGCCGTTCACCAGCGAACCGCAGCGCGTGCCGTTGCTGGACGTCTCCTTGCCCGCGAGCAGGTCCTTGCAGGAGCAGAAGCCCTGCATGTAGCCGATGAGCGAGTCACGCAGGCTGATGCCCGTCTCGATGCGCGTGGTGTTGCGCTTGAGCACCGCGAAGCCGGAGCCGCCCTTGGCGATGTAGTCGTTCACCGCGACCTTGTACGTGCCGTTGGTGTCCAGCGGCCGGCCGTTGATCTGGATGTCGATGCCAGGGTGCGCCCAGCAGCGCGAACCGCTGGTGTCCTCCAGGCACTGCCACGGCGCGTGGCCCTCGCGGGCCGTCTGGGGGCACGCGGTGTTCAGCGTCTCCGGCGTGCACGCGATGCGCAGGTCGTTGAGCTGCACCTGGGCGCAGTCCATGGTGAAGCGGGCGCCGGAGATCTGCGCCTGGCTCACGCACCCGCGCTCGGCGGAGCGCTCGGTGACGAAGTCGAACATCTCCTGCATCTCCACGCCGGACAGGTACATGATGTTGATGGTGTTCTCGAACGGGAACACGTTGAACATCGACTCCTGGGTGACGACGCCCGCGTAGAGGTTGTCGCGGATGCCCAGCGAGTTGGTGAGCGCCATCTCCGCTTCCACGCGGTTGCGCTTGCGCATGGAGTCCGCGGCGATGTTGCCCAGCGGGGAGTCACCGCCGTTGGAGTTGTTGCGCCGCTGCACGTCCAGCGGGGCGTAGGAGAAGATGGACGTCAGCTGCAGCTTCACGTCCATGCCCAGGAGGTACGGGATGAGCAGGTCCGTCGTCCGCGAGTCCTCCTGGCGGCCGCACTCCGCGATGGCGTCGCGCACGCCCGGGGCCTCGATGAACTTCCCCGGATCCCAGAAGATGCTCTTGTCGAAGCGGTACTTGCGCATCGCCTCGTTGCACCAGAGGCCGTCCACCGGGAACGCGTGGTAGTCCTGGCTGATGACCTCGGCGCCCTCGCCCTCGCCCAGGCGCTGCGGCATCTTCACGACCAGCTCCAGGCGGCCCACGTACTTGGCGAACGCGCCCGAGTGGGACAGCACGACCTTGCGGCCGCTGGGGTCGGTGACGAGCTGGGGAGGGTTGAGCACCACGTGCAGGTGGCCGCCCAGCACCACGTCCATGCCGTTGACGCCCGCGATGTGCACGCGCACCACCGACTTGGGGTCGCCCTCCGGACCGAACCACTCCAGCACCTTCCACGCGTCATGCGCGCGCTCCACGAAGGGCTTCGCGCGGGAGTACTCGTAGTAGGCCTCGTAGCCCTGGATGAGGTCCTGGTCCTCGGTGAGGCCCAGGTGGCTGACGATGACGATGAGGTCCGTCACCGGGCGCAGCAGCTCCACGTAGGCGCGCGCGGCCTCGTTCTGCTCCAGCGGGGTGACCTGCAGGCTGTTGCCACCCTCCACGATGGAGTTGAGCGAGGAGATGTTCGCCATGCCGATGACGCCCACCCGCAGGCCCTTCACCGTCTTGATGGTGTAGGGGTTGGTCACCATGGCGGTGCCGTTGGTGCCCGTCGTCTTCGGGTCGTCCCAGTAGTAGTTGGCGGCCAGCAGCGGGAAGTTGGCGAAGTTGCGCGCCTTCTGGGTGAAGTTGAGCGCGCCCGCGTCGAACTCGTGGTTGCCCACGACCGCGGCGTCCAGGTGCTGCTCGGAGAGGAAGCGGAACTCCGCCTCGCCCGTGTTCACGTTGAAGATGGGCGCGCCCTGGAAGCAGTCACCGGAGTCCAGGTGCAGGATGCGGTCGCCCTTCTTGCGCTCGCGCTTGAGGATGGACGCGATGCGCGTGGCGCCTCCGAACGGGCCGGCCTCCGGAATGAGCTCCAGGTCCTGGTCCGTCTTCAGCGGCGTGAAGTCGTACGGGATGAGGCGCGAGTGGATGTCAGAGGTATGGAGGAGGGTAAGCCGCACCTCCTGACCTTCGAGGTGGTAATCCTGGCCTTCCAGCACAGGCATGCACGAGGCGAGGGCCAGGGCGCAGGCACAGAGGAGGCCGAGCAGTGCGCGACACATTCGTGACGGATCCGTGATTCGTAGGGAGTGACGACTTGAGGACGGCGCAACCTACGGGATCAACGGTGCACGGGCAAGCAACGCCGCCGTGGCAGGTCCACGTACCCGGCAACAGGAGAGCAGGCAGACATGCGTCCCAGCAGTTCCAATGTGACTGACATCGAGATCATCGAGGATTTCTCCGCCACGGCGCGTTGTGATGAGGGCTTCCTCCGAGTGCGGCGGCTGCGCTGCCGCAACCGGCGCGCGGACGGTTCCTCCTCTCCGGTGTACAGGGTGGATGTCGTGGACCGGCCACGGCTGGACGCGGTGTCCGTGCTCGTCTACCGCCGTGCGTCAGACGGAACCGTGGAAGTCCTGACGCGGATGAACCTGCGCCCCGCGGCGTACTTCCGCCGGGAGCAGACCGCGTCCATGACCGTGCCCGACGCGGTGAGTTATCTGCGCGTGGAGGAAATCGTCGCGGGGCTGCTGGAGCCTTCCGACAAGGGCGAGGAGGGGCTTCGCCGCCGCGCGGCGGAAGAGGTGAAGGAAGAGGCGGGCTACGCGGTGCGGCCGGAGGACATCCAGCTGTTGGGCGGCGCGTTCTTCCTGGCGCCGGGCATCTTGTCGGAGAAGGTCTTCCCGGCCGCGGTGGACGTCACCGGCGTCGAGCAGGGCGCGGTGGAAGGGGACGGCTCGCCTCTAGAGGAGGGCATCCACCTGCAATGGCGGCCGGTGCAGGCGGTGCTGGAGGCGTGCCGGCGCGGTGACATCGCGGACGCGAAGACGGAAGTGTCCCTCACGCGGCTGCTCGCCCGGCTGGGCTGAGGCGCTTGCTGTTTCCGGGGTGAGGACGGACGGGGTAGGGTGCAGGCCCGTTCGTTCCCCCCTCCAGGCGAGGTTCGTCGCATGTCGTCGCTGCCCCCGTGGCTGGCCCAGCTGTTGCCCATCGTCATCCTGCTCGGGGCCATTGGCCTGGTGCTCTCGCGGCTGCCGCGCGTGGAGCTGGGCCACACCGATGCGTTCCGCCGCCGCCGCTTCTTCAACTGGTTCCCCCTGGGGCTCACGTACGCGTTCCTCTACATGGGGCGCTACAACCTCAACGTGGCGACCAGCGCGATGGGGCAGCAGACGTCCAACGCGGACTTCGCGACCATCTTCTTCTGGGGGACGCTCACCTATGGCGTGGCCTTCCTCCTCAACGGCCCGCTGACGGACAAGCTGGGCGGGCGCTTCACCATCCTGCTGTCCGCGGGCGGCTCCGCGGTGGCCAACGTCGCGATGGGCGGCGTCGTGTACGCGGTGCTGAAGAACGGCTGGGCGCCCCCGGGCGGCGTCGTCGCGTGGCTGGCGTTCCTCTACAGCGTCAACATGTACTTCCAGAGCTTCGGCGCGGTCTCCATCGTGAAGGTGAACGCGTCGTGGTTCCACGTGCGTGAGCGCGGCCAGCTGGGCGGCGTGTTCGGCATCCTCATCTCCCTGGGCCTGTACTTCGCGTTCGACTGGTGCCGCTTCATCGCGGACGCCGCCCCGGTGTGGTGGGTGTTCTTCGTGCCGGCGGCGCTGCTCGTGGGCTTCCTGGGGGTGGACTTCTTCGTCATCCGCGACACGCCAGGGGAGACGGGCCACCCGGACTTCGACACGCAGGATGCGTCCAGCGGAGAGACGGGGCCGGCCCTCAGCGTGCCCCAGCTCTTCGGGAAGCTGCTGAGCAACCGCGTCATCCTCATCATCCTGGGCGTGGAGTTCTGCAGCGGCTTCCTGCGCAACGCGGTGATGCAGTGGTTCCCCAAGTACGCCAAGGCGGTGGGGGAGTCCGGCGGCTTCGTGGCCTCCAACTGGGGCATGCTGTCGTGTGTCGCGGGCATCCTGGGCGGCATGTTCGCGGGCGTCATCAGCGACCGGCTCTTCGACTCGCGCCGGGGCCCCGTGTCCACGGTGCTCTACGCGGGGCTGCTGGCGGGCGCCGTGGGCGCGGTGTTCCTCCTGGGAACCCAGGGCGCCGGCTGGTCCGTGGTGTTCATGTCCCTGTGCGTCATCGGCGTGCACGGGATGCTGTCCGGCACGGCCACCATGGACTTCGGCGGCAAGAAGAACGCGGGCATCGTGGTGGGCATCATCGACGGCGCGGTGTACGCGGGCACCGCCATCCACGCGCTCGTCTATGGGGCCATCCTGCCCACGGGCGACGCGATGAAGGATCCCGCCAACTGGAAGCCCTGGCCGCTGGCCATGCTGCCCCTGGCCGTCGTGGGCCTGGTGCTGGCGTCCCGCGTGTGGAACGCGAAGCCCCAGCCCAAGGCCGCGCCGCTCCCCGTGGGCGCCGTCGTCCCGGGCGCCGTGGCGGAAGCGTCTTCTCGTACGGGCACCAACGGTTGAGCACTTCCGGAGCGCCGGGGTGTGCGTCCTCGGACGCTCCCCCGTCCTCCGGTGTGGGTGACTCCCGTGTGACAGGCCTGTGACATAGACTGCGGTCCGTGTCCCAGGCCCCTGAAGCACTCCACAGTCGGTTCGACGTCCACGACCGCAAGCAGTTTGAGATCAAGCTCGAGTACCAGCCCACGGGCGCGGACGAGACTCGCTACCTGGTGGAGGCCTACCTCTTCCTGCCGTCGAGCCTGAACATCGACGCGGAGACGTACCCCCGCGCGGACTTCTACGCGGACATCCACAACTACGTGCGCTTCAAGACGCCGGTGATGGGGCTGGGAGAACTGCTGTCGTCGGAGGGCTCGCCGCTCGTGAAGCTGGAGGCGTGGCAGCGCTCGGGGGTGGCGCCGGAGGCGGACGTCGTCTACCAGGCGAAGCTCTTCTCCTGCGTGTTCCGGGGCGCGCTGCGCCGGTTCGCCACGACGGTGGAGACGCGCTGTGACGCGAAGACCGGCGAGGCGGGGCGCGCGGACCTGGAGACGGTGGTGCGCTCGGCGGGGGACTCCGTGCCCGCGGTGTTGGAGCGCTTCCGCGCGTGGCTGCGCGCGACGGGCGAGGCGAAGCTCCAGGAGAAGACGCGCGCGTCGCTGCGGCTCGTGGATGAGTACGTGAGCCTGCTGGTGGAGCAGTTCTTCCGCCGCGCGGTGGCGGACATGGAGCCGCTGCCCCGCTCCGGGCCGTGGCTGTCCCTGCGCAAGGGCTTGATGGAGGCGGTGCTGCGCGAGGAGTCCTACCGCAAGGAGCACCGGCTGCGCTCGGTCCTCAGTCCCACCGGGGACAACGAGGAGTACATGCAGCGGCTGGGCTTCCTGAAGAAGTTCTGCATGAACGTGCTCTTCCTGTCCTCGCGCAGGCGCCAGCGCCGGCAGGGCTGGGAGGAGGTGCTGTTCGCCATCGCCGCGGGCGTGGCCATGGCCTTCGCCACGTCGGTGGCGCTCTGGGCGCAGGTGCGCTTCACGCAGGTGAGCCTCAACTTCTTCCTGGTGGCCGTGGTCGGCTACATGATGAAGGACCGCATCAAGGAAGGGCTGCGGCGCATGTTCAGCCGCGTGGCCGCCACGCACCTGTACGACCGCACCACGGACCTGGTGGACCCCGTCACGGCGCGCGCCATCGGCACCTGCGAGGAGCGGGTGGACTACGGCGCGGCGGTGAAGGTGCCCCAGGCGGTGTCGTCCCTGCGGCAGCACGACGACTTCCTCACCGTGTCGCAGGGGGAGCTGTCGGAGGCGGTCATCCGCTACCAGAAGCGCATCGTGCTGGACGCGCGCCTCTTGCCCCGCTCGGAGCGCGGCCTCACCGGCGTCACGGACATCCTCCGGCTCAACGTGGGGCGCTTCCTGCGCGACATGGACGAGCCGGAGTTCGCGCTGGAGTACGTGGACCTGGGGGACTTCTCCGTGGGCCACATCCGCGGCGCGAAGCGCTACCCCGTGGACCTGGTGTTCCGCTTCACGGTGATGGAGGCCGGCGCGCGCAAGGAGTCCGCGCAGCTGGTCCGGCTGGTGCTGGACCGCAACGGCATCCAGCGCATGCAGAACTTCCTCCAGGCCCCGGAAGCAGCGGAGCCCGCAGGGTCCGTGCCCTTCCAGCCGGCCGCATGGCGCGCGGGCGCGTGATTTGATGGCCAGCATCGCGCCGGGGGCATGTATCTTCCGGCGTCCATGGCTTTTGAAGATCTCAAGCAACGCGTGCGGCCGGACTGGCGCGACACGCTCCGGGGCATCCTGGTGAATGCCCGCTCGCTCGGCCCCCAGGCCGTGCTGGCGTTCGACCTGGACTCCACGCTCTTCGACAACCGGCCCCGTCAGGCGCGCATCCTGCGCGAGTATGGCGACGCGCGCGCCCTGAGCCTGCTCTCCGCGTGCGAGCCCCGTCACTGGGACACCGGCTGGGACATGCGCGCCGCCATGCGCGCGTGCGGCCTGACGGACGCCGACGTGGAGCGGCTCTACGCGGACGCGCGGGCCTTCTGGCAGGAGCGCTTCTTCACCAGCGCCTACTGCGTCTCCGACGAGGCGATTGAAGGGGCGGCGGCCTTCACGCAGGCGGTGGCCGCCACGGGCGCGCAGCTCGTCTATCTCACCGGCCGCCACGAGGCGATGCGCGAGGGCACCGTGGCGTGCCTCTCCCGTTGCGGGATGGTGACACCGCCCGGCGCGGACGGGCGCGTGCAGCTCATCATGAAGCCCACGCTCGCGGAGAGCGACGACGCCTTCAAGCGCGACGCGCATGTGCGTTTGGGCCGCATGGGTCGGGTGGTGGCGGCGTTCGACAATGAACCCACACACGCCAATGACTACCGTCACCGCTTCCCTGAAGCGACGGTCATCCACCTGGCCACGGACCACTCGGGCCGCGCCGTGGAACTCTTGGAGGACGTTGTATCCGTGCCTCATTTTGACTTGGAGGGCGTGACGCACCGCGCCTGAAAAAAGGCGTGGCGGAGAGTGGTTCTGAAAGGCTTTGGAAGTCCCTTTGCCGCGCGCTAAGAGGCGCACGGCGTTCGCCGCCCTTCCCCCTCGGGTCCCCAGGGGCGGCCCAGACGGAGGCATGCCGCGGTGGCCAGCGCGTACTCGAAGGACCTGTTGTTGACGATGTACCGGAAGATGTACCTCCTGCGGCGCTTCGAGGAGCGGGCCGGCCAGCAGTACACGCTGGGAAAGATCGCCGGCTTCTGCCACCTCTACATCGGCCAGGAGGCCGTGGCGGTGGGCTGCAACGAGGCCATCCGTCCGGATGACTACATGCTGTCCGCCTACCGCGACCACGGCCAGCCGCTGGCGCGTGGCAGCGACGCCGGGATGATCATGGCGGAGCTGTTCGGCCGGGGCACGGGCTACAGCAAGGGCAAGGGCGGCTCGATGCACATCTTCGACATCGAGCACCACTTCTACGGGGGCTACGGCATCGTCGGCGGGCAGATTCCGCTCGCGGCGGGCATGGCCTTCGCCGCGCGCTACCGCAACGAGGACCGCGTCACGGTGTGCTTCTTCGGCGACGCGGCCGCCAACCAGGGCGCGTTCCACGAAACCTTCAACATGGCGCAGAAGTGGAAGCTGCCGGTCATCTACATCTGCGAGAACAACCGCTACGGCATGGGCACGGCCATCGCGCGCACGTCCGCGGTGCCGGAGATCCACAAGCGCGCCTCCGCGTACGGCATGCGGGGCGAAGCGGTGGACGGCATGGACGTCCTCAAGATGTACGAAGCGGTGAAGGACGCCGCGGAGTACTGCCGCGCGGGCAAGGGCCCCGTGCTGATGGAGGCGAACACGTACCGCTTCCGCGGCCACTCGATGGCGGACCCGGCGAACTACCGCAGCAAGCAGGAGGTGGAGGACGAGCGCCGCAACGACCCCATCCCGAAGCTGCGCGAGTTCGCGATGAAGCAGGGCTTTGGCCTCTCCGACGCGGACTTCGAGTCCATCGAGGAGGAGGAGAAGCGCGCGGTGGACGCGGCGGTGAAGTTCGCCGACGAGTCGCCGGAGCCCAGCGTGGACGAGCTGTGGCGCGACACCATCGTGGAGCCGGGCGAGGAGGACGTTCGCCCGCGTGAGCGCGTGCTGGGCGTGAAGGTCACCAACTGGCCGAAGTACCCGTCGGGCCAGGAGCTGAAGGTGACGTGGGACCTGGAGCCCCGCGCGGAAGCCGAGCAGGCGGACAAGAAGGCGGGCCTGAGCCGCTAGCGCTCGCGTCCCCCCATCCACAACCCATTCGAGATTCGAGTTCGGAGCCGACGATGCCCGAGTTGATGTATCGCGAAGCGTTGAACCAGGCGCTCGCCGAGGAGATGGAGCGCGACGCCAATGTGTTCCTCATTGGCGAGGAAGTGGGCCGCTACAACGGCGCGTTCAAGGTGTCCCAGGGCCTGCTGGACAAGTTCGGCAGCGCGCGCATCATCGACGCGCCCATCAGCGAGCTGGGCTTCACGGGCCTCTCCGTGGGCGCCGCCGCGGTGGGCCTGCGCCCGGTGGTGGAGATGATGACCTGGAACTTCGCCATCCTGGCGATGGATCAGATCGTCAACAACGCGGCCAAGCTGCGCCACATGAGCGGCGGCCAGCTGCGCTGCCCCATCGTGTTCCGCGGCCCGGGCGGCGCGGGCGGCCGGCTCTCCAGCCAGCACAGCCAGTCGCTGGAGGCCAACTACGCGCACTTCCCCGGCCTGAAGGTGATTGCCCCGGCGACCCCGGCGGACGCCAAGGGCATGCTCAAGAGCGCCATCCGGGACGAGAACCCGGTCATCATGTTCGAGGGCGAGCGGCTCTACGCGCTCAAGGGCGAGGTGCCGGAGGGTGAGCACATCGTCCCCCTGGGCAAGGCGGACGTGAAGCGCGAGGGCACCGACGTCACGCTCATCACCTGGAGCCGGATGTACTACTTCTGCATGGAGGCCGCGGAGGCCCTGGCGAAGGAAGGCATCAGCGTGGAGGTGCTGGACCTGCGCACCCTGCGTCCCCTGGACGAGGAGGCCATCCTCGCGAGCGTGCGCAAGACGAACCGCGCCGTGATCTGCGAGGAGGGCTGGGCGCTGGCCGGCATCGGCGCGTCCGTGGTGGACCTCATCCAGTCCCAGGCGTTCGACGACCTGGACGCGCCCGTCGTGCGCGTCACCGGGCTCGATGTGAACATGTCCTACGCAGCGAACCTGGAGAACGCGACCCAGCCGGACGCGCCCAAGATCATCGCCGCGGTCAAGAAGGTCCTGTACCGCGAGGGAGCCTGAACGCGTATGGCGACGCCCATTCAGATGCCCAGCCTTTCCCCGACGATGAAGGAGGGGAAGATCGTCAAGTGGCTGAAGAAGGAGGGAGACAAGATCTCCTCCGGAGACGCCATCGCCGAGGTGGAGACGGACAAGTCCAACCTCGAGGTGGAGGCGTACGACGACGGCTACCTCATCCAGATCGCCGTGCCCGAGGGCGAGGTCGCCACGGTGGGCGCGCCCATCGGGTACCTCGGCGCCAAGGGCGAGAAGGTCACGGGCGGCGCGCCCGTGGCTGCGGCCCCGGCCGCGCCCAAGGCGGAAGCCCCCGCCGCGAAGCCTCCGGAGCAGGCCCCGGCCCCCGCCGCCAGCGGCGCGGGTGAGGGTCTCGCCATCCTGATGCCTTCGCTCTCCCCGACGATGAAGGAGGGGAAGATCGTCAAGTGGCTGAAGAAGGAGGGCGACAAGGTCTCCTCCGGAGACGCCATCGCCGAGGTGGAGACGGACAAGTCCAACCTCGAGGTCGAGGCGTACGACGACGGCACGCTCGCGCGCATCACCGTGAAGGAGGGCGACATGGCCACCGTGGGTGCGCCCATCGCGTTCCTCACGCCGAAGGGGGCCAAGGCCGGGACGTCCGCTCCGGCGGCAGCGCCCTCTGCGCCGAAGCCGTCCGCCGCCGCGGCTCCGTCCGCGCCCGCCGGGGGGCAGGTCGTTCCCCTTCGCCGTGAGGCCGCCCCGGCCTCGGGTGGCCGGCTGCGCGCCAGCCCCCTGGCGAAGCGCATCGCCCAGGAGCGCGGGCTGGACATCAGCCAGGTGCGCGGTTCGGGGCCGCTCGGGCGCGTGGTGAAGCGCGACGTCGAGCAGGCGCTGGGCCAGGGCGTGGCGAAGGCCCCCGTGCAGGCACCGGCGGCGAAGAAGGTCGGTGCTCCGCAGCCGGAAGTCCGCGCCTTCGGAGCGCGTCCGGAGCCGCAGGCGGTGCCCATGTCCTCCATGCGCAAGGTCATTGGCCAGCGCATGTCGGAGGTGAAGCCCGGCGTGCCTCACTTCTATCTCACCGTCGAGGTGGAGATGGAGGCGGCGGCGAAGATCCGCGAGGAGGCCAAGGCGCTGGACCTGAAGGTGTCCGTCAACGACATCATTGTGAAGGCGGCGGCCATCGCGCTGCGCCGCTCCCCGAAGATGAACGTGTCGCTCCAGGGTGACCAGGTGCTGCACTACGGCACCGTGGACGTGGGCATCGCGGTGGCCATCGAGGACGGCCTCATCACGCCCATCATCCGCGACGCGGACCTGAAGGGCCTGCAGGCCATCTCCGCCGAGTCCCGCGACATGGCGGAGCGCGCCCGCAAGCGCGCCCTGAAGCCCGCCGAGTACACGGGCGGGTCGCTCACGGTGAGCAACCTGGGCATGTACGGCATCGACCAGTTCATCGCGGTCATCAACCCGCCCCAGTCCGCCATCCTCGCGGTGGGTGCCGTGGCGGAGAAGGCCGTGGCGCGCGACGGGCAGGTGGTGGTGCGCAAGATGATGACGGTGACGCTGTCGGGTGACCACCGCGTCATCGACGGGGCCACCGGCGCGGAGTACCTCCGCGAACTCAAGGGGCTCCTGGAGCACCCCTCGCGGCTGCTGTTCTAGCGGGCTCGCGGCCCGCCGCCTTCGCCCCCGTGCAGGACGCACGGGGGCGGGGCACGGCTCGGGCTCCTCCCGCGTCAGTTCCTCCTCCACCTCCCGCTTCAACCTGTGCCGTGCCCCAGTGACGTCCGCTGGGGCCGCGCGCGGCATGTCCATGTCGGGGCCTCTCCGCGTGCTCATGCGCGCGTCCTGGGAGTCCGGGCCACGGTTCCGGGCGAGGGGCTGGACCGTGCTTCACGGGTGCCCCGCCCGATTCCGTCGTGTTCGCGAAGACGCGTGACTCTTCCCTTTGGACGGAGGCATGGGGAGGGGTGTGTGGCGGTGTGGTGGGATGCCCGCACCAAGGCAGCCACCCCGTGGGATGGAGGGGCAGGGGGCTTGCCTGCCTGTCTCCCTCCGGATGGCGAAAAAGATCAGCAGCCGGCACGGTTCGCTGCTTAACTTCTCAGTCAATGAACGACGACATGACTCGCGAGCGCCTGGGACTTGGACTGCGGGAGGTGGAGCCTTCCGTGGCTCCGCTCGTTCCGTCGGTGTCCCTGGCGCAGTCGCTTCAGGAAGCGCTTCGCGGCGCGGTGTTCCCTCTCACCGCGGAGCAGTTGATGTGGGTGGCCCGGGAGAACGAGGCGCCGGCGCACCTGGTGTCGTTGCTGGGGTCGCTTCCCCGAGGCCGGTTCCCGTCCGTGGACACGGTGGCCCTCGCGCTTGGAAACGCCTCCGCCTGAGCCGGGAAGCCGGCTGCCACGTTCGGTTCCGACCTGGGTACAAGGTACCCCCAGGCGCGCGGTCGGACGTGCGCGTTATCTTCGGCGCGACCAGCCTGTCTTCCGGATGAGGAAGCCATGGTCTGGAGGAGCTCCATGAACGCCTCGGACCTGCCCGCCGTGCTGTACGTGGACGACGATGCCCTCAACCTGAGGGTGTTCGACGCCAACTTCGGGCAGCGGTTTCGCATCTTCCGGTGCTCGTCGCCCAACGAGGCCCTGGCGCTGCTGGAGCAGCGGCGTGGGGAGATTGGCGTGGTGCTGTCGGACCAGCGCATGCCGGGGATGACGGGCGTGGAGTTGCTGGAGCGCGCCCGCACCATCGCGCCGGACGCCAAGCGCATGTTGGTGACGGCGTACGCGGACATGCAGGCCGTCATCGACGCGGTGAACCGCGGCCAGGTGACGCGCTACTTCGTCAAGCCGTGGGACCGCGCGGAGCTGCTGGCGGCGCTGGAGGACGCGCTCAAGATCGCTCGCCTGGAGCTGCGCATCCGCGAGGTGGAAGGCCGGATGATGAAGTCCGAGCGTCTGGCCACGCTGGGGCAGGTGACCGCGGGCATCGCGCACGAGCTGATGGGCCCGGTGGGCTACCTCACTCAGAACGTGTCGTCGCTCCAGCGCGACATGCACCGCGTGGTGCAGTACGTGTCGCGCCACCTGGCGACGGATCCGGACGCGGACGTGTCCTCCACCGTCGAGGACCTGCCGGCCCTCATCAAGGACCTGTCCGAGGGCGCCAGCCACCTGCGCGAGGTGGCGCTGGGCTTGCGCGCGCAGGCGCGCGGCGAGGACATGGAGGCCACCGCGGACGTGGCCGAAGTGGTGTCCTTCGCGGTGAAGCTGGCGCGGGCGGAGGTGCGTGACCGGGCACGGCTCACCAGCAACGGCGAGCCGGTGCGCATCGTCTTCGGGCCGGTGAAGCTGTGCCAGGTGCTGCTCAACCTCATCGTCAACGCGGCGCAGGCCATGGAGGGCACGGGCCGCGCGGGCCGCATCGACGTGCGGTGGGCGGCGCGCGACGAGGAGGTGGTGCTGTCGGTGGTGGACAACGGGTGCGGCATCCCCGTGGCGCTTCAGGAGCGCGTCTTCCAGCCGCTGTTCACCACCAAGCCCGTGGGCATCGGCACCGGCTTGGGCTTGTCCATCTGCCGCGAGCTGGTGACGCAGTTCGGCGGTCAGCTCCGCCTGTCGTCCACGCCGGGCGAGGGCACGGAGATCGAGCTCACCTTCAAGCGAGCCCTGCTCCCTTGAGCCCGAAGGCGTTGTGCAGGAGGCGCCACACCCGGTAGAGCGTCTCCCCCTCCTGCGTGCGCACGTTCCGCACCAGGAGTGCGCGTTGGGGTTCGGACTCGGGGCCATATTCCACCACGAGTGCGTAGCCGCCCTTCGGAGGTTCGATGATGTGCACCGCGCGCACGTCGTCGAAGGGCAGGGTCAGGGTGCGCGCGGCCCCCGGGGCCCACGCCAGCGTCTCCAGCCGCAGGGACTCCGTCTTGAAGTGCAGCACGAAGCGCCGGCGCCGCAGCCGCGCCTCCACCCCGAGCGCGCAGCCCACCATCGCCCCGGCGAGCACGAGCAGCAGGGTCGCGGCACCCGGGGTCCGGGAGGCATCCAGGACGAGCAGCACCAGCCCCACGACGGTGCACACCCCGGCCAGCCCCACGCAGAGGGACGGCAGGAGCCGCAGCGTCCAGGGCGGCGGCAGGGACTCCCCCACCAGTCGTCCTGCGTCGTAGAACAGCCGCACATCACCCAGCCGCGGCGGTACGCGGTTCTCCCGGAGCGCGTCTTCGAAGCTCACCCGGCGATGATAGGCGGACCGCATGCTTCCGACCCTCGAAGTTGGGCGAGAGCTGTGCGATCCTCCCAATTCATGGATCTCCCGTTTGAGACCGGTGAAGGTGAAGGGGAAGGGCGGGGGACGCTCGCCTCGAAGGTGCTGCTGGTGGATGACGAGCCGGTGGTGCTCGACATCTGCGTGCGCCTGTTGGGGCGGGAGGCGGACCTCATCGTCTCTCCCGTGGGCAGCGCGGAGGAGGCGGTCGTCCTCTTGAAGAACCAGCGCTTCGACGTCCTGGTGACGGACAAGAACCTGCCCGGCATGGGCGGCGTGGAGCTCATCGCCGAGGCCCGCCGCATCCAGCCCGCGCTGGAGGCGGTGATGATCACCGCGTACGCCAGCTCCGAGTCCGTCATCGCCGCGTTCGCCGCCGGCGCCAGCGACTACATCATCAAGCCCTTCGACGACCTGCGGGTGTTGCGCGCCAAGGTGCGCGCCGCGCTGGAGCGCAGGTCCGAACGCGTGCGCACGCGCGACAGCGCCCGCGAGGTGGCGCGGCAGGCCGCCGCGCTGCTGGATGCCGGCCGGGACGCGCCGGAGCCCGCGCACGTGGCGCTGGAGACGGAGCTGCGCAACTACGAGGAGGCCGTGCGCCTGGGCCACTCCGGCAACATCGCGGTGGTGGGCAGCGCGGAGGCCGTGAAGGTGCTGCGGGACGCGAGCTTCGAGGTGGTGGAGCTGCCGCCGTACTCGCCCCAGCTGGACGGCGCGGACGTGGTGGTGGTGGAGACGGGCGACCCCCAGTGGCACACGCTGGCCGAGCGGCTCCAGAACGGCTCCCCGGACGTGGTGCTCCTGGCCGGCGCGGACGCCGACCTGAGCGACCTCCTGGAGGCCATCACCCTGCGCATGGACCTGGTGGGCTACGGCCAGGCCAACGCCGCCCGCGTCCTGCCAGAGAAGGTGCGCATGCTGCTGATGCGCCGGGGCATCCAGCGCGCCCAGCAGCGGCTCACCTCCGCGCTGGACACCTTCCGGCAGAGCATCGCGTCCACGGCCTGACGCCGCCGGGGCCATTCCTGAACGAGGGGTGGCCCCGCTCGCGGAGCAGGGAGGGGTTCGAGAGCCCGCAAAAGCGAAACGCCCACCTTCTTTTCAGAAGGTGGGCGTCTCAGTGACCCTGCCGGGATTCGAACCCGAGTTTGAGCCGTGAGAGGGCTCCGTCCTAACCACTAGACGACAGGGCCAGATTTCTTCCCTACAACCGCGTCGTTTCTGCCGACGCTTCCTACAGTCTCCGTTTCACTCAGTCAACCGGAGATTTTCAGCTGGGGAACTAGGATTCGAACCTAGATAAGCAGAGTCAGAGTCTGCTGTCCTGCCGTTAGACGATTCCCCAAGGACCTGCGACTGCGGGCGCTTCTACTACCGACTTCTGCTGCTGACTTCAACTACTTCGTTTTCCTGACCGGCTTGCTGTCGGGCTTCTTCGCCGGCTTCGTCGTCCCCTGCAGCGGGACGACGTAGATGCGAACTTCCTCGTTCGCTTCGTAAATATTCAGCCCCTCGAAGTTCTTCCCCGACGGGTTGGAGATGTGCACGGCCTTGATGCCCGGCTGGTTGACGATCGACCGCCTCGGGTAGCTCGAGGCTGGGTAGATGTTCTTGTAGTAGTCGAGCGTCGCCTCGAAATCACGCGACGCCCGGTACCTGTTCTCGCCCACCTTCTGGGCACCATCCGGAATCTGGGCGCCGTTCACCACCTCGGCGCCCGAGGCCGTTGCCCAGAGGGCCAGCAGCACCACCCCGAGCGGGCGCGCCTTATAGAAATGGGGTCGCAGGCTGTCAAGCGGTCGCGTCATCGCCGGCCAAGATAGGGCCCGGCGCCGTCCGCGTCCACCGACAATCTCACCCGCCGCGGGCCAGCGCCGCGTCGATGCGCCGGAGGGCTTCATCGCGCCCCACGAGCAGCAGCGTCTCCCCGATGCCGGGGCTGGTGGTGTTGCCGGTGATGGCCACGCGCAGCGGCTGGGCCACCTTGCCCATGCCCACCTGGGCGGACTCGCTCACCGCCTTCACCACGCCGTCCAGCGGCTCCACGGTCCACTCGGGCAGCGCGGCCAGCTTCTCCCGGGCCTGGCGCAGGAGGCCCAGCGAGTCGCCGCTCAGGTGCTTGGCGGCGGCCTTCTCATCCAGGGTGACGCCGGTGCGGAAGTAGATGGACGCGGTGTTCGCCATCTCGTCCAGCGTGCGCGAGCGCTCCCGCAGCGCGAGCACCAGCGGCTCCAGGCGCGCGTCGCCCTTCACCTGGAAGCCTCGGGCCTCCAGGAAGGGCGTCAGCCGCTCCGCGACCACGGACGGCGGCAGCAGCTTGAACCACTGCTGGTTGAGCCACTGGAGCTTCTCCGGGTTCCAGACGCCGGACGTGCTGCCCACGCCGTCGAAGTCGAACCACTCCACCATCTGCTCGCGGGTGATGACCTCGTCGTTGCCGTGGCTCCAGCCCAGGCGGATGACGAAGTTGAGCAGCGCCTCCGGCATGATGCCCGTGCGCGCGTGCAGCATCACGTCCGCCTCCGGGTGCTTGCGCTTGGAGAGCTTCTCCCGGTCCGGTCCCAGGATGAGCGGCAGGTGCGCGAAGTCCGGCGGCGTCCAGCCCAGCGCCTGGTAGAGCATCAGCTGGGGGAACGTGGAGTTCACGTGCTCCTGGCCGCGCGACACCAGGGTGATGTCCATCAGGTGGTCGTCGATGACGCAGCCGAAGTTGTAGAGCGGGATGCCGTCCGCGCGCATCATCACCCAGTCATCCAGGTCCGAGTACGGCTTGGAGATGACGCCCAGCACCTTGTCGTCGAACGACGCGGTCCCCTCGCCGGAGGGCATGCGGAAGCGGATGACCGCGTCCTCCAGTTTCTTGCCGGCGGGCGGGGCCTTGAGGTCGTGGCAGGTGCCCTCGTAGCGGTAGGCGCGGTTCTCCTTCTCCGCCACGGCACGGCGCTCGGCGATCTCCTCGCGGGTGCAGTAGCACCGGAAGGCCTTGCCCTGGGAGATGAGCTGCTCGGCGTGCGCCCGGTAGGTGTCCAGCCGCTGGGTCTGGAAGTAGGGGCCGTACTTCGGGTCCTCCTTGCCGGGACCTTCATCCCAGTCCAGGCCCAGCCAGTTCAGGCCGTCCAGGATGGCCTTGACGGACTCCGGGGTGGAGCGCTCCTGGTCCGTGTCCTCGACGCGCAGGATGAACGTGCCGCCGTAGCGCCGTGCGTAGAGGTAGTTGAAGAGCGCCGTGCGAGCGCCTCCGATGTGGAGGTATCCAGTAGGCGACGGAGCGAAGCGGACGCGGGGTTTGGATGAAGCCATGGGCAGGCGGGCGATAGCAGGACGGGGACACGAGGGTCAACGCAAGCCGCCCGCTTGAGGTTAGGCTGCGCGCCCAAGGAGACTTTCCATGCCGATTCGACACGCAGTTCGCACGCTGGTGCTGGTCGCCCTGCTCGGGGGGCTGCCGGTGGGGGCCACCACGATGCTGCGCGCGGACCTGCCCCAGATGGCGCAGACGTCCGACGCGGTGGTGCAGGGGGTCGTCCGGCGCGTGCAGAGCCGCTGGAGCGGTGACAATCGCCGCATCGTCACCGACGTGGAGATCCAGGTGACGGAGTCGCTCAAGGGGCAGCCCGGCGGCACGGTGCTCGTCACCCAGCTGGGAGGCCGGGTGGGGGACATCGGGCAGGTGGTGAGCGGCCTGGCGTCGTTCTCCGAGGGCGAGGAGGTCGTCGTCTTCCTGGAGAAGCGGGGCGCGTCCGCGTTCCAGCTGTCGGGCATGGCGCAGGGCAAGTACCAGGTGCAGCGCGCCGGGCCGAGCGCGATGGCGGTGCCGGCGCCCACCGGCGACGCGGTGCTCATCGACCCGAAGACGCGGCAGGAGACCGTGTCGTCCGCGCAGACGCTGTCGCTGGAGGAGCTGAAGGCCGCCGTGCGCGCGGCGCTCCAGGCGCAGCAGGCCGCGCCCGCGAAGAAGGGGGCGAAGTGATGGGCGCGCTCGCGTCGTGGGTGGTGATGGCGGCGGTGCTGGGCCAGAGCTCCGCGCCCTATGTCCGCAGCCGCGTGACGCCCGGGGATGCCTCCACGCAGTGCCTGTATTGGACGCAGTCGCGCGTCACCTGGCAGCAGAGCACCGTGGGCAACCCGAAGATGACGAACCACACGGAGTTCGACGCCATCTCCCGCTCGTTCCAGAGCTGGCAGAACATCTTCGCCACCTGCGGCAACCTGTCGCTGGTGGAGGGCCCGCGCGTGGACAGCCGGACGGTGGGCTACAACCGCACGGGCGACAACATCAACCTCACCCTGTTCCGGGCGCGCGGCTGTCGCGACGTGGTGCCCGCCGGCGATGCCTGTTTCACCCAGGACACGTGCGCGAACACGTACGACTGCTGGGATGACAGCGACGGCACCATCGCCATCACGCTCACCACCTACGACGAGCGCACGGGCGTCGTGTACGACTCCGACATCTCCTTCAACGCCGCGCGCTTCAACTTCACCACGGGCAACGGCGGACCGTGCGGCATCGTGGCCACGCCGGACTGCGTGGAGACGGACGTGCAGAACACGGCCACGCACGAGGTGGGTCACTTCGTGGGCCTGGACCATACGCAGGCGCAAGGCTCGACGATGAACCCCAGCGCCCCGCCGGGTGAGACGTCCAAGCGCACCATCGACTCCGGCTCGCAGAGCTTCGTGTGCGCCGCGTACCCGAAGGGCAGCGCGAGCCAGCCCTGCATTCCGCTGACGAACCCGGGAGGGTCCGGGAACAGCGGCGGTGGTTGCGCCACGGCGTCGGGAGGGCTGGCGGCGCTGCCGCTGCTGGCCGCCGCCTCGCTGCTGGCGCGTCGCCGCCGGGGGGCGCGGTGAGCCGTCGCCTGCTGCTCCTGGGATGGCTGTTGTGCGCGGGAGCCGCGGGCGCGCAGCAGGACTACAGGCGCACGCTCGTGCCGGGTCGGCCGCTGTGCCTCGTGTGGCCGGGCCGCGACTACGTCTACCACCTGGATGCCGCCGGCAGCTCGCGCACGCCCGGAGACACGGAGGTCGCCGCCATCGAGGCCGCGTTCGACGCGTGGCGGGCGCTGTCCGCGACGTGCAGCGACTACCGCTTCATCCGGGGCGAGGACTGGAAGCTGCCGGTCGCCGTGGGCTACGACCAGGAACACCCCTTCGACAACTACAACGTCATCACCTTCCGCGAGCGCAACTGCCAGGACGTGGCCCCCGCGGACGACGTGTGTTGGCAGGAGGAGACGTGCGGCAATGTCTATCAATGCTGGGCGCACGGGGGCGCCACCATTGGGCTCACCACGTCCTCGTTCAGCTTCAAGGACGGGCGCGTGGTGGACGCGGACATCGAGCTCAACGCCGCGCAGTCGGACTACGGCCCCGGCTTCCTCTTCACCACCGTCAACGGTCCTCCGTGCGAAGGCACGCTGTCCACCGACTGCGTCGCCACGGACGTGCAGAACACGATGACGCATGAGATTGGCCACGTCATCGGGCTGGACCACGTCTTCTCCGCGGGCTCCACCATGGAAGCCACCGCTTCGCTGGGGGAGACCTCCAAACGCGTCATCGACGCGGGCTCCGCGGCCGGCTTCTGCGCCACCTATCCGCGCGGCCTGCCGCCCACCCAGTGCCGCACCCCGGTGGACCCGGGCCTCAAGCTGGTGGCGGACGGGAAGGGCACCGGCTGCGACGCCTCCTCCGGGGGACCGGCCCTGGCCGCTGGGCTGCTCTGGGCCGCGGGGGGCCTCCGGCGGCGCCGGAGCAGGCGGGCAACGGGTCCGCTGGCCGGCCCTCTTGCCGCTGCCCCGGGCAGCACTCGCGGTTAGACTGTCCGCGTGGCTGTCGCCTTCTTCGACCTGGACCGGACGCTGCTCGCCGCCAACTCCGCGTCGCTCTGGGTGCGCCGCGAGCTGGCGCTGGGCCACATCTCCCGCTGGCAGGCCCTGCGCGCCAGCGTGCTCCTCGCGCGCTATCACCTGGGCTTCGTGGCCATGCAGGACGTGCTGCTGCGCGCCACGGCCCTGCTCACCGGCTCCGACGCGAAGGACCTGGAGGCGCGCTCGGCGGACTTCTACGCGGAGGCCGTGCGGGGCCGGTACCGGCCGGGGGCCCTGCAGGCCCTGGAGGCCCACCGTGCGGCGGGGGACCGGCTGGTGCTCCTGACGTCGTCCTCGGGCTACCTGTCCGACCTGGTGGCGCGCGAGCTGCGCCTGGACGGCGTGCTCTGCAACCGCTTCGAGGTGGACTCGGCGGGCCGCCATACCGGGCGCCCGCTGGGGGAGGTCTGCTTCGGCGAGGGCAAGCGGCTCTACGCGGAGGCCACCGCGAAGGAGGCAGGCGTCGCGCTGTCCGCATGCGCCTTCTACACGGACTCGTATTCGGACCTGCCGGTGCTTCGGGTGGTGGGGCGCCCGGTGGTCGTGAACCCCGACCACCGCCTGCGCCGCGAGGCCCGGCGGCAGGGCTGGCCGGTGGTGGACTGGGGCGTGCCTTCTGGAGGCGCCGCCCCTTCCGTCCCACCGTCGCCGCCGCTGCTGCCCTCCACCGGCCCCTAAGGGCAGTGGAGGACGCGGTGCCGCTGTCTCAGCGGCGCGGCGCGACGAGCCGCATGGTGAACGTGTAGTCCACGTTCGTCGCGCGGCCCTGGTACTGGATGGGCTTGTAGACGCGGGACTGGAGCGAGTCGAGCACCGCCCGGTCCATGTGCTGCACCATCTTCAGGATGCGGCAGTTCTCCACGCGGCCCTTGGTGGTGATGGTGCAGCGCACCGCGACCAGGCCCTCGGCCTTGGTGGCCAGCGCCTCGCGCGAATAGGAGATGTCCCGGCCCTCCTCCAACAGCACCGGGCGCTCCATGGCCTCGTTGAAGGGGACGACGGCGTTGGGGTCGACGGGCGCGAGCGCGCCGGTGGTCAGCGACGGCACCGCGAGGCTGCCCACCGCGCTCACCTGCGCCGCCGCGGCCGACGAGCCCACCGCGCCCGCGGACTTGTCCGTCGTCGTGGCGGGGACGACGGCGGTGCTGGGGGCGGTGGCCGGCGTCGCCTGCACCATCACCGGCGCGGCGAGTCCCCCCGGCGTCACCGGGGCCACGTTCTCGAAGTCCTCGGGCGTGGAGGCGGTGGCCAGGTCCACGCGGCTCTGGCGGTCGGAGCCGCCGCGGCGCTTGGTCATCTTCTGCGACAGCACCACCTCGCCGGAGCCGCCGGTGACCACGGTCTCCGTCTGGTAGCCCTCCAGCACGAAGGACAGCTCCGCGGTGATGCTGCCCTCGGTGCCCAGGGGCAGCTCCAGGACGAAGGGCGTCACGCCACGCTCCTTGCCCTTGTAGAAGACGCGCGCGCCAGACGGCTGGCTCATCAGCCGGAAGCGCACCTTGCCCGGAGCGGGCGCCGTCGTCGGGGCCTCCGCCACGGGGGCCTGCTGGGCGGGTGCCGCCACGGGCGCCGCGGGCGCCGCGGCCTTCTCCTCCGGACCGCCGCGCAGGAAGAACAGCGTCACGCCCACGAGGCCCGCCACCAGCACGCCGCCCATGCCGCCCATCAGGAGCGTGCGCTGGCGCGCGCGCTGCACGTCCGCCGGCACCTCCACGCTGATGTCCACCGCGAGCCCACCGTCCGCGGGCTCCGCGTTGCCCACGTTGGCGAACAGCGGCGACGCGTACGGGCCCGTCGTCGGGGGAGAGGGGTAGGGGCCCGTGGTCGTCGCGCCGCCCAGCCGGCGGAACACGCCGCTGTTGCCGCCCGCGGCCATGTGCGCCTCGCGCAGGCCTTCCAGCAACTCGTCCATCGTCTGGAAGCGCCGGACCGGGTCCTTCTCCAGGCAGCGGCGCACCACCAGCTCGATTTCGGCCGGCACCGCGATGTCCGGGCGCACGGCCTGGAAGGTGGGAGGCGGCTCCTTGTAGTGGGCGAAGATGAGCTCGATGTGGTCGCGCGCGATGAAGGGCGGCCGTCCCATCAGCATCTGGAACAGCATGATGCCCAGCGAGTACACGTCGCTCCGCGCGTCCGCCACGTTGCGCGCCTGCTCCGGCGCCATGTACTGCGGAGAGCCCAGGAACGTGCCGTTCTGGGTGATTTCGGGGCTGACCGGCCCCTCCTGCGGCGCCACCGACTTCACGAGGCCGAAGTCCAGGACCTTCACCAGGTCCTGATCGGACTCGTTGAGGATCATGATGTTCGCGGGCTTCAGGTCGCGGTGGATGATGCCCAGGCTGTGCGCCTCGCGCAGGGAGCGGCACACCTGCTGCGCCACCGACACCGCGCGCGCCCACGGGAGCGGACCTGCCTGGCCCAGCACCTGCGCGAGCGTGCGACCCTCCAGGTACTCCATCGCGATGTAGTAGATGCCGTCGTCCGTCTGCCCGTAGTCGATGACGGTGACGGTGTTGGGGTGCCGCAGCTTCGACGTCAGCGACGCCTCGCGCAGGAAGCGCTTCTGGAAGCCCGGGTCGCGGCTGCTCGGGAAGTTGGGGTTGAGCACCTTGAGCGCCACCACGCGCTCCAGCGGCGCCTGCAGGGCTCGGTAGACCTTGCCCATGCCTCCCACGCCCAGGGGTTCCAGAATGCTGAAGCGGCCGTTCAACGTCCGGCCGATGAGCGGATCCGTTCCCGGGGCCTCAGGGCTCGGGGAATCGCTCTTGATCATTCGTGTCCCCTCGATGCCGCGTGCAGCATGGTTTCTCCGGCAAAAGCAGCGTGCTTGCATCCAAGCACAACTCGCGGGTGGGGCGCACCCGGAGGGGGTCCGGAATCCACCACGTCGGGGCAAGCACGACCCTGGTCGCAGGGGTTGATGTGAGAACGGACCTTCCGGCTTGCCCGCATTGCGTTGGACGGGGTTCCCGGATTACGGTTTTTCTTCCTGTCCGTCGTGCGGCGGGCGGAGTTCCCTGATGGCTGAAACCCCCAAAGTTCCCGTTCCCACCCATGCGCGCCGTGCCTCCGTGCAGCAGCGGTTGAGCGCGCTGGAGGTGGAGCAGAACCAGCTGCGGCAGGAGCTGGTGTCGCTGCAAGGTGAAGTCCGCCTGCCCGGCCTCTATCTGACCGTGGAGGCAGGCAACACGACCGCGCTGGTGCCCGCGCGCCAGGTGCAGGAGGTGGTGCGGCTGGTGGCGTTGGATCCGCTGCCCGGCGCCCCCGTGCACGTGTCGGGGTCCTTCGTGTACCGGGGCAGTCCGGCGGTGGTGGTGGACGTGGCCCGGCTCCTGGGCGTCAAGCGCGTACCGGACCTGGATTCACTCCTGGTGGTGGTGGACGCGGGCCGCACGGTGGCGCTGCTGGTGGACCGGGTGAAGGACCTGGTGGAGACGCCGGTGCTGGTGGACGGCTCGCAGGGCGGCGAGGAAGCCCTCCCGTGGGACGGCACCGGGCTGATGGCGGGGCTGTGCCGCACGCCCGAGGGCCTGCGCCCGCTCCTGCGCACGAGCGCGATGCTGGCCGGGACGGAGGGCCTGTGAGCGAGGGGCTTCTCGACGACGCAACGCTCGCGAAGGTCGAGGAGGTGCTCCAGGGCGCCTGCGGCCTGACGCTCGCGAGCAGCCTGCGTCGCTCGTTGGAGCCCGCGCTGTCCCGCGCGGCGCTGTCGCGGGGCCTGTCGGAGGCGACCTTCCTTCGCCAGCTGCTCATGCGTGAGCCGGCGGCGGTGGAGGCGTTCATCGAGCACGCCGTCATCGGCGAGACGTACTTCTTCCGCCACCCGGAGCACCTGCGCGCGCTGGCCGTGCGGGCCCGCCTCCATCAGGGCGGCACCTTCCACGTGTGGAGCGCGGGCTGCGCGAGCGGCGAGGAGCCCTACAGCATCGCCATGGCGCTGATGGCCGCCGGGTTGGGTGACGGTGGGCGCTTCCGCGTGCTGGCGACGGACGTGTCCGGCCGGGCGATCCAGCGCGCGAAGGCCGCGGTGTACAGCGGGTGGTCGCTGCGCCGCATCGAGCCGGAGCTGGAGCGGCGCTTCCTCATCCCGCACCCGGGCGCGCAGGGGCAGGACGCGCAGCACGGCGTGGCCCCGGAGGTCGCCCGCGCGGTGGACTTCCGCCGCCACAACCTGGCCACGGACGCGGTGCCGTCCCTGGGCTTTCACGCCATCTTCTGCCGCAACGTCCTCATCTACTTCACGCCGGAGCTGGTGCGCGCGGTGTTGAGCCGGCTGGTGGCGGCGCTCGCGCCGGGCGGGCTGCTCTTCGTGTCGCCCGCGGAGGTCCCGCTCACCAACGGCCTGGGCCTGGAGTCGCTGGACGCCGACGGTACGCCCGTCCTGCGCGTGCCCCTGGAGCCGTGGGCTTCGGCTTCGGTGGAGCCCGTGGCCGCGCCCGCGCGCCGCGACACGCCGGGGCCCTTCGCCGCGCTCCGCCGCCACACGCCCGTGCCGGGCAGCGTGATGCGGCTGGAGCCCCGTCGCCCCACGCCGCCGCCCATGCCCGCCCTGCTGCCGCGGCCCTCGGCGGCCTCTGCTCAGGTGGAGCCTCGCGCGACGGAGGCCCGGCGTGCTGGGACTTCCGCGGCGGTGGCGCCGCGCCTGGGCGACGAGCGCGGCGCGCTGACGCGGGCGCTGGAGGCGGCGCAGGCGGGCCACTTCGAGGAAGCGGAGGCGCTGGCGCGCGAAGCGGCGCGGGCGTTGTCTCCGGAGGCGTACCTGCTGCTGGCGATGGTGGCGGAGTCGCGGGGCGATCTGGACGCGGCGGTGGAGGCGGTGCGCAAGGCGCTGTACCTGGAGCCGCAGCTGGCGCTGGGGCATGCGACGCTGGTGGCGCTCTACAGCCGGTTGGATCGACGCGAGGACGCGGAGCACGCGCGGCAGAACGCGCTGCGTGCGCTGGATGGGTTGGATGACGAGCACCCGCTGCGAGGGGTGGAGACGACGATGACCGCGGGGGGGCTGCGGCAGGCGCTCGCTCCCCGGCCTTCGCAGATGGGCTGGCAGGGCGCGCGCTGAACAGGCTGCGTGCCTCGACACGTGAGGTGGGGACAACGTGGAAGCGAAAGGAATGAAGGCGGCACTGCCCGAAGGGGCGGACTCGGCGCGGCTCAGCCTGCGGACGAAGATCCTCGCCGCCACCGGCATCTTCGGCATCGTGTTGGTCGGCAGCCTGACCTTCGCGTTCTGGATGCAGATGAGTGATGGCCTGCTGGCGGAGCTCACCAAGCGCTCGCGCGCGGTGGGCATCGGCATGGCGTTCAGCGTGTCCGCGTCCGCGGCCGCGGGCGACTCCGCGATGCTCCAGGCGGGCACGGACATGGCGCTCAAGAGCGTGCCGGACATCGCGTACATCGTCTTGCGCGACGCCAGCGGCAAGGTGCTGGCGCGCTCCGCGGACGAACACTTCGCGAGCGCCGCGGCGGTGGAGCCCGCGGACGGCGACTCGGTGGTGGACCGGCTCCTGACCGTGGGCACGCTGCCCGTGGTGGAGACCACGGCGCCCATCCTGTTCGGCCCGCCGGGCGGCACGCTCCAGCGCGTGGGCACCGTGCAGCTGGCGCTGGACCGCGAGGCGCTGGCCGAGTCGCTCGCCGCGAGCACCTGGCGCACCGCGGGCCTGGGCCTGCTGGTGCTGGTGCTGGGCCTGCTGGGGGCGGCCGGCATGGCCAGCCTCTTCATCGTGCCACTGGAGCGGCTGGCCCGCGCGGCGGTGGGCATCGCGGCGGGGGACCTGCGCCAGCAGATCGACACGAACGGCACGGACGAGATCGGCGAGCTGGCGCGCAGCTTCGCCACCATGGCGGACGCGCTGGTGCATCTGCTCCATGACCTGCGGGGCGCGGCGACGGACCTGGAGCACGAGGCGGCGGGCGTGCTGGCCACGTCCACGCAGCAGTCCGCGATGGCGCACCAGCAGGCGTCCGCCATCAACGAGACCAGCACCACGGTGGCGGAGATCGCCCAGACCTCCAAGCAGGCCACGTCCTACGCGGACGCGGTCATCGCCCAGACGCAGAAGTCGGAGTCGCTGAGCGCGGAGGGCCAGAAGGTGGTCACGGAGAGCGTGGCCGGCATGGAGAAGCTGGGCGAGCAGGTGAAGGCCATCGCGCTGGCCATCACCGACCTGAACGAACGCACGCTGCAGATCAGCGACATCATCGGTCAGGTGAAGGACGTGGCGGAGCAGTCCAACCTCCTGGCCCTCAACGCCTCCATCGAGGCGGCGAAGGCGGGCGAACACGGGCGTGGTTTCGCGGTGGTGGCCACGGAGATGCGCACGCTGGCGGAGCAGTCCCGCATGGCGGCGGACCAGGTGCGGGTGCTCCTGGGGGAGGTGCAGAAGGGCACACGTGTAGCGGTGACGACGACGGACGAGGGCAGCCGGCGCGCACAGGCGGCGATGGAGCTGGCGCGCGGCGCGGGCTCCACCATCCTGGGCCTGTCGGAGGTCATCCGCGAGTCGTCGGGGGCGGCGCGGCAGATCGCCGGCAACACGCGGCAGCAGACCATTGGCGTGGAGCAGATCGCCACGGCGATGGGCGAGCTGACGTCCGCCATGAGTGATTCGGTGGAGGGCACGCGGCGCATCGAGCAGGTCGCCGGCAACCTCTCCATCTTGTCGAAGCGTTTCTCGGATCTCGTAGGCAGGTACCAGCTATGAACAGCAACGTGACAGGCGGGGCCAGGAAGTCGGCGAAGGTGCTCATCGTGGAGGACACGAAGACCATCACCAACCTCCTGCAGGTCTACCTGATGGGGTGGGGGCTGGACTTCGTGGACGCGCCCAACGGCGCGGTGGGACTCAAGCGCGCGCGTGAGCAGAAGCCGGACCTCATCATCTCCGACGTGCAGATGCCGGAGATGGACGGGTTCGCGCTGTGCGCCGCCATCCGGGGTGACGCGAAGCTGCACGACACGCCCTTCATGCTGCTGACATCCCTGAAGGACGACGCGAGCCGCCAGAAGGGGAAGCTCGTGGGGGCGAGCGCGTTCCTCAACAAGCCCGTCTCCGTGGACGACCTGCGCTCCAAGGTGCGGGACATCCTCAAGCTGCCGGCCACGAAGTACTGACGCGCCCATGCCTACCGACGACGGCAAGCTGCTGCCCATCGACTTCGACGAACTGAAGGCTTCGCTCGACGCGGCCCAGATGCTGCTCGAGGGCGCGACGGTGGTGAGCGCCCACAAGCGGCGCGAGGTGCTGCACGCCCGCGCGCTGGCGCTGGCCAACTCGCGCCATGAGACGCGCCAGGAGGCCGTCACGGTGCTCGCCTTCCAGGTGGGCGGCGAGCGCTACGCGGTGAAGATCGACCTGGTGGACCACGTGCTGGAAGCGCGCGGCATGTGTTCGCTGCCAGGGGCGCCCCGCCATGTGCTGGGCGCGCTGTTGTCGCGCTCGCGCATCGTGCCGGTGCTGGACCTGCGGCAGTTGTTGGGCCTGGAGGGCGGCGGCATGTCCGACCTGAGCAAGGTCGTGGTGGTGGAGCTGGAGGACGAGGCGTTCGGGCTGGCGGCCGAAGTGGTGGATGGACGGCGGGAGTTGCCGCGCGCGGAGCTGTCGCAGCCGCCGCCGGGCCCGTTCCTGTTCCTGACGCCGGACCGGCTCACGGTGCTGGACCTGACACAGCTGGGCAACCCGGCGGCCGCACGGCGCGGCTAGAGGGGACTGGGGTTTCATGGATCCGCAGTTGCTGCGCAGCATCTGGCCGGTGTTCGCCGCGGAGACGCGCGAGCAGATTCAAGCCATCGGGTCGAAGGTGCTGGGGCTGGAGCAGCCGGCCGCCTCGCGCGAACCGGACCTGCTGCCTTCGCTCAAGCGCGTGGTGCACAGCCTCAAGGGCTCCGCGGCGAGCCTGGGGCTGGACGACATCGAGCGCGTCGTGCACGCCATCGAGGACGGGCTGTCCCACGTCAACGTGGAGGAGCCCATCTCACGCGGCGCCGTGGAGGCGATGCTGAGGGGCCTGTCCGCCATCGAGAACGCCCTCAACCGGGGCGACGCGGGCGAGCAGCCCGTGGTGGAGGGCGTGTCCGCGCTGCTCAAGGCCCTGGGCCACGGCGACGCCGCCGCCCCCTCGTCGGAGGGCGCGGTGGACTCCGGCCCGCTGGGCGAGGATGGCGTGAAGGCGCTGGCGGCGCTGGAGGCGGCCCTGGGCCGGCTGGTGTCTCCCAAGGTGGAGGACCGGGCCGGCGCGGTGCGCTCGGCGGTGGAGCGCGCGCACGCCCTGCGCCAGAGCGCGGAGGCCGTGCGGGCGGATCAGGTGGCCTCGCTGGCGGAGGCCGCGGCGCTGGGCTTCACCCGCATGGAGGAAGGCGGGGACGCGGCGGGGCTGGCGGCCTCGGAGGTGGCGGGCGCGCTGGTGGACCTGCGCGCCGCGCTGGGCCTGGCGGACGAAGCGGATGACGCGCGGGAGACCCCCCCCGTGAAGCGGGCCGTGGCCCCGGTGGCGAAGCCCCTGCCTCGGGCCCCGGTGGTCGCTCCCGAAGGCCGGAGCGGGACGGTGGACCGCGCGGTGCGCGTGTCGGTGAAGACGCTGGACTCGCTGGCGCTCCAGGTGGAGCACCTGGTGGCCGGCCGGTCTCAGCAGGGCCGGCGCACGGACGGCTTCCGCGCGCTGACGGATCAGGCGCATGAGGTGTTGCTGCACCTGGAGCGCGCCGCCTCCCAGCTGGCCATGGCGGGGGGCGGACCCGCGCTGGAGCCGCTGCGCACGGGCGTGGGCCTGATGCGCACGATGCAGAAGCGGCTCCTGGAGCAGGCGAAGGACGCGCACCGCGACGGCGAGCAGCAGGCGCTGGTGGCGCAGGTGGTGCGCGACGACCTGCGCGACCTGCGCATGGTGCCGGCCTCGCAGGTGCTGGAGCCCCTGCGGCGCACGGTGCGCGAGACGGCGTCGCGGCTGGACAAGGACGTGGCGCTGGAGCTGGGCGGCACCGACGTGCGCTTGGACCGGCGCATCGTGGACGCGCTGAAGGACCCCCTGGTGCACCTGGTGCGCAACGCCATCGACCATGGGCTGGAGACGCCCGCGGCCCGGCGCGCGGCGGGCAAGCCGGAGACGGGCCGGCTGACGGTGCGGGTGGAGGCGCGAGGCACGCGCATCGGCGTCATCGTGGAGGACGACGGCGCGGGCCTGGATCCGGTGCGCGTGCGCGCGACGGCGGTGCGCAGGGGGCTGATGACCCAGGACGCGGCGGAGAAGCTGACGGACGCGCAGGCCGCGCGGCTCATCTTCCAGCCGGGCTTCTCCACGCGGGATGAAGTCACCGCCACGTCGGGACGCGGCGTGGGCCTGGACGTGGTGCTGGCCACCGCGCAGCGGCTCCAGGGCTCCGCGGACGTCGAGTACACGCCGGGCAAGGGCACTCGGTTCATCGTGGACCTGCCGCTGACGCTGGCGGCGGCGCTGGGCCTGTTGGTGCGCACGGGCACCACCATCACCGCGATCCCGTCGGACACCGTGAAGCGCGTGCTGCGGCTGGACGCGGACGACGTGGGCACGGTGGCGGGGCGCGTGGTGGCGCGGCTGGACGGCGAGCAGCTCACGTTCCTGTCGCTGTCGGAGGCCATCGGCCTGCCGCGCATGCCGCTCGCGCTGGAGTCGGGCCGGCGGCAGACCGCGGTGCTGCTGTCGCTGGGCGAGGAGCGCGTGCTCTACGCCATCGACGAGGTGGTGGGGCAGCAGGAGCTGGTGGTGCGCGCGCTGGGCAAGCACCTGCGGGACGTCACGCACCTGGCGGGCGCGGCGGTGCTGGACGACGGCCGCGTGGTGCCGGTGCTCAACGCGCTGGAGCTGCTGCGCGCGGCCAAGCCGGACACCCGCACCGCTTCGGGCGAGTCCAAGATGCCGCGCATCCTGGTGTGCGACGACTCGCTCACCACGCGCTTCGCGATGAAGTCGCTGCTGGAGATCGCCGGCTATCCGGTGGTGACGGCGTCGGACGGCGAGGAGGCCTGGAGCGTGCTGGAGCGCGTGCACTGCCACCTGGTCGTGAGCGACTGGCAGATGCCCCGGCTGGATGGCGTGGGCCTGGCGCGGCGAATCAAGGGCCACCCCATGTTCCGGCGCACGCCCATCATCCTGGTGACGTCGCTGGACAGCAACGAGGACCGCGCGGCCGGCCTAGAGGCGGGCGCGGATGGCTACCTGGTCAAGCGCGAGGTGGAGCGCGGCAAGCTCCTGGAGCTCGTGCGCCAGCTGCTGCCCAGCTCCGCGACCTGAGCCAGGGGAGGGCGGAGACGACGACGCCCCGTCCTTCGCGCGGACGCGAGGGACAGGGCGGCGGACTCAGCGGCCCGGGCTTGAAGGCCCGGGCGTCAGGCCTTCAGCGCGGGCGGACCCACGCCTTGGGCCAGTCGTCGAACTGGGTGACTTCCTGGTCGTCGACGAGCAGCGTGTACATGGACTCCTCGGGGAAGTCGCCGATGCGCAGGCGCAGCTCCTTGCCCTCCGCCTTGGTGCGCAGCGGGTGGAGCGGGTCCGACGTCTTCACCCATTCCAGCTTCTGCTTCAGCAGTTGATCACCGTTCATAGCTTTGCCTGCGGCTTGGCGTACATGTTGTCCACGGCCTGGTTCGTGCGCTGCGAGCTGTTGATGATCTTGTCGTAGGCCTGGGCCTCGCTCAAGCCGCTCTTCTTCGCGTCCGCGACGAGCTGGTCGAACGAGGGGCCGTCCAGCCGGCCGTACTTGAAGTAGTCGCGCGCCTTGAGCATCGCGGCGTCGAGCGTGCCCATGAACTGGCGCGCCTCCACGCGGGCCTTGTGCCGGATCTCATGCGCCGCCTTGGCGCGGCCCTCCAGGGAGACCCCCTGCGCCTTGAGCTTCGCGTCGTTCGCGGGGATGCCGGCGACCTGCTCCTTGTACCAGGCGCGGATCTCACTGTTGGTCGTGGGCTTCTTCACCGTGCCCGCATCCGGGCCGTTCACGCGAGCGGCGCCATCCGGGTTGCGCGGACGGGTGCGGGACGCGCTGCCAGTGGCCACGTCGCCTTGCGGCCGCGCGGGCGGAGGCGTCGAGTTCGAACGCTGGGGGCGCGTCGTGGCCGACGTCGTCGTGGCGGGCTTCGAATCCACGGAGTTGGAGCGGCGCGGCGAGGGCAGCGCCGAGTCGGACTTGGTGGAGCTGACGCTCGAGCTTCGGGAGAGCTTCATGGGGAGACCTTCGGGGGCAGGAAGGAAAACCGCTTTCCCTTTTATCGCAGTTCCGGGTAGGCGAGTTGCGACCTCCGCCTACCTTTCGCGCGCCGCTCCGACGTCTCCTGCAATCTCATCCCCTTAGCGCTGAGCGGGGAGGGGGAAGGCGTCATCCCCCAGCCAGCGCAGGGTGAGGTCCAGCCGGGGCTCCAGCGCCACGGTCAGCGTGGCCCCCAGACGTCCCGCGAGCTGTTGGAGCACCGCTCCGGTGCGCGCGGGCAGGGCCTCAGCGGGGCACGCGCGGACGCGCAGCAGCCATTGGCCGGGCTCCGTGTCCGGACCCAGGTGGACGTCCACGGCCATCGCGCGCGCGGTGGCCTTCGCGAGGGTGCGCGCCAGCAGCTCCCAGTCCGCCCGGGCGCCTCGCACGGGCACGGCCCGGTCGGTGGGCAGCATCACCGTGGGCTCGGCCCGCCCCGGGCCCGGCGTGGGCGCGAAGGCGCGCTCCAGCACGGGGCGCAGGTCCTCCAGGCCCGGGACGGGGGGCGACAGGCGCCGGTCGATGAGGTCCTTCTGATCCGCGGCGACCTTGGTGATCCGCTCCAGGTAGCGCTGGGCCTGCGCGCCGAAGGGGCCCGCGGTGCCCTTGCGCATCATGTCCACGTAGCCCTTGATGACCATCAGGGGCGTGCGCAGGTCATGCGCCGCGCGGGAGCGCCGCTTGTCCTGCGCGGCCACCGCGCGCTCCAGGCGCTGCTTCGCTTCCAGGAGCCGCGCCTGACTTGCGCCTCGCGCGACCTCGCGCGCATGGGCCTGGAGCAGCGCCGGAGCGAAGGCGTTGAAGCGCGCCACCACGTTGCGTTGCGAGGTCGTCAGCGGCGCGGGCCACACGCTCAGGACGCCCTTGCTTCCCGGAGCCTGGGCGCGACGGGCGGGCACGTTGCCCAGCTTCATCACGCACGCGCGTCCTTCATAGAGGGCCGCGCCGGTCGCGCCGGTCAGCCGCAAGGACGCCTTCAGCAGTGCCTCCAGGCCCGCGCGCGTTCCTCCGCGCAGCGCCTGTTCAGCCACCGCCGTCAGCGTCGTTTCCATCCTGGCATCGAGGTCGTCCTCGATGCGCCGCCCCATCCAAGCCCCAGCCCGCACGCCCCAAGGAATGCGCATGCCTTCATGGAGGCGCAATGGCTCCACCGTGGCGCGCTCCGTTCCGCGTCAGGCAGCAATCCTTTACCCACGGGGATCCACCGGGACAGGCATTTTTACCGCCGTACCGGGTGCGTGGCCGAGCCAAACCCTTGCTCTTGCAGGGAAAAGGTTTTGGCCAGCCGCTTGCTATTGCCTTCCCACGTCACGCTGGGCGGGAAGGGGCGGATGGGTACTCTCGATTACTACGCGACGATGGCTCGGATGGCGCCCGGGGCACTGGCGAAGAGCGCCGTCCGCCGCGTCCAAGGTGTCGCGCGGCAGGCGCTCTACCGCCGCCGCGAGCAGATCGACGAGGCCCAGCTGCTGGAGTCCTTTGGCGCCACCCGGGCCGACGAGCTGGTGACGGTGGCGCTCGACCACCGCACTTCGCGGGCCTGGTGTGAACTGTCACAGCGTGAGTCCGCTCGCGCCGCCATCGAAAAGCTCCCGGGCGCGAAGGCGCGCACGCTGCTGCGCGCCGGGCGTGCGCTCCGCCAGGAGTGGGACGTCTTCGGCACGCCGGTGGCCTTCGGCGAGGGCAAGCCGGTGGACTGGTCGCTGGAGCCGGTGAGTGGCCAGCACTACCCCGTCGAGTCCGTGGAGCGCATGCCGCTGCACGTGACGGGCATGGATCCGAAGTATCCCTGGGTGATGGGCCGGCTCGACAGCGCGCTGGCCCTGGCCCAGGGCGCGTGGGTCGCGGACTCGCAGGGCGAGCGCTCGCGGCTGGCCACGGCCTTCGTCGCGCAGACGCTGGACTTCCTCCAGGCGAACCCCGTGGGCATGGGCGTCCACTGGACGTGCCCCATGGAGATTGGCCTGCGCGCGGCGAACCTGGCGCAGGCGCTGGCGATGTTCGCGGACGCGCCCGAGGTGCGCCGTCCGGAGTTCCTGGTTCCCGTGCTGGGCGCGCTCGCGGAGCACTGCGCGTGGGTGGAGGCCCACCTGGAGGACGGCGGCGCGGTGCCCAACAACCACCTCGTCTCCAACTACGTGGGGCTCGCGGTGGTGGGCCTGCTCTTCCCGGAGCTGCCCGGTGCCCCGCGCCAGGTGGCGCTCGCGGCGAACGGCCTGCGCGCCCAGATGGACGCGCAGGTGCATCCGGAGGGCACGTCCTTCGAGGGCTCCATTCCCTATCACCGCCTGTCGGTGGAGCTGTTCACCCTGGCCTTCCTCGTCACGCGCGGCGCGGGTGTGTCCCTGGGGCCCGGGTACGAAGCGCGTCTGCGATTGATGTTCGTCGCTGCCCGCGCCTGGTCCTCGGAAGAAGGCCTGGCGCCGCAGATTGGAGACAACGACTCCGGCCGCGTGTTTCCGTTCCAGGACCGCGCGGACGGCGACCACGGCTACCTCGCGGGGCTGGGCGCGGCGCTCTTCAACGACGTGGGGCTGGCCGGTGGCGTGTTCCCGGACGAGGCGGCGTGGCTCCTGGGCGAGGCGGGCCTGATGCGTTTCGGCGCGCTGCCCGCGGCGCCGGTGCCCGCGTCGGTGAGCTTCGCGGAAGGCGGCTTCCACATCTTGCGCGGCGAAGGCGTCGTGCTCACCGTCTCCGCCGGAAAGCAGGGGCAGCGCGGCGTCGGGGGACACAGCCACAACGACAAGCTCTCCTTCGAGCTCCACGTGGACGGGCGCCCGGTCATCGTTGATCCGGGCACGGGCACGTACACGCGGGATCCCTCCCTGCGCAACGCGATGCGGAGCACCGCGGCGCACAACACGCTCCAGGTGGACGGGGAGGAGCAGGCCCCGCTGGATCCGGCGCGGCTGTTCGCGCTGCCGGAGGATGCCCGGGCGCGCGTCGTGGCCTTCCAGCCCGGAGCGAAGCACGACCGGTTGGTGGTGCGCCACGACGGCTACCGCCACCTGCCGGCTCCAGTGGGCATCGAGAGGACTTTCTTCCTGGACCGGCACGTGCGGGCGCTGGCCGTGGGAGACCGGCTCATCGGGACGGGCCGGCATGAAGTGGTGGGACGTTTGCATCTGCCCGATGGGCAGGCGCGGTGGTGCGAGCCCGCGGCGGCCGTCATGGCGCGGGCCGGGCGCGTGCAGGAGGGCCCGGAGGCCTTCGAGGCACGGGCCCTGGAGATTGGACCGGCGGAGGCACCCGTGGGGTGGGTGCTCTTCGGGCGGGGGTTGGAGACCTCGCTCGTGCCGTCGCGCTACTCGCCCGGATATGGGCGCGTGGTGCCGGCGGTGTCGGTGGAGTTCCGGAGGCAGCTGGCGCCTCCGGCATGGCTGGGGTGGGTGTTCGTCTTCAGGTGAATGGTGTGGGTCGGGGCGCGCGAGCCGGCGAGGCCGCGCGTCAACTGCTGGGAGTAACGACAATGCGCGTGATGGTTGGCAACCCGTTGCTGGGTCGGATTCAGAATCGGGAAGCGAAGGTGGGCGTGGTGGGGCTCGGGTACGTCGGTCTTCCGCTGGGCATGGCCTTCGCGGAAGCGGGCTTCCCGGTCACGGGGCTGGACGTCGACCAGCGGAAGATCGACAAGATTGGCAAGGGGGAGAGCTACATCAAGCACATCCCCAGCGCGCCGCTGGCGCAGCTGACGCAGGCGGGCAAGCTCAAGGCGACGAAGGACTTCGCGAAGGCGCGCGAGTTGGACTGCGTGATCATCTGCGTGCCCACGCCGCTGACCGCGTCGCGTGAGCCGGACATGAGCTTCATCATCCAGACGGGCGAGGCCCTGGCGCCGCACGTGCGCCCCGGCCAGCTCTTCATCCTGGAGTCCACCACCTACCCGGGCACCACGGAGGAGGTGCTGAAGCCGCTGCTGGAGAAGAACGGCCTCAAGGCGGGCGTGGACTTCTTCCTGGCCTTCAGCCCCGAGCGCGAGGATCCGGGCAACAAGGGCTTCAACACCAAGACGATCCCGAAGGTCGTGGGCGGCTACTCGCCCGCGTGCCTCGAGGTGGCGGTCGCCCTGTACGGCAGCGCGCTGAAGGAAGTGGTGCCGGTGTCCTCCACCCGCGTGGCGGAGCTCGCCAAGCTGCTGGAGAACATCTACCGCTGCGTGAACATCGCGATGGTCAACGAGATGAAGATGCTCTGCGACCGCATGAACGTGGACGTGTGGGAGGTCATCCAGGCCGCCAGCACCAAGCCCTTCGGCTTCCAGCCGTTCTACCCGGGCCCCGGCCTGGGCGGGCACTGCATCCCCATCGATCCGTTCTACCTGACGTGGAAGGCGCGCGAGTTCGAGTTCCATACCAAGTTCATCGAACTGGCCGGTGAGGTGAACTGGCAGATGCCCTACTACGTGGTGCAGCGCACGATGGAGGCGCTCAACCAGAACAAGAAGGTGCTCAACGGCGCGAAGGTGCTCTGCATCGGCGCGGCGTACAAGAAGGACATCGACGACTTCCGCGAGTCCCCGTCGCTGCGCGTGATGACGCTCCTCAAGGAGAAGGGCGCGGAGATCAGCTACCACGACCCGTTCGTGAAGGAGCTGCACAAGGGCCACGGCTTCAACATGGAGATGAAGTCCGTCCCGCTGGAACCGGAGAAGCTCAAGCAGTACGACGCGGTGATGATCCTCACGGACCACTCGCACATCGACTACAACGAGCTGGTCCAGCGCTCGAACATCGTCGTCGACACGCGCAACGCGACCAAGGCCGTCACGCAGGGCCGCGAGAAGATCGTCAAGGCGTAGGGCCCGCGGGCAGGGCTTGCAGGCAGAGGGGTCCTCGCTTCACGCCTGGCGCGTGAGGGGAGGGCCCTCGCCTGTTTTTGGCTACAGTGCGCCCGTGCCCAGCGCCTTCCGCCCCTTGTTCCCGCTGTCCCTGGCCGCGTCCCTTTTGATGGGCGCGGCGCCCGTGAAGGATCCGCGCGCCCAGCTCCTGGACGCGATGAGCGCGGAGCTGACGCGCAACCAGCAGCAGCTCAAGGTGAACGGCCACGAAGCGCCGTACTTCCTGAGCTACGGCGTGAAGGACTACGAGTCGCGGCTGATCATCGCGCGCTACGGGGCGCTGTTCCAGGACGACGACTACCGCGAGCGCAAGCTGGGCGTGGACGTGCGCGTGGGCAGCTACGACTACGACAGCTCCGTGGCGGACTCGCTCGACTTCGGCTTCAGCACCAGCAAGGGCTCCAGCTACACCGCGCGCAAGGACGGGCCGCTGGATGACTCGCCGCTGGCGCTGCGCACGGCGCTGTGGCTCGTGACGGATGAGAAGTACAAGGCCGCGCTCTTCCAGTACCTGAAGAAGAAGGGCGAGGACGTCTACTCCGTGGAGGACCCCAAGCGGCCCGCGTCCTTCTCCCAGGAGGCGCCCGCCACCTACGTCCAGCCGCCGGTGCCGTTCCCATTCGACAGAGAGAAGTGGCGCAAGCTGGCGCGCGACGTGTCCGCGCGCTTCAACGCGCACCCGGAGCTGTTCGACTCGGAGGTGCGCGTCACCGCGGACAAGTCCACGCGCCTGTTCGTGTCCTCCGAAGGCACGCGCCTCATCACGGAGGAGACGCTGTACGCGTTCCATGTCTCCGCGGTGACGCGGGCGCCGGACGGGCAGCTGCTGGACGACTCGCGCAGCTTCTACCTGCCCACCGAGGCGGGGATGCCGGACGAGGCGAAGGTGCACGCGGCGGCGCAGAAGGTCATCGACGAGCTGCTCGCGCTCCGGCAGGCGCCGGCCATCACGCCGTACGCGGGGCCCGCCATCCTGGCCCCGGAGGCCGCGGGCGTGCTCTTCCACGAGACGCTGGGCCACCGCCTGGAGGCGGACCGGCAGGATGGCGACACCGACGGCAAGACGTTCAAGGGACAGGAGGGCAAGCAGATCCTCCCGGCCTTCCTGTCGCTGCGGGATGATCCGTCGAAGCGCGAGGTGAACGGCGAGCCGCTCAACGGCTACTACCTCTACGACGAGGAGGGCGTGAAGGGGCAGCCGGTGAGCCTGGTGGAGAAGGGCGAGCTCAAGGGCTACCTGATGAGCCGCCACCCGGTGGAGGGCTTTCCGAAGTCCAACGGCCACGGGCGAGGGCAGGGCACGCTCCAGCCGGTGGCGCGGATGGCGAACCTGCTGGTGGACAGCACGAAGCAGGTGAGCGACGCGGAGCTGAAGAAGATGCTCGTCGCGGAGGCGAAGCGGCAGGGCAAGCCGTACGGGCTCATCATCCGCGACATCACCGGCGGCAACACCAACACGTCCAGCTACGGCTACCAGGCCTTCAAGGGCGTTCCGCGCAGGGTGTACCGCGTGGACGTGAAGACGGGCGAGGAGGCGCTGGTGCGAGGCGTGGAGATCGTCGGTACGCCGCTGTCGTCGGTGAACCGCATCCTCGCCACGGGCCAGCGGCTGGGCGTGTTCAACGGCTTCTGCGGCGCGGAGAGCGGCAACGTCCCGGTGTCCACCGTGGCGCCCGCGGTGCTGCTCCAGGAGCTGGAGCTGCAGCGGGCGATGGAGGGGAAGGACCGCCCGCCGCTGCTCCCCAGCCCGGCCGCCTCACCACAGGCGGCCGGACCGGAGGCGAAGGCGAAGCCCTAGCCGACCTTCTTCATCACCACGTAACCGGCGGCGGGGATGTTCACCGGGGTGTTCCCGCCGTTCAGCGTGGCGCCGTAGTTGCCGAAGTTGCTCCCGCCGTACGCGGCGGCGTCGCTGTTCAGCACTTCCTTCCACTGGCCCGGGGGCAGGGGCAGCGCGTACCCCTCCAGGTTCTTCTTGTTGAGGCTGCCCACGACGAGGAACTCCTCGTTGCCCGCCTTGCGCGTGAAGGCCATCACGCTGTCGTCGTTGTGGGTGTAGACGCGCTTGACCTCCGCCGCCGCGCTGAAGGCCCCGCTGCTGTTCCTCAGGCCGATGGCGTCCTTGTAGAACGTGAAGCTCTGCCGGCGGGTGACGTCGAGCATCGCGTCCTTGCGCTCGGAGGCGGGCAGGCTGGCGACCTCGTTGAAGAGCTTGCGGTCATCCGCGGAGAAGGCCTTGTAGGCGCTGTCCTTCGTGCGTGCGTCCGGGGACAGGCTGAACAGGCGCTCGTAGGTGGCCTTCGTGGTGTCGTTGAACGTCACCTTGCCGAAGTCCACGTCCTTGCCCACGTCCTGCCAGCTCCAGTCGCTGTCCCAGGTGGACGGGTTGCCCCAGCGGAAGTCGTTCTGCGCGCCGAACTCGTCGCCCTGGAAGAACATCGGGATGCCGGGGCCGGCCATGCCGATGCCGGCGGCGAAGCGGGCGGCGCCGCGCGTCCACTGGTCCGGGAAGTCGGTGGCGTTCTCCCCCTCCGCGGTGTTCATGGTGCGCTGCGCGTTTCCGACCTCGTCGTGGTTGGAGATGATGGACAGCGCGTTCTTCCAGCTGTCCAGGCCGCGCGGCGACGTCATCAGGTTCACGAACGCGTCCACGTCCGTCTTCATCCCGCGCGCGGCGGCCTGCACCAGGCCCGGCTTGCTGTTGTCGTTGATGAGCCGGTGCTGGAACTCCGTGTACCACTGGGCGTCGAAGCCGCCGCCCGTGCCGTCCGGCTGCGCCGGGCGCGAGATGGCCGGGTCGTAGTCGAACTGCTCCGCCACGGTCCACACGTTGGGGTTGAGGAAGTGCACCTGGCGGTTGATCTCGCGGAGCATGTCCCAGCCCGCCTTGCCGCCCACTCCCTTGATGGGCTCCGTGAAGTCGAATCTCAGGCCGTCGAACTTCAGCTCGGACACCTGCTGCACGGCGTGGTCCACGAACAGCTGCTTCACCTGCGGCGTGTCGTACGCGGGCACGGAGCCCCACGGCGTGTCGCGCTGCTCGAACTGGCCGGGCTCCTTGGACCAGTTGAAGTACGGGTTGCTGGGGCCGCCCACGTTCCACAGGCCGTTGTAGTCGCCGAACACGTGGTTGTAGACGACGTCCGACACCACGTTGAGGCCCTTGCCGTGGGCCGCGTCGATGAAGCGCTTCAGCGCCTCATCGCCCTCCACCCACTTGCCGGTCTCGTCCTCGAAGCCCAGGGAGCTCTCCGTCGCCAGGCTGTTGACGCCCAGGTAGCCCCAGTTGCGCGCGCCCTCGACTTCGTTCGTGGGCAGCAGCTCCAGCGTGGTGACGCCCAGCTCCTTGAAGTAATCCAGCTTCTGGATCAGGTCCTCCATGGTGGAGCGGTTGGCGTTGCCCGCCTGGCCCAGGAAGCTGCCCGCGTGCAGCTGGTACACCACCCACTTCGACGGATCCTTCTCCCGCGGGACGTCGTCGTTCTTGAACTGGAACGTCGTCGGGTCGGTGATGACGGAGCCGCGGAAGGACACGCCGCTGCCCACGGTGATGAGGTCGCTCCAGGGGTCGTTCTCCGACGACGCCAGGCGCTCCGCGTCGGAGACCTTGCCGTCGTTGTTCACGTCGGAGCGCAGGTGGAGCTTGCCCTGGGCGTCCTTGTCGAACACCTGGAACTCGTAGCGCAGGCCGGCGAGCTTCTCCGGATCATTGACGAGCGTGGTCCACGCGCCGCCCTCGTTCGTCATCTTGATGCGGCCGTCATCCGTCACGTTGCGCGACCAGAAGTCGTTGAACTTCCCGCCGCGCAGCTTGTCGATGAGGGTGTCGTCGAACGAGCCCAGGCGCTCCTGGAGCTGCTTCTTGTCGAGCGGGTTGCCGTCGCCGTCCTTGAGCACCAGGTAGGCGCTGTCAGCGGTCTCCGCCTCGTCGATGTCGAAGCGCATCAGGCCGGTGGCGCCGGTGAAGTAGCGGTCCACCTCCTTGCCGCGCGTGGGGTCCAGGTACAGCCGGTCCAGGCCGCGCTGCTCGCCCATCATCCGGCGCGCGTAGGGGTCCGGCCGGTCGCTGGTGGCGCCCGTGGAGTCCACGACCTCGTAGACATAGGCCTTGCCCTCCAGCTGCTCCCACGCGCCCTTCGCCTGCGCGGTCCAGTTGCCGCCCTCGTCGCGCGTCATCGGGATGCGCTGCTCGCGGCCCTGCTTGTCCGTCACCTTCACCTGCACGGCCCGCGCGTCCGGCGCCCAGAACTTGAACGACGCGTCCTTGCCGGAGCGCTGCGCGCCCATCTGGTGGTACGTCGTGGGCGAGTACGACGCGGTGGACTTGGACAGGTCCAGCTTGAGGTTGCCCTCGCCCATCACCGCCCACTGGTCCTTGCCCGCGGGGCCGTCCACGCTGACGCCCCACTCCCAGTTGCGGGCGAGGCCGTCGTCCGCCACCTTCACCGTGGCCTCGTACTTGCCATTGCCCAGCGACTTCATGGGGATGCCGCCGGAGGACCACTGCGCGTTGTAGCGGCCGTCCGCGTCCCAGCTGCCCTTGAGCTTTGGGTGGGTGAGCTGCGCGTGCGGGCCCGCGTCGTACGTGAAGGTGATGGTGCGGACCGTGGGGTTCTCCACCGTCGCGCCGGAGCGCACCGCCTGGGTGGGCGCGGCGCCCAGCAGGGCCCCCGCGTTGGCGGAGCGGGCCAGCGTGCCGGAGCCGGCCACCGGGGCGCGGGCCGTGGGACCCGGAGTGGATTCGAAGGCGGACTGGTTGCGGCGCGCGGCGGCGGACTTCGCGGCGGCGGCGTTCTTCTGGGCGAGCAGCTTCGCCGGGTCCGCGGAGGTGGAGCCCGTGGCGGGAGCCGGGGCGCGGTTCGGGCGGTTGATTTTGGAGTCAGTCACGGGTCAATCCTCCGGCGGCCCGCGCATAGCGGGCACGCTCAACTTGTCGGACTTGTGCCCACGGGAGTTGTGTCCGGCGGGCTGGAAGTGGGCGAATGTGGGGTCGGAGCCGCTGGTAGCTGAGGATTCCGTGGAAATCCCCGGCCATCCAGGCGGGGCCGGAGCGGGGGGAGGGTCAAACGGCCCCCCTTGAAGCCGCGCAGGTACACGTAGCGGCGGAAGTCGCGGAGGAAGGCGTCCACGGGCAGGCCGATGGACGTCTGGAAGCCGCCGGTGAAGTCCTGGCCCAGGCGCATGGCGGTGAGGATGCCGCGCACGCGCGCCTCGCCGTAGCGCTCCATCAGGAAGGTGAAGGCGTGGTAGGCGGCGCCGTAGACGGTGGCGTTCTGGGTTTCGTAGAGGGCCTCGGCGCGGGCGAGCGGATCCTCCTGGGGGAAGTCGTGGAGGAAGCGGGACAGGTCCTCCAGGCTGGGGACGCGGTAGCCCTGGCCCGCGGTGTACGAGGCCATGCCCTCGCTGAACCACAGGGGGATGCCCTTGCGCGTCCAGTCCGACACGGTGGCGGAGGACTGCCACATCAGGCTGTGGGTGAGCTCGTGCAGGAGCAGCTCGTCCACCTGCTTCTGGTTGGCGCCGCCGCGCGTCCACGTGCGGGGGCTCTGGACCTCCACCTGCTCGTAGCGCGCCCACGCGCGCAGGAAGTCGTAGCCGGGGCGGTTGGCGGCGCGCTCCAGGGCGGCGTGGCTGGGGTGGAGGACCAGGGTGACGGGCTCGTGGAAGGTGCCCCAGCGGGACAGGCGGGGGCTGGCGCGCTCCACCGCGATGCGCACCATGAGCGCGCCCTGGGGGTCCTGGGCGGCGCGCGCGACGATGAACTCGCCGCCGGACAGGGACAGGGTGGCGTCCGGGGCCGCGGCCTTCTGGGCGGCGCACGCGGAGAGGAGGGCCGCCGCCGCGACCAGGAGGGCCCATCGTCCAGTGCCGCCCACCCGCATCCCTCGCCCCTCTAGCTGGCCCCGAGCCAGCGCATCACGGCGCGGCCCACATCCGCGACGGTGGTGAACGACGCTAGCTCCGGGGCGGAGGGGCCGAAGTAGAGCATGGGGACGGCGTGCACGGTGTGTCCGCGAACCGACAGGTCCTCCACGTTGCCGTGGTCGCTGCACACCAGCACGCGCGCGTCCGGGGGCCGCGTGGCGGTGACGGCGCGAAGGAAGGCGTCGACGGTGTCCAGCGCGGCGCGCGCGGCGGTGAAGTCCTGGGCGTGGCCCGCCTCGTCCGCGAGGTAGTGCTCGAAGAAGGTGAAGTCCGCCCCGGCGGTGATGCGCCAGAAGAGGGCCGCGGCCTCCTGGGGCGTCCGGCTGGGCACGTCCAGGCCATGGGCGCGCGCGTTCGCGCCGGTGATGTCGTGGGTGAGCCCGTCGCCCGCCCGCGCGTCGTCCAGGGTGCGCAGGGGTTCCGCGCCCGCGGCGAAGGCGAGCTTCGCGGCCGAGGGACGCACCTTGCGCGCGGCGCGGGGGGGCAGGGTGAACTCGGGCGGGGACGTGGAGGGGCGCCGGGGGAGGCCGAGCGCGTCCAGGTACGGCGCGGGGTACGCGTTGGCGAAGGTGGCGGTGTGGCCCTGGGCCTTGAGGCGGCGCACGATGGAGCGCTCCGCGAGCAGCTCCCGGAGGGCGGTGTTGGGGTAGCCCAGCACGTGGCCCCCGACGAGGACGGGGGCGGGGTCGCCGGTGAGGATGGCCGTCTGGTTGGACGCGGACTGGGGCCGGCCGGGCACGCCGAAGGTGGGGTCCACCGCGAGGCCGACGCCGCCGTGGGGGAGGGCGGGCGCGGGGGCGTCCTGGAACCAGGACAGCAGGTGGTCGCGGTCCGCGAGCGGATTGACGGCCGGGTCCTTCCGTCCGATGCCGACCCCATCGATGAACAGGACCGCGACGCGCACGGCCCGGGACTGTATCCTCGAATCCGACACGCATGGCCATCCACGGCGACCTCTTCAGCTACCCGCTCCCCGAGTTCCTTCAATGGCTGGACAGCTCCCGCAAGACGGGGACGTTGCAGCTGTCGTGGGAAGCAGGCGAGCGCAAGTTGTTCCTCCTGTCCGGCCAGGTGGGCGCCACCGCGAGCGAAGGGCTGCGCGGCCGGGTGGCCCGGCTCCTGTCGTTGCCCAAGCTGGCGGCGGGCACGCGCGTGCTGGCGGCCTTCGACGAGCTGGCGCGCACCCCGGACGTGGACGCGGCCTTCGACGCGCACGGGGTGCAGGCGCGCTGGGTGCGGGACCTGGGCCGCGAGGAGCTGTTCGCGGCGATGACGGACCTGACCATCGCGGGACAGGGCACGTTCCACTGGACGGAGGACGCGGACCGCACCGGTGAGGACTGGGTGCCGTCCGACATGAGCATCCGCGAGCTGCTCTTCGAGTCCCTGCGCTGGGTGGACGAGCAGGGGGACGTGGACAAGGCGCTGCCCATCGACGCGTTGAGCGTGAAGGCGCTGGCGCCGCCCAGCCCGAGCCAGCCGCTCATGCACCGGATCATCCTGGGCCTGACGACGACGCCGCAGAACCTGGGGCGGCTCCGGCTGTCCATGGGCGTGTCGCGCTCGTCGGTGACGCGCCGGGTGCACGAGCTGTTGCGCGCGAAGCTGGTGGAGGTGGACGGCGCGCCGCAGGTGGAAGCGGACCCCGTGGCGGAGATGCTGGAGAAGGGCGCGGTGCTGATGCGCGAGGGCCAGTACGACGCGGCCGGCATCGTGTGCGCGTCGCTGCTGGCCAGCGACCCGGCGGACCGGCGCGTGCGGGAGTTCGCGCGCCTGGTGCAGCGCGAGCACGTGGCCGCGCTCTACGCGGACCTGCCGCCGCTGGTGGTGCCCCAGCTCATCCAGTCCCCCCAGGCCATGGTGATGCTCAAACCGGAAGAGCGGCAGATCGCCGGGCTCGTCAGCGGGACCTGGGACGTGTCCACCCTGGTGCTGGCCAGCCCCGCGCGGGAGCTGGAGACGCTCAAGACGCTGGCGAAGCTGCACCGCATGGGGCTGCTCCAGCTGACGTACCCGCGCTGACGCGGGGCCTCAGTGCACCGGGTGGGGCGCGGGGACCGGCTCGGATTCGATGATGCCCTCGAATTCGCTCCAGGGGTCCTCCATGGCGCCGTAGTCGTCCGTGAGCTCCTCCCCGGGCGCGATGTCTCGCAGCGCGACGGTGGCGGTGCGGGTCGCGTCGTTGCCGCAGTTCGGCGCGTCCGAGTGGTTCATGAACCGCGCGTGGTCGCCGCACAGCACCAGGGCGCCGTGCTCGCAATAGGCGTAGCGGGACAGGAACGCCTTCGCGGCGGCGCTCATCCGGGCGACGTCACCGGGCCCGAAGCGCTGGTCGACGGGGGCGTCGAAGGTCCACACCACGGCGCCCCGGGCGATGGGCTCCTCTGCGAAGAGGCCCAGGCCGTGGATCCGCGACGGCTTCACCGAGGTCTTCACACGCAACATGCAGGGGCTGCCTCCTGGGCTCCCGCGCGGGAGCCGTGCCCCTGAGATGTGGGGGCTCCTGCCGCGCCTGAATCACCCCGCGGTCGGGAGCCCCACGGCGTTGAGTCGCACGAAGACCTGCATCAGGACGTAGAGCGAGAAGGCCGCGTCATCCACGCGCAGGTGCGGCTGCGTGGACAGGCCCTGCAAGCGCAGCAGGTCCGCGCCATCCACGTGGAGCAGGAAGGCCTGCTGCGCCAGGGTGCCCTCTCCCGCGAAGGCCATGGCGCGCCGGACGGCGTCGGTGCAGGCGGTGACGCAGGTCGTGTAGTCTGCGGCGACGAAGGCGGCCTCCGCGGCCCGGGCGTGATCGAACAGGTCCCCTGGCGCCAGCGCGCTCGTGGCGCCCAGCAGGCGGGCCGCGGTGTTCACCACGGCCGCGGGGGCCGGCATGGGGGCGGGCTCCACGCGGGGCGGGGCGGGCGCGGTCAGCGTCCGGGGCGCGGGCGTGGGGGAGAGGGACGCGGCCGGGGGCTGGCGCTGGGTGAGGTGCTGCGCGAGCTGCGCCTCCAGGCCCGCGGGGGCCGTCCCGGGCGGGGGCGGCGCGGGACGGGGCGGCGGGACGATGCGCTTGGCGCGCAGGTCCTTGATGACGAGCCGGGTGATGGTCTTGAGCGTGTCCAGCACCCCGCGGCCGTTGGTGGCGGCGGTCTCGAAGTCGGGGACGCCGCGCGGGTTGAGCTCCCGGCGCAGCTCCTCCACGGACAGGGTGCTCTCCAGGTCGCGCTTGTTCCACTGCATCACCAGCGGGAAGCGGTCCAGGCGGATGCCGTTCTCCAGGAGGTTCTCCTCCAGGTTGGCCAGGGACTCGCGGTTGGCGTCCATGGCCTCCGCCTGCGAGTCCGCCACGAACACCACGCCGTCGGCGCCCTGGAGCACCAGCTTGCGGGTGGCGTTGTAGAAGACCTGTCCGGGCACGGTGTAGAGGGCGAGGCGCACGGAGCAGTCGCCCACGCGCTCCACCTTCACGGGCAGGAAGTCGAAGAAGAGCGTCCGGTCGCCTTCGGTGGCGATGGACATCATCTCTCCGCGGTGGGCCGGGCGGACGGTCTCGTAGACCTTCCGCAGGGTCGTCGTCTTCCCGGACAGGCCCGGGCCGTAGAAGACGATCTTCGCGGCCACTTCACGGGCCATCAGGTTCACGCTGCTCACGGTGTCAGCTTACCTAGAACGACTCGGCGCCTCGCGCCAGTTGCGGGGCGAACATTCGCGGGCGTCCCGGCCCGGTGCTCCGCCGCGAGCAGGGCGAAGAGGGCCGCTTCCTTGGCCTCCTCGGGGAAGCCCAGCACGTCCAGCCGCTCCAGTGGGACGGGGGCCAGCCGCGCCCGCAGGTCCGCCATCAGCACGGGGTTCCGCGTCCCGCCGCCCGATGCGTACACCGCCTCCAGGCGCGGGAAGCGGGGCCGCACCCAGGTCTCGAAGGCACGCGCGGTGGCCTCCACGGTGAACGCGCGCGCGGTGGCCATCAAGTCGTAGGGCCGGTCCGGGGCCGCCGCCCAGAGCCGGTCCACCAGCGCCTCGCCAAAGCCCTCGCGGCCCGCGCTGCGCGGTGGGGGACGCGCAAGGAACGGATGGGCGAGCAGTTCGTCCAGGAGCCCCGGCACCACCTTCCCCCGGGACGACAGGCCGCCGTCCCGGTCGCACTCCAGCTGTCCGCCCGACACCCGGCGCGCCAGCCCATCCAGCACCATGTTCGCGGGGCCGGTGTCGAACGCGAGCGTGTCGTCCAGGTGTTCGCCCACCACGCTCACGTTGGCGATGCCGCCCAGGTTGAGGAACGCGCGCGGGAGGTCCGGTCGCTCGCGGTTCCGGAAGACGGCCCAGTCCAGGTACGGCACGAGCGGCGCGCCCTGGCCTCCCACCGCCATGTCGCGGGTGCGGAAGTCGCTGACGACGGGCAGCCCGGTGCGCTCGGCGATGACCGCGGCCTCGCCAATCTGGAGCGTGGAGGGGATGGGGGACAGGTCCGATGGCAGGTGGGCCATCGTCTGGCCGTGCGAACCGACGACGTGGATGTCGCTGGCGGGGACGCCCGCGCGCGCGATGACGGCGAGCACGGCTTCGGCGAAGCGTTCGCCCAGCTCGAAGTTGAGCGCGCAGAGGCTCCGGGCGTCCTGGGGGCCCAGCACCCGCGCGACGAACTCCGGTGGGAAGGGCCGTGAGACGTGCGCGATCAGCTGGAGCGTCACGTCCACGCCGGTGCCCTCCACGCGGCACAGCGCCGCCTCCGCCGCGTCCACGCTGGTGCCGGACAGCACGCCCACGCACAGCCGGGGCGGCAGGGAAGGGGAGGGGGGCGGGGCGGGGTGCATGCGTTCAGTCTAGAGCCCGCCCCCGACGCTCGCCGTCCCCGGGACCGGGGGGGGCCCCGGGTGTCCAGGATCGGCGCCCTCCGGGTGTCTCCAGTTCACGTTCCGCAGGGTCCTGTGTTCGATTCCAGAGGGGGCTTGCACGTCCGTCCAGTGCGGCCCCGACGCGGCTGGCCCGCCGCGAGGGTCCCTCTCCACTCCCGAGGGCTTGGCTCGGGCTTGGCTCGGGCTTGGCTCGGGCTTGGCTCGGGCTTGGCTCGGGCTTGGCTCGGGCTTGGCTCGGGCTTGGCTCGGGCTTGGCTCGGGCTTGGCTCGGGCTTGGCTCGGGGGCGGCTCAGCTCGGGCCGCGTCACCAAGGTCCGGAGGCGCCGGCTCGGACCTTCCAGGTCACGGTCGGGGAGCTGACCCGGGCCGGGCGGATTGCGTCCGGGGGCGACGGCGCCGCGGCTCGCTCGACGTGCGCCGAGCGGTTCCATCCACCCCGCCGGGTTGGGGGCGCGTCGCGGACTTCCGCTTCGGCGCTGGACGGTCCAGTGCTCGCAGGCCCTGCTCCTCCACCTCGCGCCGCGCCTGGGCCGCCGGAAGCCCGGTGAAGTGCATGGCCAGCGCGACCTTCACGCTGTCGCCCGCGGCCGTGAGCAGCACCTTCGCCCGCGCCGGGGGCAAGTCCGTCAACTCCGCCACCATGCGCGCCGCGCGGGCCCGCAGCTTCGCGTTCGTCGGGCGCACGTCCACCATCCGCCCCCGGTACACCTTGCCCAGCGCCACGAAGGCCGCGGTGGTGATGGCGTTGAGCACGAGCTTCGTCGCCGTGCCCGCCTTCAGTCGCGTGGAGCCCGCCACCACCTCCGGCCCCGTGCGCGCCAGCACCACCGTGTCCGCCCGCATGGGGCTCCCAGGTGGGTTGCAGCACACCAACACCGTGCGCGCTCCGCGCTCGCGGGCCTCGTCCAGGGCCCCCCGGACATAGGGCGTCGAAGCGGACGCGGAGATTCCACACACCACGTCCCGCGCCGTCGCTTGGAAGGCCCTCACCGCCCGGGCCCCCGCGTCCGCGTCGTCCTCGGCGCCTTCCACCGCGCGCGTCAGGGCTCGCCGACCCCCGGCGATGACCGCCTGGACGCGCGTGGCCGGGACACCGAAGGTGGGGGGACACTCGCTGGCATCGAGCACGCCCAGCCGTCCGCTGGTGCCGGCGCCCACGTAGAGCAGCCGACCTCCGGCGCGCAAGGCATCCGCGACGGCCCGGGCCGCCGCCGCGATGGACGGCAAGGCCTCACGGACCGCTCGAAGGGCGATCAGGTCTTCTTGATGCAACCGTCGGACGACCGCCTCGACAGAGAGGAGGTCCAGGTCGCCCGCACGGGGATGGAGCCGTTCGGTGGGCGGAAGCGCGGACTTTCGAGCGCGCATCGTGCCCACCGGAAGGCCCCGGGACTTCAGGCGGCCTTCGTCACCTTGCCCGCCTTGATGCAGCGGGTGCAGGCCAGAACGCGCTCGATGCGGCCTTCGACGTTCGCCCGCAGCTTCTGCAGGTTCGGGAGGGTCCGCTTCTTGGTCTTGTTGTTCGCGTGGCTGACGTTGTTACCCACCAGCGGACGCTTCCCACAGAGGTCGCACTTCCACGCCATGACTGCTAACTCCTTGAAAACTGGGGCGTTCGACAGCAGCCCATAAAAGAGCGGCGGACCCTACCAGAAACAGCCCGAAAATCCAGCCGGATCCGACCCGAGTCCTACCGCTTGAGGGGATCCTTCTTCTTCAGCATGTCCTGCACCAGCCGTGCGGCCCGCATCCCGGCCAAAAGCTCGCCTTCCAGGCCCAGTCCGGGGAGCACCTCGCGGCCCGCCAGGATCACGTTCTTCGCGGGCGTGCGCTGCTTCAACCCCGTGACGCCCAGGAAGGCTTCCGTCTCGAAGCTGTAGAGGGGGTGGGGCATGAGGCGGCTGCCGCGCACTCCCCCGGCGTCCAGGTAGGGGGCCGACCGCAGCGCGCGGTGCTGCTTCGTGAAGGGCATCAGCCGGTCCAGGTGCTCGTCGATCTTCGCCGCCAGGGCCTGGAGGTGTTCCTCGCCCAGGTCGCGCGCGGAGGCCGGGACGAAGGCGCCCGCGCACACCACGCGCACACCCTCCACGTCCTTGTGGCCGCCGACCGCCGCCGTCCGCGCCGGGTGCTGCTGCACGAGCAACGGGCCCAGCTCCGCGTCCTGCGTGTCCACGAGGATCAGCTCGCCCATGCCGCGCGGGAGCGCCGCCTCCGGGACGACCCAGTTCACGCTGAAGAGCAGCGACCGGGTGTTGGACTGGTCCAGGTGCTCCAGCAGGCCGCGGTGGTGCTTCTTGTCCGTCACCAGCCGGCGCAGCGCTCCGGAGTCCGTGGCCGTCACCAGGCACGACGCGCGGTAGAGCGTGTCCGAGCGGACCAGCTTCACGCCGGAGAACTTGCTGCCGTCGAACGCCAGCTCCTCGACGATGAAGCCCGCCGGGTTGTCGCGGCCCAGCACGTCGCCGCCCAGCTCCGCGAGCCGCCGGGTGAGCACGTCGCGCAGGGCGTCCATGCCGCCGGGGTAGGTGGACGGCGCGGTGAGCACCTGGGACAGGGCCCGGGTGAGCGCCAGGGGCGCGGTGGGCTTCTCCAGGTGCACCAGGAAGGGGAGCAGGCCGCGCACCAGCGACAGCGCAGGGTCGTCGCTCGCGAGCCGGGGCGTGGCCTCCAGGCCCGGGTGGTCCTTGATCCGCCCCTTGAGCTTCCAACCCTCGAAGAAGCCGTCGGGGGGCAGCTGGGGGCCTTCCTTGAAGAAGGCGTCGGTGGCCTCGTGCTGGGCGGCGCTGCCCGTCAGCGCGCCCTGGATGCCCTCTCCGGCTTCACCGAACTCACGCGTGAGCTCCGCGCGGCGGCGTGCGGCGTCGCCGGGCAGGTCCACGCGGTTCCTGGGCAACACCAACTGGAGTTCGGGCGCGTGGGGGCGCAGCGCCCGGCCGATGGCGGTGGAGAGCCCCAGCTCGTTGAGGGCCTCTTCCACCGCGGGCATCGCCTTGAGGGGCGGCGCGACGAAGGGGGCATAGGGCAGCACGAAGCCGTCGTGCTCGTAGCCGGGCCCCATGCCGTCGTGCTCCACCAGCAACACGCGGTGGTTGCGCTTCGCCAGGAGCGCGGCGGCGAGCGCGCCTCCGACCTGGCTGCCCAGCACGATGACGTCGTACACGTGCCGGGACGGGCCCGAGGGGAGCTTGAGTTTGGCGGCGGACGTCGACATGGCCGCCGAACACTACACAACGCCACCGCGTCTGGCGCCCTTTTGGCTCCCGGGTTTCCAAGGGGCCGGGCTTGGGGGTGGGGTCCGAGGGCCCCTCAGGGCCTGGGGCCGAAGAGGCGCGCGACCAGCTCCGGGGGGAGCGCGTCGAAGTCCGGGGCGGTGTAGTGGGCGCCCGCCTTCGCCAGCTGCTCCGCGGTCGTGGTGGTGGTGATGCCCACGGTGATCATGCCGGCGGCGCGCGCGGACAGCACGCCGTTGATGGCGTCCTCGAAGGCCACGCACGACTCCGGGGGCACGTGCAGCGCCTGCGCCGCGGCCAGGAAGATGTCCGGCGCCGGCTTGCCGCGCGTCACCTGCTCGGCACCGACGACGCACGCGAAGAGCGGGCGGACCGCGAGCCCGTCCAGCACCAGCTCGCGGTTGCCCTGGGGCGCGGCGGTGGCCACGGCCATGGGCAGGCGCGCGTCGCGCAGGCGGTGCAGGAAGGCCTCCGCGCCCCGGTGCAGCGCGAGATAGGGCCGGTAGATGGCGCGGTAGTGGGACTCCTTCTCGTCCGCGAGCGCATCCAGCTCCGCGACGGAGAGGGTGCGGCCCAGGAGCTGCGGGAGGATCTCCTCGTTCTTCTTTCCCGCGAACTCGTTCTGGAACCGGTCCGCGGTCAGGTCGTCCAGGCCGAGCTTCCGGGCGAGCGTCACCCAGGCGCGGTTGTGGAAGTCCATGTTGTCGACGAGCGTACCGTCCATGTCGAAGACGGCGGCGAGCAAGGGGGCGGCGACGGGAGTCATGTTCTTCCCAATACCGATTTCCGTCGCCATGTCACCCCTGAATCTCCCCTGCGAGCGCCTTCTGGGCTGATATCCCCCGGGCATGAGCGACGACGTGCTGCTGGAGAGCCGGGGACCCTTGGGCGTTGTCACCCTCAACCGCCCGAAGGCGCTCAACGCGCTCTCCCTGGAGATGTGCCGGGCGCTGCATCCCCGATTGGATGCGTGGGCGGCGGATCCATCCGTGAAGGCGGTGGTGATCCGCGGCGCGGGGGGCCGGGCGTTCTGCGCGGGAGGGGACGTGCGCGCGGTGGCCAGTTCGGTCGGACGCACAGGCGCGGAGGCGTCGTTGGCGCGCGAGTTCTTCCGGGCGGAGTACGCGCTCAACCACCGGATCCACCATTACCCGAAGCCGTTCATCGCGCTGGTGGATGGCATCTGCATGGGTGGGGGATTGGGGCTGTCGATGCACGGCGCGTTCCGGGTCGTGACGGAGAAGCTGGTGCTCGCGATGCCGGAGACGGCGATTGGCATCTTCCCGGACGTGGGCGGTGGCTGGTTCCTGCCGCGCTTCCCGGGCGAGGCGGGCACGTACCTGGGGCTGACCGGCGCGCGGTGTGACGCGGCGGATGCGGTGTGGCTCGGGTACGCGACGCATCAGGTGGAGTCCTCCCGGCTGGAGGACCTGATGGCGGCGTTGGGGGCGGCGGACTGGAGTGGGGCGGGGCGGGACGTGGCGGCGGGCGTGCTCGCGGGGTTCCATCAGGTGCCGGGGCCTTCGGGGCTCGCGGCGCGGGCGGAGGTCCTCGCGCGGTGCTTTGGCGGACAGCGGGTGGAGGACATCCTCGCGGCGCTGGAGCGAGAGGGCACGGCATGGGCGGAGGAGACGCGCGCCACGCTGCTGCGCATGTCGCCCACGAGCCTCCGGGTGACGCTGCGGCAGCTGCGGAAGGGGCGGGGACAGGACTACGACGCGACGGCGCGCATGGAGTACCGGCTGAGCCAGGCGCTGACCGCGCGACATGACTTCCGGGAGGGGATCCGGGCGGTGCTGGTGGACAAGGACCAGAAGCCGCGCTGGAGCCCGGCGACGCTCGCGGAGGTGACGGAGGCGGAGGTGGAGGCGTGCTTCGCGCCGCGCCCCGGTGACGAGCTGGAGTTGCCCGCGCGAGGTTGAGCAACTGCGTCGTTCGCCGGTGTGAGGCTTCGGTGGACGACGCTGGCAGGGCGCTTCGCGGGGGCGCGCTACAAGTCCTCGTCGCTCACGACGGTGCGTCCGTCCGAGCGCAGAAGCGCGGTGGTGATGCCTTCACCCGGGCGGAGCACGCCGGATTCGTAGATGCGCTGACTGCCGCACGAGGGGCTCTTTTCCTTCAGGAGCGCGACCGTGACGTCGAACCGCCGCGCGGCCTCCAGGGCGAGGTGGGCACCCTCTTGGAACGCGGCGGTGCGGTCCTCGCGAGTCTCTCGCGTGAGGGCCCGCGCGCGGCCGGCCCAGACGTCCACGCCCGTGCCACCCGATAGGTCCACGGGCGGACGCGGAATGCCCATGCCCGCCGCGGCCTCCGGACAGATGGGGATGACGGCCTTGCCGTCCAGCGCCGCGAGCACCCGCTCCGAGCGCTGCGAGCGTCCATCGTAGCGGCACGCCTCACCCAGCAGGCACGCGCTGACGAGGACCCGCGGGGCTGCGCGCAGGGCCTCCCGCCTCGCGTCGCGGGCGGACGCATCGAGCGCGGCGGAGCCGTCCGCCGTGGCGCTGGGCGCCGCATCCGGAGCCACGGGCCGTGGCACGCCGCCGGTTCCATCCGGCGTGGGCCCCGAAGCAGCGCGTGACGCCGCATCCGGATCCACCCCCTGCGTCACTTCGGCGCTCCCGGACTGCGCAGGGCGCCCGCATCGCCTGTCACATGCGCCGCCACGCGCGTGCGCGTCCCATCCAGCGTCACCGCGCCCGACACCGCGAGCCGCACGGCCAGCGGGTACAGCCGGTGCTCCTCCGCGAGGATGCGCGCGCTCAGGCTCGCTTCGTCATCCTCTGGCAGCACCGGCACCGCCGCCTGGGCGATGATGGGCCCCGTGTCCGTGCCCGCGTCCACGTAGTGCACCGTGCACCCGGCCACCTTCACGCCGCGCTCCAGCGCCTGCCGCTGCGCATGCAGCCCCGGGAACGCGGGCAGCAACGAGGGGTGGATGTTCAACACGCGCCCCGGGAAGCGCTTGAGGAAGTCCGCGCTCACCAGCCGCATGAAGCCCGCCAGACACACCCACTCCACGCCCGCGTCGGCCAGCACGCCGAGCACCGCCGCCTCGAAGTCCACCTTCGACCCGAAGCCCTTGTGATCCACCACCTCCGCGCGCACGCCCGCCTTCCGGGCGCGCTCCAGCGCGTACGCGGTGGGCACGTTGGAGAGCACGCACGCCACCTCGGCGGGGAAGTCCTCCCGCGCGGCCGCGTCGAGCAACGCCTGCAGGTTGCTCCCGCCGCCGCTGACGAGCACCCCCAGCCGCGCCCGCCGCGCGCTCATGGATCGATGACCGCCGTGGCCTCGCCCTGGCCCGCTTCCACCCGGCCCACCTCGGACGCTTCCACGCCCCGGGCGCGCAGCACCTCCAGCGCCTTCGCCACGTCCTCCTTCGCCACCACGACGATGAGGCCCAGGCCCATGTTGAACGTGCTGAACATCTCGTCGCGCGCGACGCCGCCCGTCTTCGCGATGAGGTCGAAGATGGCCGGCTTCTTCCACGCGGACTCGCTCAGCACCGCGCGCGTCCCGTCCGGCAGGCACCGGGGCAGGTTGCCCGGGATGCCGCTGCCGGTGATGTGCGCCATGCCCTTCACCTTCACCGCCTGGCACAGCGCGAGCGCGTCCTTCACGTAGATGCGCGTGGGCTCCAGCAGCGCGTCACCCAGCGGCCGGTCCAGCCCCTGCGGCGCCACGTCCAGCGGCAGCTTCGCGTCATCCAGCAGCACCTTGCGCGCCAGCGAGTAGCCGTTGCTGTGCAGCCCCGACGACGTGAGCCCGATGAGCGCGTCCCCCGGCTTCACCGTCTTGCCGTCGATGATGGCCGAGCGCTCCACCACGCCCACGCAGAAGCCCGCGACGTCGTACTCGCCCCGCGCGTAGAAGCCCGGCATCTCCGCCGTCTCCCCGCCCAGGAGCGCGCACCCCGCCTGCTCGCAGCCCACCGCGATGCCCTTCACCACCTCCGCCGCCGCGTCCACCTCCAGCTTCCCGGTGGCGAAGTAGTCCAGGAAGAACAGCGGCTCCGCGCCACAGGTGAGGATGTCGTTCACCGACATCGCCACCAGGTCGATGCCCACCGTGTCGTGGCGCCCCGCCAGGAAGGCCACCTTCAGCTTGGTGCCCACGCCGTCGGTGCCCGCCACCAGCACGGGCGCCTGGTACTTGCCCGGTGGCAGGGCGAACAGGCCGCCGAAGCCGCCCACTCCACCCATCACCTCCGGGCGCGTGGTGCGCGCCGCATGGGGTTTGATCTTCTCGACGAACGCGTCGCCGGCCTCGATGTCTACTCCGGACTGCTTGTAGGTCGTTCCCACGGCCGGCCTTGTATCCCTCCCGGAGGCCCCTGTCTCGGGCCTCGGAACGGGGTGTCGGGTTTGTGGCGACCACGCCCCCTGGCACGCAGGCCGTCCTGTCACGCCACCGCTACGGATGGCTTGCCCGGGGGCTGGCCGCGCGCTCGCGGGGCCTCCACGCCGCCGCGAGGCGTGCCTCAATCCCCGGATCTCCGACGCCGGTGCGATATCGCTCTGGGATATTTGACCGGTGGGGTGGGGGCTGATTGACTCGCGGGCCAGATGGGCGCCGAGGAAACCCTCTTTCAACGTTTTGGCAAGGAGTTCCCCAAGGGCACCGAGCTCTTCCGCGAGGGAGAGATCGGCAAGGAGATGTTCGTCATCCAGTCCGGGAAGATCGCCATCTCCAAGCGCGTGCGCGACGTGGAGAAGGTGCTCGCCGTGCTGGGCCCCGGTGAGTTCTTCGGGGAGATGGCCATCATCTCCAACAAGCCCCGGAACGCCTCCGCCGTTGTGCACGACGACGCGAAGCTGCTCGTCATCGACCCGAAGACCTTCGAGGCGATGATCCGCGGCAACGCGGAGATCGCCGTTCGGATGATCAAGAAGCTGGCCGAGCGCCTCTCCGAGGCGGACGCCCAGATCGAGAACCTGCTCCACGGGGACCCCGCGAGCCGCGTCGTCCATCAGATCCTCCAGGCCTGCCAGACGCGCGGCCGGCCGCTGGAGGAGGGCGTGGAGATCGACTTCGCGGTGCGGGAGATGCCCCGGCAGATTGGCGTGGGCGAGCCCGCCGTGCGCAGCATGCTGGAGCGCCTGGAGCGCGCGGGCCTCATCGAGCGCAGCGGTGACCGGGTGACCGTGTATGACACCGCCCGGCTGCACGACTTCCTCAACTACCTTGAGATGAAGTGGAAGTTCGGAGACCTCTAGCGTGAAGCTGCAAGTCCTCGGGTGCCACGGCGGCGAGCTTCCCACGTGCAGGAGCACCTGCTTCCTCGTGGATGACGTGCTCGCGCTCGACGCGGGCGCACTCACCGGGACCCTCTCGCTGGAGCAGCTCTGCAAGGTGGACGACGTGCTCGTCGGCCACAGCCACTTCGACCACGTGAAGGACCTGCCGCTGCTGGCCGACCTGGTCATCGGCCGCAGGGACAAGCCCGTCACCATCCATGCCTCCCGCGAGTGCGCCAAGGCGCTGCGCGAGAACATGTTCAACAACGCGCTGTGGCCGGACTTCACGCGCATCCCCACGCGCCACAAGCCCGTCCTCTCCATCAAGACCTTCCGCGCCGGCAGCACCTTCCAGGTGGGCCCCTACACCGTGAAGAGCGTGCCGGTGAGCCACCCCGTGGAGTCGTGCGCCTTCATCATCTCCGACGGGAAGGCCGCCCTCGCCATGAGCGGCGACACCGGCCCCACCGACAAGCTGTGGAAGGCGCTCAACGCCACCCCGAACCTCAAGGCGCTGCTCCTGGAGGCCAGCTTCCCCAACAGCCTCCAGGCCCTGGCGGACATCTCCGGCCACCTGACCCCGGCCACCGTGGGCTCGGAGCTGCGCAAGTTCGACCGCAACGGGGCCCAGGTGATGCTCTACCACCTGAAGCCCGCCTTCGTGACCCAGCTGAAGAAGGAGCTGGCCTCGCTGCCGGTGAACGTCCTGGAGCTGGGAGAGACGTTCCAGTTCTAGGGCGCAGGGACTTCGTGCCGCGGCGCGCCGTACGGAGGTATTGACGGCTCGCGGCGCTCGGATTAACCCCCGGGCCACATGGCCTGGTTCTCCAAGAAGCCCCGCATCGCCGTCGACTCCGAGCCCGCCGCCGAGCCCCAGCCCTCCCGCATGCAGGGCCTGTGGGCCAAGTGCGAGCAGTGCGAGGAGATCATCTACCGTCAGGAGTTGGAGAAGAACTGGATGGTGTGTCCGCACTGCGAACACCACCACGCCTGGACGGCCCGCGCCCGGCTCGCGGCGACGCTGGATCCGGACTCCTTCGAGGAGTTCGACAAGGAGCTGGAGCCCCAGGACCCGCTCGGCTTCACCGACTCCAAGAAGTACAAGGACCGGCTGAAGTCCACGCGCAAGAACCTGGAGGAGAACGACGCGTTCATCTCCGGCGTGGGCCGCATCGAGGGCCACCCCGTCTCCGTGGGCTGCTTCGTCTTCGAGTTCATGGGCGGCTCCATGGGCTCCGTGGTGGGTGAGAAGGTGACGCGCGTGTTCGAGCGCGCCTTCGAGCTGAAGTGCCCCGCCGTGGTGTTCTCCGCCTCCGGCGGCGCGCGCATGCAGGAGGGCATCTTCTCCCTGATGCAGATGGCGAAGACGTCCGCGGCCATCGCGCGCTTCCGCACCAGCGGCAAGCCGTACGTGTCGGTGATGCTCAACCCCACCACCGGCGGCGTCGCCGCGTCCTTCTCCTGGCTGGGCGACATCATCCTCGCGGAGCCCAAGGCCCTCATCGGCTTCGCCGGCCCGCGCGTCATCGAGCAGACCATCCGCCAGAAGCTGCCGGAGGGCTTCCAGCGCTCGGAGTTCCTGCTGGACCACGGGATGATCGACTCCATCGTCCACCGCAAGGAGCTGCGCGCCAGGCTGGGGCAGATCCTCGGCATGCTGGGGTAGGGCGGAGGGCTTCCACGGCATGGACGCCCCACGCACTCCCGAAGAGGCCCTGCGCTTCTTCCAGTCGCTCAACCCCTCCGGCATCAAGCTGGGCCTGGAGCGGGTGCGGGACGCGCTCGCCGCGCTGGGCCACCCGGAGCGCGACTTCCCGGCGCTGCACGTCGCCGGGACCAACGGCAAGGGCAGCACCTGCGCCTTCGTCGCGCGCGCGCTGGAGGCCGCCGGCCACCGCGTGGGCCTCTACACGTCGCCGCACCTGGTGCGCGTCAACGAGCGCATCCGCGTGGCCGGGGAGGACATCCCGGACGACGTCTTCGGGCAGCGCATCCTGGAGGTGCTGGAGCGCTACCCCTCCGCGCGGGCCGACCCGATGACGTACTTCGAGTTCGGCACCGTGGTGGCGCTCTGGCACTTCTCCCGCGAGCGCGTGGACGTGGCGGTGCTGGAGACGGGCCTGGGCGGCCGGCTGGACGCCACCAGCGCCGCGGCGCCCGTCGTGACCTGCGTCACCCCCGTGTCCTTCGACCACATGGAGTACCTGGGGCACACGCTCCGGGAGATCGCCGGAGAGAAGGCCGGCATCTTCAAGCCCGGCGTGCCGGTGGTGCTGTCGCGGCAGGACCCCGAGGCCCTGGACGCGCTCCTGGGCCGCGCGGAGCAGCTCGCCGTCCCCGTCCGGCTGGAGGGCCGCGACTTCGGCCTCGCCCCGGAGTCGGAGGGGCGCCTCGCGTACCGGGGGCCCGTCTGGTCGCTCGGGGGGCTGACGCTCGCCCTGCGCGGCCCGTACCAGCATCAGAACGCGGCGGTGGCGCTCGCCTGCCTGGAGGTCCTCCACGAGCGCGGAGTGGCGGTGACGCCGGAGGCCGCGCGCGTGGGGTTGGCCACGGCGCGCTGGCCCGGGCGGCTGGAGGAGGTGGCGGACGCCCCCACGGTGGTGGTGGACGGCGCCCACAACCCGGCCGGCGTGGCGGTGCTGCTGGAGGCGCTGCGCACGCTCTACGCCGCGCGGCCCCTGCACCTGGTCTTCGGGGTGGTGGCGGACAAGGACCGGGGACCGATGCTGCGGGCGCTGTTTCCGCTGGCGGCCTCCGTGCACCTCACCCCGCTGGACACGCCGCGCTCGCTCGCCCCGTCGCGATACATCCATGAAGCAGGGGCTTTGTGTTCACGGGTCGTCGCGCACGCCTCCCTGGAGGATGCCCTCGCCGGGGCGAGGGCTGATGCCTTGGGGCACCCGGACGGGGTCGTTCTGGCCACCGGTTCATTGTTCCTGGTGGGCGCCGTGAAGCGATTGGTCGGACGAAGCCTTGGCGCGATGCAGCAGCAGCAGTAACTTTGAGACATGCGCCTGCCGGACTGGAGATCAGCGCTTCCGGGACCTCCGATGCCCACCGTCGATGAGGTCGACTTCCGGGCGCTGTACTCCAAGACCAACTACGTGGTGGAGACGGCGGACGGATGGTCGCTTGTCATCACGCGCTACCGTCCGGTGAAACAGGCGTTCGCGCAGCCGCTGTTCGGTGAGCCGCTGCTGTTGGTGCACGGCTTCTCCCAGAACCGGCACACCTGGACGAGCGGCCAGTTCGTCAAGAACCTGCTCTTCTTCGGCGTGGACATCCACATCCTGGAGCTGCGCGGGCACGGCAAGAGCTCCATCGCCTTCCAGAAGGAGCGCGCCGAGCGCTTCAAGCGCCCGCTGCCGCCGGACCTGGACTACGGCTGGGACCTGGACAGCTACTTCCTCTACGACCTCCCGGCGGCCGTCTCCGGCGTCAAGCGCATCACCCGGCGCGAGCGCATCTTCTACTGCGGCCACTCCATGGGCGGCATGCTCGGCTACGGCTATGCCGGCATCCACGACGACTTCGAGGGGCTCATCACCATCGGCTCGCCCGCGGACCTGGGGCGCGGCTTCATGCTCCTGCGCATGCTGGCGCACGGCTCGCCGCTGCTCGCGGGCGCGGTGGACCTGACGCTGGGCGGCCTGAACCTGGAGCGCCGCGCCAGCACGCTGGGCCGGGCGCTGCTGGCCAGGGGCGTGGGCGCCTTCAGCCCCGCGCTCCAGAAGCGCCTGGAGCCCGAGGCGAAGAAGTCCCTCGTGTTCAACGCCGTGCCCGTGGACGTGGTGTTGAAGTGGGTGGAGCGGCAGATCGCGCAGGCGGACGACTCCGCCCTGTATCAGCGGTTCACGCGCAAGTTGAACCGCCTCGTCAACACCGAACGCGTCAGCCGCGACGACATCCGCTGGCTGCTGCGCGAGGGCGGCGAGCGCGAACCGCGCAAGGTGATTGAACAGTTCGCCCGGTGGATCCGCCGCGGCGAGATGGTCTGCTACCGCACCGACTACGACTTCAAGCGGGGCTTCGGGAAGATTGAAATCCCCATGGCCATCATCTTCGGAGACATGGATCCGCTGGCTTCGGTGGAATCCACGCGCAGCGTGTATCGCGCCGCGAAGAGCGAGTACCTGCTGTGGCGGCCGGTGAAGGGCAACAGCCACGTCGAGCTGACGATGGGGCACGACATCCGGCAGATCTGCTACGACATCAAGAACCTCATCGAGTACACGCGGACGCACCGCACGCGCTCGCCGGCCCTGCCGCGCCTGCGTTGAAGCGAGGACGTTCCCGCCAGCCTGAAAAGTTGGTGCCTCCCCGGTGCGTGTTAGTTTCACGCCCGTCTGTCTGACGAACGTCACGGGAGTGGTCGATGAAGGGCTTCGCGGTGTCGCTGCTTGGGTGGATGCTCGTGCCGCTGGTGGCGCTGGCGCAGCAGCCGGCGGACCTCAACACCATCACCGGCATCACCATCAACGGTGGAACGGTGGAGATCTCCGGCAGCAAGAAGCCGGACTTCAACAGCTTCACCATGACGGATCCCCCCCGGCTCGTCATCGACGTGTCCGGCGCCGTGTTCCAGGGCGTGGCGGAGGAGATGCCGGTGGGCAACGGCACCGTGACGGGCATCCGGACGCAGGTGTACGGCACGGAGTTGTCGTCCATCGCGCGCATCCTCATCGGGTACGAGCGCGAGGTGGAGACGGACATCCAGTCCTCCGGCACGAAGCTGGTGGTGAAGGTGCTGGGCGGTGGGGGCAACGCCGCCGTCGCCCAGAACACGCCCGCGCAGGGCACGGCGGAGATCGCCTCGGCGACCCAGACGCCCACGGGGGCCAGCGCCCAGGACGCGGCCCGCGCCGCCGCGTCGGACCGGGAGGCCCAGGAGAAGGCCGCGAAGGCCGCCGCCGACGCGGCCCGTGCGGAGCGCGAGGCCCAGGAGAAGGCCGCGGCCGAGGCCTCCGCCCGCGCCAAGGCGGATGCGGACGCGGACCGCAAGCGCCAGGAGGACGCCCGGCTCGCCGCGCAGCGCCAGGAGGAGGAGCGCCGCGCCTCGGAGGCGGCCGCCGTCGCCGAACGCAAGCGTCAGGATGAAGACGCCCGCGCCGCCGCGAAGCGCGCCGAGGACGAGCGCCGCGCCAGTGCCCAGGCCGCCGCGGACGCGAAGCGCCAGCAGGCCGAGGAGGCCCAGGCCGCCGCCAGGAGTGCCGCCGAGGAGAAGCGCGCCGCCGCGAAGCGCGCCGAGGACGAGCGCCGCGCCAGTGCCCAGGCCGCCGCCGAGGAGAAGCGGACCTCCGCCCAGGCCGCCGCGGAGGCGAAGCGCCAGAAGCTGGAGGAGGCCCGCGCCGCGGCCCAGGCCCGCCGCGAGGAGCAGCAGGAGGCCCGCGAGGCCGCCGCCGAGGCGAAGCGCCAGAAGGCGCAGGAGGCCCGCGAGCGCCGCCAGCCGACGGCCGTGGCCTCCCGGGAGACGCGCGCCCGTCCCAGCCAGGGCAGCGCCGCGGCCGAGCCTCGCGAGAGCGGCGGGGGACAGGTGTCGTCTCGCCGCAAGACGATGACGTTGGTGGGCTTCCAGCAGCACCCGGACAGCTCGAGCGTGTTCGTACGCACCAACGAGCCGGTGCGATACACGGTGAGCGAGTCCGCCAACCAGGTGGTGCTGGAGCTGGAGAACACCCGCGTGGTGGAGTCCAACAACACGCTGCCCCTGGACACGCACTTCTTCCCGTCGGCCGTGTCGCGCGTGGAGGCGTTCTCCGGCGCGGGCCACTCCGTGCGCGTCGTCATCCAGCTGAAGCAGGGGGTCCGCTACCAGACACGCCAGGAGGGGGGGCTCATCACCCTCGACTTCCCCCGCCCGGGCCGGTAGGACGGGGCGGGCGCCGTTGCCGGCACGGCGCCCACCGCCCACGCCTCCCGCATGACCTTCCTTGTCCCGGTCGCTCTGACGCTCCTGGTGTCGGCCCAGATTCCGCTGGCCACGCAGGTGGAGCTACCCACCGGTGAGGTGGTGGAGCTGGCCGCCGACTTCGTCGTCTACGAATCCGACATCCTCACCGCGCGCGGCCACTGCGAATTGCGCAGCGGCCCCAACGTGCTGCGCGCGGACGAGGTGACGTACAGCGAGGCCACGCAGGTGGCCACCGCCACCGGCAACGTGATGTTCGTCAGCGGCATGATGGCCGCCATCGCGGACGACGTGCGCGTGGACCTGCGCTCCAACGAGGCCAACGTGAAGGGCGGCCTCTTCATGCAGAAGAAGGGCGTCACCCCCGAAGCGCTCCAGGCCGCCAAGACGCCGGACGAGCTGCGCAAGCTGGGCGAGACGCCCGTCCTGATGAGCGGCACGCGCATCCGCCGCACCGGCGAGACATCCTTCTCCGTGGATGGCCTGGCCTTCACGCCGTGCCAGTGCGGCCCTGGAGAGCCCAGCTGGCGCGTGGAGGCGAAGGAGGCCAACGTGAAGATGGGCGAGCGGGCCATCCTCACCTGGCCGGTGGTGTACGTGCAGTCGGTGCCGGTGTTCGCGCTGCCGTGGCTGTACCTGCCCCTGGCCGAGCGCCGCACCGGTCTGCTCATCCCCCGCCCATCCAACTCCGGCCTCAACGGCTTCGCGCTGGACGCGCCCGTCTTCGTCACGCTGGGGGAGAGCTACGACCTCACCTTCACCCCCGGCTTCTATACGGGGGGCGGGGATATCGACGGTCCCTTCAGGAACCCGGACGGCACCCCCATCCATGAGCCTCGCACCGTCGGCGTGAAGGGCCCCCGGTTGCTCACCGAGTTCCGCTACGTCCCCAGCGACCACACGCGGGGCCGGGCGACGCTGGGCTTCCTCTACGACCTGCGGCCCCGGCTGGATCCCACCACCTTCGACTTCCTCCGCGTCGTGAACCGCTCCGACCCTGAGAACCCGGTCTACACCTCGGAGATCGTCGACGAGAAGCGTGGCTTGCGCGGGGAGGCGTCCTGGCAGCACACCCAGGACCTGGGCGACGGGTGGCACGACCGCGTGGACGCGTACTTCGTGTCGGACGGCTTCTACACGCGCGACCTCACCGCCGACCTGCTGGTGCAGAACTACAGCTACCTGCGCAGCACCGCGGTCGTGTACCAGCGCCGCGACGACCGCTACCTGGGCCTGGACGTGTCGCTGCGCCAGGACCTGCGCTACCCCTTCCGCTTCTTCCAGGACAACACCATCCCCGCGGAGGCCAGCAAGAGCGGGGTGGCCTTCAATCCCCACGGGCCCACGACCTTCCAGCGCCTGCCGGGGCTCACGCTGAACCTGCCCGAGCGCTCCTTGTTCGGAGGCCGCGTCACGGGCGGGATGGAGGTGGAGTACAGCCGGCTCGCGCCGCTGCGCGGCAGCTACGCCGATGACGGCTTCGACGCCCTCTTCTCCCCCTCCGGCCGGTGGCGCCCTCCTGGCACGCCGCTGGAGGCGAATCCCCTGACGCTGCCTTTCGACGCGCTGGAGGGCAACGGCCGCTTCGACCCCACCGAACGCGAGGGGCGCGACCGCGTGTCGCTGTTCTCCCGGATGTCCACGTCCTACGGGCTGGGCACCTGGGCCCGGCTGACGCCGTCGCTGGGGCTGCGCCAGGCCGTCTCCGTGGGCGAGTACTCCGGCCACACCGCCCAGCGCGGCTACCCGCTGGCGGACCTGGTGCTGGACTCGCAGCTGGCGCGCACCTTCACGGACGGGGACACGCTCTACCGCCACACGCTGGCCCCGTCGGTGAGCCTGCGCTACGTGCCCGGCGGCTGGGGCCGGGTCCTCACCGCCTTGAACTCGAGCGGCACCGGCACCGTGCCGCTCGTCTACGACGAGCTGGACGCCGCCGTGCCGCTCCAGTCCGATGGCCGCGTGCGCGGCTTCCTCCACGCCGTGGTCGCCGTGGACCAGACGCTGCGCGTCCGGAAGGGGCCCACCACCCGCGAGCCGCTGCGCCTGCGCATCGGCCAGGGCTTCGACCTGTCCCGCATCGCCCCCGTCGCGGGACGCGACACGGTGCAGGGCAGCGTGCTGCGCGACACCTTCGCTCGCCTGTCCGCCAGCGCTGGCGTCGTCACCGCGGGCGCGCTCGTGCGCATGGACCCGACGACGCGCGACATCACCCAGCTGTCCGCCGACTTCACCATCGACAACGGCAAGGGGAACGCCCTCTACGCCCGCTACGACGACCTGCTCGCCGTGAAACAATTATCCATCGACCGCGGGTTGGATCCCCTCGCGCAAGGCCCCGACTTCGTGCGTCGGGGCGTGGACATGCTGGTAGGAGACGCACCTCGTCCCCTTCCGTCCCACCCCGACCAAGTCGCACCCTCTCCGACCGAACGGGCACAGGCACTCACTGCCGGTACGCGAATCAAGCTCGGATTCGGGCTCGGGTTGCGATACGAAGCGTTGGTGCAGCCCCTCTACAAGGACGTGATTTCCCAGGAAAGTCAGCCCCTTGCACAGCAGACCTTTGGCGTGTCCTATGGACCCGCCTGCGACTGCTGGCGAATCGAGGGGGTGGTGATCCTGCGGCGCAATCAGTCGCCGGAATTCGCCGGCATCAATCTGACTGTCGCCGGTTTCGGGTCCTTTGGTTCGGGGGGATAGGAATCACCCGCCGCAAGCGAGGGTTGCACTCACCTCGAAACATCCCCCAGAGGAGAAGTCTTTCGTGTCGGATCTCGGAAAAAGAATTGGCCAGCGCATTCGCGAGCTTCGCACGCAGCGCCCGGAGCGATGGACGCAGGAGGAACTCGCCGAGCGTGCTCAGATCAGCGTGTCCTTCCTGTCGATGATCGAGCGCGGCGAGCGCGTGCCCCACGTGGAGACCCTAGCGGCGCTCTCCAACGCCCTCAGCGTCAGCCTCGGTGAGCTCTTCACGGGCACCGAGCAGACCCCTGCCCAGACGGAGGACCTGCTGCGTCCGCTATCGGACTTCGCCCGCGCCCGCGGCCTCAATGCGCGCGACGTGGACCGCCTGCTCGGCGTCGCCCGAGTGATGTTCAATGGCTCGGCAGCCTGATTGACCCTCCGGGGAGGGCCTTTCCCCTCGTGTGGACCCCTTCCACCCGCCTCCCCCTCGGCGTGGTGGAAGGTCCCACGTAAGGATTGACCCCGGGGCCCCGCGTCCGTAGCGTGGTTGGCTGATTCTAGAATCAACCAGCCATGGGAGGACGCGTGGGCCAGCAGAAGTCGGCGCCGGAGAGCGGGACGCGGGAGAGCGAGCGCCGCCGTACCATCCTGCGGGCCGCCATCGACGTGTTCGCCCGGAAGGGCTACCACGGCTGCCGTATCGCGGACGTCGCCAAGGAGGCGGGCGTCGCGTACGGGCTCGTCTACCACTACTTCAAGAACAAGGATGAGCTGCTGGAGACCGTCTTCGAGACGGGCTGGAGCGGGTTCATCTCGCGCGCTCGCGCTGTCGCGGAGAGCGAAGGCCCGCTGGTGGACAAGGTGCGCCGCATCGCGGACGTGGCCTTCGAGGCCTACCGGGTGGACCCCCGCGCGGTGAAGGTGCTCATCCTGGAGATTGCCCGCTCGCCGGCCGGGGCCCGCATCAACCGCCAGACGGCCTTCGTGGACGTCATCCGCCTGAGCGCGCAGATGTTCACCCACGCCAAGGCCGCGGGGGAGCTGCGGCCGGACGTGGATCCGCTGCTGGCGTCCGCGCTGCTCTTCGGCTCCATCGAGATGGGGCTCACCGCGTTCGTCGTGGGGCTCGCGGACGCGCGCGACCAGGCGATGCTGGAGCGCGCCAAGGCGCAGATCGCCGACTCCTTCCTTCACGGCGTGCTCCTGTCCCCAGGCGGAGCGCCCCAGGGCGAACCCGCGAAGCAGGAGCCGACGAAGGACGAACAGCAGGGCGAGCCTTCCCCGGAGGTGTCGACATGGAAGCGGGAGAAGTCCGGTACGAAGTCCAAGGCCCCCAAGCGCGGCTGACCCTCGACCGGCCGAAGGCGCGCAACGCGCTCTCGCCGGGGGTCATCCAGGCTCTGCTCGACGCGGTGGACCGCGCGGACGCGGACCCCGCCGTGCGCGTCATCGTGCTCACCGGCGCGGGGGAGAAGGTGTTCTGCGCGGGCGGGGACCTGGGCCAGATGGCCGGGGACGGCGGCTTCCTGGCGACCCATGAGGGCCGGCGCGCCTACGCGCGGCTGCTCACGCGCTTCCAGGATGCGCGCAAGCCGACCCTCGCGCGCGTCAACGGCCACGCGCTGGCGGGGGGCCTGGGGCTGGTGCTCGCGTGCGACCTGGCGGTGGCCGTGGAGGGCGCGGACCTGGGCACGCCCGAAATCGACGTGGGGCTCTTCCCCATGATGATGATGGCGCTCCTGCAGCGGCACCTGGGGCGCAAGCGCGCGCTGGAGCTGGTGCTCACCGGGGACCGGCTGCACGCGAAGGACGCCCTGGGCCTGGGCCTGCTCAACCGCGTGGTGCCCGCCGCGGAGCTGGACGCCGCGGTGGACGCGCTCGCGGGGAAGCTTGCGGGCAAGAGTCAGGCGGTGCTGGCCCTGGGCCGGCGCGCCTTCTTCACCGCGGAGGACCTGCCGCTGCCGGCGGCGCTGGAGCTCTTGGCGTCGCAGCTGTCGCTCAACGTGCTGGCGGATGACGCGGCCGAAGGCGTCACCGCCTTCATGGAGAAGCGGCCCCCGCAGTGGAAGGACCGCTAGTTCAGGGCGTCCCCAGCCCCGCCGCGTTGGCGGCCACTCCAGACGCGGCCGGGGCGCCGGTGAAGTCCAGCTTGAGCAGCGTCTGGCCATCCACCCACCGGTCATCCGCCTTCACACCCCAGTGGAGGTGGGGGCCGGTGACGCGGCCGGTGCTGCCGACGAGGCCCAGCGCTTCTCCCTGCTTCACCTTCGCCCCGTTCTTCACGTCGATGCGCGACATGTGGAAGTACGCGGTGTAGAGCCCCGCGCCGTGGTGCACGAGCACGGTGTTGCCGGACGCGTAGTTGTCGCGCGCCATCACCACGGTGCCGTCGTTGGCGGCGACCACGGGCGCGCCCGTGACACCGTCCAGGTCCACGCCGAAGTGCTGCGTCTGCAGCTTGCCGTTGAACGAGCGGCGGTCGCCGAAGGGCGCCGTCACCGTGGCCTCGCGAGGCCAGGCGAAGTTCTGTCCGAACAGCGGCGCGCGGAACGGCTGGGCGAACGCCGCGGCGAAGGCCTTGCGGTCCGCCTCCATGCGCGCCTTCACCGCCTTGGGCGGCGACACGTACTTGTTGGCCACGCGCAGCTCGCGCTCCCGGAAGCCCGGCGGGTCCACGTTCAGCACGCTGGACAGCAACACCGGCAGGCCGCGCCCGGGGGCCGTCACGTCCACCGTCACGGTGCCCGGGGCCAGCTCCACCGGGAGGCTGCCGAGCGCCGCGAAGCCGTCGTGCCACGCGAAGAAGCGCAGGGGCCGGCCCGCCAGCGTCCCCGTGGGCAGGGACGCCGCGCCGCGCACAGTCACCAGCACCGGGTCGCCCGGCTTCGCGGTGGCGGGCTGGAGCGACAGATGGGGCCCGTCCACGGGCTTCACCTGGAGGGGCGCGAGCTCCCCCTGGACGACGGCGCCGGGCGTGGGCGCGCCCGGCGCGCGGGTCCCGGTGGTGTCCCGCGGCGTGCCCGGCACGCTGCCCGTCACCACGGCCGAGGACGCGGAGGGCGTCGTGGCGGCGAGCGCCGGAGCGCTGGTGGCGAGCAGGGTGACGACGAGGACGCGGGAAGCCGAAGGGGTCCGGGCGGGCATGGGCTGTTCTTTACACCACGTGCGCTCGGATCCTTCCCGGACCCGCGTCTGGCGTGTTGGTTGGCTGCCTCCCTGCCTGGAAGGGCCTGGCTGGAGGGCTCCGGCCCCGCGTCTGGCCGGCCGACCCAGGGCGGGCACCGGATGCGTGCCATTGTCGGCACTTGCGGGCGCTCCGAGGCGACGCACTGTTCCTGGCCGGACGCGAGGCAGGCGGCCGTGCCGGTTCGCGGGTGTCAAGGCGTTACGGACGGCGGGGGGCTCCCTAGCTTTTCCACGTCAACGCAACGCCTCGACTTCGAAAGGGAGGGCGCGCATGCCTCGCTCCTACAGCTTCGACCACTTCCAGGTCCCCAAGACGCTGCCGCCGCAGAAGCGCGGCCTGCGTCAGCGGGACAAGGAGCACCTCGCCCAGGCGTCGCGGGGAGCGGTGGACGAGTCCGAGGGCGTCCACTACGGCAGGAGCCACGCCCAGACGGAGGAGATCCTCGCCGCGCGCAAGATGGAGCTCGAGCTGGAGGAGCTGGCGCGGCCCGAGGCGGACGCCAAGTTCTCCCATGGGCCCGTGTCGCGGGCGAGCGGCAGCGTGAAGAAGCGCAAGGCGGCGTCGCCCGTCATCGGGACGACCTCGCCCATTGGGGCCCTGCCGCCCACGAAGGAGCAGCCGCCCAAGGGCCGGCTGCCGGACCTCGTCGACGAGGCACGCCGGCAGCTGAAGGCCGTCCAATCCGGCGTGGGTGACATCGCCTCGGCCCTGCATCGGCTGGCCGCGCTGCCGCTGGAGGCGGTGCGGCTGGCGGCCCGCCGACTCCTCCCGGCTTGAAGGCGAGGGTGAACGGCGCGTGGAGCTGACCCTCGTCTCCTACAACATCCACTCCGGCATCGGCGTGGACGGGGTGTTCGACCTGGCGCGCGTGGGCGCGGTGCTCCGCGAGGTGAACGCGGACATCATCGCGTTGCAGGAGGTGGGCGATTTCCGGGGCAAGACGTCCCGGGAGGACCAGCCCGAGCACCTGGCCGAGCTGCTGGGCCTGCACATGGCCTTCGGGCCCAACGTGGTCCGCAATGGCCGCCGCTACGGCAACGCCATCCTGAGCCGGCTGCCGGTGCTCAAGTCGAAGAACTACGACTTGAGCGTGCCGCGCCGCGAGCCCCGGGGCGCGCTGCGGTGCGACCTGGACCTGGGGGGAGGAAAGCAGCTGCACGTGTTCTGCCTCCACCTGGGCCTGTCCGTGAGCGAGCGGCGGCGGCAGGAGTCGCTCCTGCTGTCCGCCGACCTGCTCCGCGACGCGGCCCGCAAGGACCCGATGGTGGTGTGCGGGGACTTCAACTCGTGGGGCAACGGGCCGGTGTCGTCGCTGGTGCGCGAGGCCATCCACGACGCCGCGTTCGAGCTGGGCGCCGCCGCGCGCACCTACCCGACGCGGCTGCCCCTGTTCCGGTTGGATCGCATCTACGTGGACTCCGGGGTGCGGCCGGTGTCGGTGACGCCGCACCGCTCGCCCTTGAGCCGGGTGGCGTCGGACCACCTGCCGCTGGTGATGCGCTTCGAGGCGCCCATCTCCGTGCAGCCTCCCGTCGCCCCGCCGGTGCAGTGGATCGGCTAGGCTGGCCCGGGTCCGGAGGCTTTCGCGTTCAGTGGCCGACGCTGGCGAACGCCGGACACTTCCGCCGCGGTGTGGTTGTCGTGGCGGGGAGGGGTGCCTAGGTTGGCGCCCACGCGCACGAGGACGTGAGCGTCGGCCGGAGAGCGCATGCACGTGGGCGGTGAACAGACGGAACGCGGCGTGGCCGCGCTCGTCGGGCGCATGGCGGATGGCTTCAGTCGGTTGGTCACGCAGCACCTCCAGCTGGCGCGCGTGGAGCTGGCGGAGGATGCGAAGGCCATGGGCCTGGACGCGGCGAGCATCGCCGTGTTCGTGCCCTTCCTGCTCGTGGGCTACGCGTTCGTGTGCGGCGCGCTGGCGGCCCTCCTGGCGCCCTGGACGGGGTGGGCCGGAGCGCTGGCGCTGGTGGGCGCGTTGAACCTCGTGGGCGGTGGCCTGGGCATCCTGCGCGCGGTGAAGCGGATGCAATCGCGCCAGATGATGGACGACAGCGTGAGCGAGCTGTCCCGCAGCATGGCGGCGCTCACCACGGCGCGGCCCCCCTCGCCGGTGGCGGGGGTGAACACGCTGAAGGACACGACGGCGATGGCCTTCAAGGAGACGCGGGATGGCCGCTAGCAAGGCACAGCTGCCGCGCACCAGCGCGGCGCTTCGAGAGGAGATCGAGCGCACCCGGGCCGACCTGGCCACGTCGGTGAGCGCGCTGCGGGAAGAGGTGGCGGAGGTCACGGACTGGCGGCAGTGGGTGCGCAAGCATCCCTACACCTGCGTGGGGACCGCCTTCCTCGTCGGTTACCTGGTGGGCTCGCGGCGCTGAGCAAGCGCGGGCGGGCCTGGATGCAGAAGCTTTAGGACGCAATCGAGAACGAACAGCAGAGGGCTTCCATGGAAATCAATCCGCAGCAGATGGCAGACCGGGCGCGGCAGCTTCAGGACCAGGTGCTCCCCAACGTGGATGACGCGCGGCAGAACCTGGTGGACCTGAACCGCCAGGTGGTGGGGTTCATCAAGGCGAACCCCGGCACGTGCCTGCTGGGCGCCATCGCCGTGGGCTTCATCGTCGGCCGGATCGCCTCGCGCTAACCGCCGCCCCTCGGGGACGGGCCAGGAAGGGAGCACGGACATGACGAACTATTCGGGCGCGACGGGCAACGGCACGGCGGAGCACGGCGAGGACGCGGGCTTCGGGCAGCGCGTGGATCAGCTGGGTTCGGACGCGCAGCAGTTCATCGACAACGCGCGCAGCGCGGTGGCGGACCTGGGGCAGACGCTGGACTTGAAGGGGCGCGTGGAGCGCAACCCCTACGGCACGCTGGCCATCGCCGTGGGCGTGGGCTACGTGCTGGGCGGTGGCCTCTTCACGCCGTTGACGGCGCGCATCCTGAAGCTGGGCGTGCGGCTGGCGGCGCTGCCCTTCGTGAAGGACGAGCTCATGGGCATGGCGGAGTCCGCCTTCCAGGGTTACCAGACGGGCCGGGGCCCGCCGCCGTCGGGCGGCGTCTAGACTTTCGGTTCGCGCCACACGCGGTTCCACGAAGTATTCCTCCCCCGGAGTCGGACATGCTGAGCCTGAAGGATTTGAAGAAGCTGGACAGGGACGACGTGCTGGACCTCATCGGCCTGGAGACGCGCCGCACGACGGCGGAGACGGCGCTGCCGGCGCTGGGCATCTTCGCGGCCGGCCTGCTGGTGGGCGTGGGCGTGGGCCTGCTGCTCGCGGACAAGCCGGGCACGCAGCTGCGCGGTGACTTGCGCCAGCGCATCCAGGGCGGTCAGGACAAGCTGGCCTCGGCCATCAACAGCGCGCGCGGTACGGAAACCCATTCCGGCGCGGGCTCCACGGTGCCGCCGGGTTCGCGCACCACCTGATTCCAGACGCCGGCTGGCTTTCACAGGGCCTCTTCCCGTGCGAGCGGGGAGGGGCCTTGGTGTTTGCGCTGGGTGAAAGGGAATGGCCTAGGATGTCAGGCCATGCCCCGTCTCCCTTTGCTGTGGGTGTCCATGCTGGCGCTGCTCCAGGTGCACTGCACGGTGCCATCGCTGGAGGACCTCTGGCGCGAACGGGTCTTCTGCCCGGCGGGCGTCGAGGACTGCGGCATGTTGCGCATCCAGGTGGAGGCGCGGGGCTTCGTGCCCGGGTGTCTGGAGATCGTGGCGAAGGATGCCGCGAGCGAGGAGACGCGGGCGGTGACGGTTCCGTACCGGGGGACGCCGCTGGCGGGAAAGACGCTGACGCAGGGGTTCTCCCCGCCGAAGGCGTGGTCGCTCGAGGTGGCGGTGTCCGTGCAGGCCTTTGAACACGAATGCATGGGGACCGGAGTCATCACGAAGGTTCGTGAGTTCGTGCTGAGTGAGGGGAAGACCTCCGACGTCGAGTTCACGCTGGAGGCGACGGACGCGGATGGGGACGGCTACGTCAGCACGGGGACCGGCGGCACGGACTGCGATGACGAGATCGCGGAGGTGAATCCAGGGGCGTCAGAGATCTGCAACTACAAGGATGACGACTGTGACGGGGAGCAAGACGAAGGGTTGGGATTGGCGCAGGCGTGCGTTTCGGAGGCGGGGTGCACGGGCTTCACGGTCTGTGGCGGGGCTGGCGAGGTGACGTGCTTCACGAGCCCCATGCAGTCCGCCTGGGCGGATGAGGATGGGGACGGGCATGGAGATGGGGCGCGCGGGCCGTTGCTGGTCTGCGCGGGACCGTTGCCTCCGAACCGATTGGTGATGTTCGCGCCGCATGACGACTGTGATGACACCCATCCCGGCGTGCATCCGGGCGCGCAGGAGCTTTGCAACGGGCGGGACGACAACTGCACGGGAGGGATCGACGAAGGATTCAACGTGGGCACCGCCTGTACCGAGGACAAGGAGGGGTGCCCCGGAGTCACTCGCTGCGACGCCTCGGGCAACGGGGTCGAGTGCGATGCCCCAAGGGCCGCCGCCTGGTATCCGGATGAAGATTCCGACTCCTTCGGGCGGACGGATGCGGGCGTCGTGTCATGTCTACAGCCCGACGCTGGTTTCGTACGGCAGGGCGGAGACTGTGACGACGGCAACCCGTTCACCCACCCCGGAGCGCCTGAAATCTGCGACGAGCAAGACAACGACTGCGACGGCTTGACGGATCAGGGAACCTGCATGGGCGCTCCGGGATGGAGCGCTCGGAGCGTTGGCGGTGGGGACTGGTACGCGATGGGGCTCTGGGGGAGCGGAGGCGTCTGGATTGTCGGGAGCGACTCGTCGCGAGCCTGGATGCAGCCAGGAGCGGGTGGTTTTACTTTCACGCCGGGGAAGTGTTCCCTGGATGCGACCCCCCGAACCCTGGCGAGCGTCTGGGTTCATCCCCAGACCGGGACCGCCTATATCGGGGGGACAGACGGGCTGCTCACGGTCCAGACTCCGACCAGCACTTCTTGTGCCCCCTTCGCGCCTCCCAGTGCCTCAGGGAGCACATTGGGGCTGAAGGGGTTTGCCGGCGTGGATGGAGGCGTCGTCATCTTCGGCGTCGCGTCGTTGAGCAACGGTGCGAGTGGCGGCACCTTTGAATGGGACGGGGGGAGCGTGACCGTCCCCGTGCAGTCCTACTTGAACCGGCCCATGGCGGGGGTGGATGGCGTTTCGCCAGACCTGCTCTTCGCTGTCGGAACTGGCGGGGGGCGCGGCCATATCCTCCGCGGCGGTGCTGGGAAGGCCCTCTGGGTCTCGGAGACTGGCGTTCCGGACGCGGGAGGATTGAACGCCATCGATGTCGTGACACCCCGGCTGGCCTACGCCGTGGGAGACAATGGGACCTTCCTGACCTGGAATGGCAGCGCATGGCGCAGCAGTGCGGCCGGCCCTGGCACCGTGGACAGGCTGACCGGCGTGCTGGCGTTCGGAGCGAACTCCATCTACGTGACCTCGGAGGAGGGGCGTCTCTACCGGTACAATGGTCGGAGCTGGTCGTCCTCCTCCTTGGGCGTCAGCCTCTACGCGATCGACGGCTCCCGGCCCGATGACGTCTGGGTGGTCGGACGCTTCGGCCAAGTTTTCCATTACCCGTCCTGGCCGCGGTGAGCCACACCGTGAGCGCGTCGAAGAACCGGAGGCCGTCCGGGACGAAACCTCCCCAGGCGACGGACGCATCGAAGCATGATGTCCGTTCGATGCGTCATGACACCCCCGTGGATGTTCCCGCCGTGGATGCGTCCCCGGCGCTTCCCGCGCGACACATGGATTCGCCGTGGACCGGCTCGTCCTCCGGGCCCGACGGTGCCCTGGGGCAGCTCCGGGCGCTGGAGACGCTGGAGTCCGCCTACGACGCCTGGGCGGAGCTGAAGCGCGACCACGCGGCCTCCGTCATCCAGTTCCGGGAGGAACAAGCACGGCTCGCGCAGCAGGGGACGTTCCTCTTGGGCGCGGTGCGCGCGGCGGGCATGGACGCGGGCGGTGCCTCGGGCCCGGGTCTTCAGCAGCAGGGGGCCGCGGGTGACTTCCTGCGTGACGCGGAGGCGAAGCTCGCGAAGGCGCGGGAGGCTGTCTCCCAGCGCGAAGCGGAGAGTGAGGCCCGGTTCCAGGCCGCGTTCGCGGAGGTGCGCGTCACGCTGTTGGACCGCGTCCGCCGCTACCTGCTCCGGAGCCAGCCGCACCTGACGCTGTTGCTGCGCCGCGTGGGCGCGGAGCGATCCATCCTCCACGTCGCGCGCGTGCAGCCAGATGAGGCCGTGCTGCTCTGCTACCTGCTCACGCAGCGGGTGCCGTCCCGCTACGGCTTCCTCTTCGACGACTCCACCGAGGAGCTGTCACTCCCTCCCGCTCCGCTCTACGCGGAAGAGTCCATCGCCGCGGATGCGGTGCGCCCGGATGCGCCGGGCCTCCTGCGAGTCATCGACGCCAGCGTGGAGGTTCTGCCGCTCAAGGGCTTCATCCCCTTGCGGGTGCCTCGGCCCGGAGGAGGGGAGGACTTCTTCCGACTCCTCCAGCGCGGCGCGGTGATGGAGGTGGAGATCGCGGACGGACCGGACTTCCGCAGCATCCTCACCCGCGAGGAGTCGGAGCGCCTCGCGGGCTACCTGCTGCGCCTCAAGCTGGAGGGGCGCATCGGGCTGGACATCGAAGCGGGGTAGCGGGCCTCAGTTCGTCCGCGCGATGCCCACTTCCGCGGTGCCCGCCAGGACGACGCTGCCCAGGAAGAGGTTGTCGGACTCCGGCCCGCCCATGCGCACCGCCTGGAAGATGATCAGGTAGGTCTGCTTGGGGGTCGGGAACGCGGTGGCGGGGATCGTCACGCGCGCCTCCCGGAAGGTCGCGGGCATCGCCGCCAACTGGAGGAACTCCACCGGCGTGGTCGGCACGTTCGAGTAGGTGGCCTTGCCCTTCTCTCCATTCGAGCCCAGCGGCACCACCGTCACGAACCCCAGCGTGCGGTCCTGGTTCGGCGGGGGCGCGGGCCGGTCGAACGCGAACGCCGTGTTCGCGTTGAGACGCACGAAGCCCTCCGGAGGATGGAACGCGGCGATGGCCTCCTTCGTCGGCGAGTCCTCCACCCGCGCCTCGTACTTCGTCCCTCCCTGCTCCGCGAAGAACGAATAGGTGGCCCCGGACGTGTACTTGAGCGCGTCCGTGGAATCGCTCGTCACGCCGTAGCTGCCGCCGCCCTGGGCGTTGAGCGGGACGCCCGCCGCGCTCCCCGCCTGCAGCGTCACCGCGGCGCCGCTCAGGCCCTCCGGCTGCGAGTTCTCCCCGGACTTGGTCCCGAAGAACACGAACGCCGCCGTCTGCCCCGGGAACGACACCGTGTCTCCCGAGTCTGGCGTGCCGCACGTCCCCGCGTCGAAGCCCGCCAGCGCGGACGCGCACACGTCCACCTGCGGTGTCGCCAGCAGCGTCCCCACCATCACATGGTCCGCTCGGAGCTGGTTGCCCGTCTTCTCCAGGTCACAGGCCAGGGGGGACAGCGCGGCGGCGGCGGCGAGGGCGGACAGCAACAGGCGTTTCATGGGCACTCTCTTGGGCGGGGCACGGATGCGCGAATGACAGCGGCCAACCATACCGCGCGTGTTGCCCCATAGGCGCCCGGCTCCGGCGGGGTATCCTGCGAGCCGCTCGTGCAACGTCTCCGCATCCACTCCTCCGGCCGCCGCTTCCTGCATCGGCTCGGCTTCTCACTCGTCATGGCGGCCCTGTTCGGCTGCCTGCTGGGGTTGCTTGTCTCCCAGCGCGTCACGCGCCCCACGCGGCCGGACGAGACGCCCGCCCCCCTGCTGTCGCCCTCCGGGCTCGTGGACGCGCTGTCCCACGGGCTCGATGGGGGCGAGCGAGTCTTCTACGACTGGCGGATCCGCCAGCTCGGAGAGGTGTCCGAGCGCTCCGACCGCGTCGTGCTCGTCTCCATCGACGACGAGACCCTCGCCGAGGCCCAGCAAGGCCCCCGCGCCGACATCGCCGCGTACCCGTGGCCGCGCCAGGTCATGGGCGGCATGGTCCACCGGTTGGTGGAGGAGGGCGCCTCCGTGGTGATGCTGGACTTCGCCTTCCCGGAGCTGAGCCCCCGCGCCTGCGTCACCCCCACGCGCACGGGCCGGGGCGCCCTGTCCCAGGACGACGACGCGCTGCGGGCCCTGCTGGATCAGGACCCCGGCCACTCCGTGCTCGCCTTCCGCTGGGGCGCCGAGGGCACCCGCTCGCTGCCCCCCACGGGCCGCCTGTGGCCCTACCGCGTCCGCCTGGGCAGCTACCCCGGCGCCACCGAGGCCCGCACCCGCGCGCAGGCCGTCCTCGCCCTCCAGCGCCCCGCGTTCCTCATCCCCGCGGGCAAGGGCATGGAGGTCTGGGCAGGCGTCGCCGACGAGGGCGAGGGCCGCAGCCTGGGCGAGCAGCTGGGCGCGGCCGCCGCGTCCATCCAGGAGCGCCGCGCGGCGGACGACGCCTTCCGCGTGGCGCCGTCGGACCTGTTCCTCGCGCTGGCTTCCGTGCAGGTGACCGGGTTGGACCCCGACAAGCTCCTGGAGGTCCGCCAGCTCCAGTACCCGGTGACGCCGCTGCTCGGCACCGGCAGCGGCTATGGCGCCACCACGCTGCCCGCGGACCCCGACGGCGTGGTGCGCGGCGTGCCCCACCTCGTCGCCTACAGCCCGCGCGGCGGCGAGCGCCATGTCCTGCCCTCCCTGCCGCTGGCCGCCGCCATGCGCCTCGCGGGCACGCAGAAGCTGCGGTACGCGGACGGGCGGCTCTACATCGGCGACTCGTACTCCGTGCCCATGGATGCGTCCGGCTACAGCCTCCTGCGGTGGGAGGCTCCATCCGCCACGCGGGGGGCCCGGGGGCCGCTCGCCCGCTCCATCCGCGCGTGGAACGTGATGCTCAACCTCTTCGACGCGCAGGCGGAGCGGCCCGCGCGCTTCGCCCACGACCTGGACGGCCGCGCCGTCATCCTCACCAACACCAGCAGCTACGCGCCGGAGCGGCGGGTGACGCCCATTGGCCCCGGCATCGCCAACGGCGCCGTGCTGGGGCAGGCGCTCGCCAACATCCTCGCCTCGGACGGCATCACCCGCGCGCCGCCGAAGGTGGACATGCTCGCCACCATGGCGCTCGCGTTCATCGGCGCGTTCCTGGCGCTGTCTTGCAGCTGGCTGCTCCGCTCCGTGGGCGGCGCGTTCCTCTTCGTCTGCGTGGCGGTGGCGGCGGGGGCGGGCTACGTCGCCGCCGCGGGCTACGTGTTCGTCCACGACAAGCTGTGGATCGCCGTGGCCGGCCCGCTGTGGTCCGGCGGGCTCGCGTTCCTGGTGACCACGCTCTACGCCTTCCGCACCGAACAGGACGTGCGCGACTTCGTGCACAGCGCGCTGGGCCGCTACGTCAGCCCGGAGGTGGCGCGGCTGGTGGCGCGCGACGTGAGCCTGATGCGGCCGGAGCGCCGGAAGATGACGGTGTACCTCTGCGACATCGAGGGCTTCACCCGCCTGTCCGAGACGCTCCCCCCGGAGCAGCTGGTGCCGCTGCTCAACACCTTCCTCACGGAGATGACCGCGGTGGTGCGCGCCACGGTGGGGCAGGTGGACAAGTACATCGGTGATTCGGTGATGGCCTTCTGGGGCGCGCCCGTGCGCACGGACCGCCACGCGCATCTGGCCTGCGAGGCGGCGCTGAAGCTCCAGGCGGTGCTCGCGCAGAGGCAGCCCCTCTGGGAGAAGCAGTTCGGCCACCGGCTGTCGGTGCGCGCCGGCATCGACACGGGCGACCTGCTGGTGGGCGACATGGGCAGCGAGCTCAAGTCCCACTACACCGTCATGGGTGACGCGGTGGGCATGGCGGGCCGGCTGGAGTCCGCCAACAAGCAGTACGGCACCCAGGTGCTCGTGGGAGAGGCCACCGCGCAGCTGGCCAGCGACGCCTACGTCTTCCGCGAGGTGGACCGCGTGCTCGTGCGCGACCGTCCCCAGCCCGTGCGCGTGCACGAGCTGCTGGGCCGCAAGGGCGAGTTCTCCCAGGAGAAGCAGGCGGGCATGGCCCTCTACGAGAAGGCCCTCATCGCCTACCACGCGCGGGACTTCCTGTTGGCGCAGGAGCTGTTCCGCCGGTGCACCGTGGAGCACGGCGACGCGGTGGCGCGCGTCTACGTCCAGCGCTGCCAGGGCCTCATCCAGAGTCCGCCGCCCGCGGACTGGGACGGCGTCATCCGCTGGGGCCGGCGGAGCACGGATCCCCGCTAGGGAGGGGATGCGCGATCCACGGCGTGCGTCCCGAGCCTCAGCCGTCGTCGCCGGAGTCCGGCTGACCGAACAGCTCACGCACGGGCTCATCCGCCTGGATGTGCTCGGCCACCACGCGGCGCATCTTCTCCGCCGTCATCCCCGAGTAGTACACCTCTCCGGGCCACCCCATGAGCTGGTAGTCCTCCGGGGACAGCGGGTCCCGCTTGCGGCCCGTGTCCTCGCGCACCACCACGTTGGGCCCCATGTGGCAGAAGCCGTAGCAGCCGCCCCGGTACAGCTCACAGCGCGCCTGGAGCCCGGCCTCCGCCAGCGCCTCGCGCGCCGCCACGTGCACCGCGTCCGAGCCGCCCGCGCGGCAACTGGAGCCCTTGCACACCGACATCCGGTAGCGCTTCACCGGAAGCCCCCGCGCGCGTGAGCGGCACCATGTGCATTGAAGAGCTGCAGCGTCACCACATGCCCCCTGAAAAGGCGGCGGCCCGCCCTTCCCTGGAAGCGGGGAGGAGGCGGGCCGGGATGCGTGCGAAGGGGGCGGCGGAACCAGGCCCGCCCCCATGATGCGTGAACGGACTACTTGAGGAACTTCGTCACCTGGATGGGACCCTGCTGCGTCACCACCGTCTGCCCGGCGCCCACCTTCGCGTGGCCGTGGCCCGCGGGCAGCTGCGCGTGCTTGCCAGGGTCCGCGTGTCCCTCGCCGATGCGCGTGTGCGCTTCCTTGTGGACGTGGTGCGGCTCCTCGGAGCTGTCGCGCTTGTTCCAGGGGTCGGACGGGTGCGACACCGCCGGCCCCTTGAGCAGCTTGGGGATGTCGTAGACGAAGTTCTGCCGGTTGTACTCGGACGGCGTGTGCATGTACGTGTCCATGCGGATGGCGTCCTTGGGGCACGCCTCCACGCACAGGCCGCACACGATGCAGCGCAGCTCGTCGATGACGAACTGGGTGGGGTACTTCTCGATGACCGCGGACTCCGAATCCGCGTCTGCCGTCTCGTACTCACCCGCCTCGATGTAGATGCACTGCGCCGGGCAGATGGTCGCGCACATGTAGCAGGCCACGCAGCGCGGCTTGCCGTCCTCGCGCGGCACCAGCCGGTGCAGACCCCGGTAGCCCTCCGGATAGATGGGCTTCTCTTCCGGGTACTCCACCGTCGTCATCAGGTTCATGCCCGTGCGATCCACCACCTGGGGGTTGGGGTCGCGCGTGCCGAACATGTTGCGGAAGAAGTGCTTGGTCGTGATGGCCAGACCGCGCAGCAGCTCCGGGATGTACATCCGCTCGCGGAGGTCCGTGCGCGGATCCTGGGAAGCATTGAACGCCATGGTGTCTTGTCTCGCTTCCGGCGAAGGGCTTGGGCCGGACAGGCCGCGCTAGTGCGCGCCCGCCGGGGAATGGGAGTGGGGATCCGCGTGCGCCGGCAGGCCGTGCGCGTCGTGTCCGTGCGCGTCGTGCCCATGGCCGTTCGCCGTGTCGTGCGCGTCCTCCGCCTTCGCGCCCGACGTCAGCGTCAGCGCCAGCACGAAGCCGATCTCCAGGAGGCCCACCACGCCCAGCGCCCGCAGGGACGGATCCCACAGCACCAGCGCGCCGCTGATGAACACGTTGGCCAGGCCCACGGGCAGGAGGATCTTCCAGCCCAGGTTCTGGATCTGATCGTAACGGAAGCGCGGGAAGGTCCAGCGGATGACCAGCTGCACCCAGATGAGCAGGATGACCTTGATCCAGAACACCGTGCCCAGGAGCGTGCCGTACACCCAGCCGTGCTCCTGCATGAACGGCTGCGCCGCCAGCCACTCGCCGCCGAAGGGCAGGTGGTGCCCGCCGAAGAAGAGCGACGTCGTCACGCCGGCCAGCACCACGACCTCCACGAACTCGGAGATCATGAACATGCCGAACTTCATGCCGGAGTACTCCACGAAGTAACCGATGATCTCCGACTCGCCTTCCGGCGCGTCGAACGGGGCGCGCTTGGTCTCCGCGAAGGACGCCACGAAGAAGCCGATGAAGCCCAGCGGCTGGATGAAGATGCCCCACGCCGGCAGGCCCAGGTCGAAGCCGCCGTCGGTGCGCCACAGGTACTTCGCCTGGCCGGTGCCGGACACGAGCGCGTTGCCCACGTCACCCACCAGCGTGGGCAGCTGCACGGAGGAGAACGCCAGGAACAGGCCCACGAGCGACAGGCCCAGCGCCACCTCGTAGGAGATCATCTGCGCGGAGGCGCGCACGCCGCCCAGCAGCGCGAACTTGTTGTTGGAGGACCAGCCCGCCAGCGACGTGCCGTACACGGCGAGCGACGCGATGGCGAGCAGGTACAGCATGCCGAAGTCCGGCGTGGCGACGACCATGTCCACCGTCTTGCCGAACACCGACACCGTCGGCCCGGCCGGCACCACCGCGAACAGCGCGAACACCGGCGCGAACGCGAGGATGGGGCCCAGGTTGAACAGGAAGCGGTTGGCGGTGCCGGGGACGAAGTCCTCCTTGGTCAGCATCTTCAGCACGTCGGTGATGATGTGCGGGATGCCGCCCAGGGAGCGGTTGGACAGGCCGGGGATGGCCAGGCGCGCGCGGTTGGGGCCCACGCGGTCCTGCATGAACGCGCTCCACTTGCGCTCGGCGAGCGTGAGCAGCGTCGCGGTGATCATCACGAAGACGAGCATCAGGAAGATGATGTTCGTCAGGCGGCTGGCCCCCTCGAAGAGGTACTCCTCCGCGAGGTAGCCCACCAGATACGCCGAGGCCACTCCGCCGGCGACGGCGAAGATGATGAAGGCCATGGCGAACAGCATGGTCAGGATGCGGTTCATGGTCAGATGCCCCTCACGCGCGGCGCGCCGAACTCGCGGTAGCCCGGCGGACGGCCGTCGGCACTCGACGGCAGCGGATTGATGCCCGGCTTCTCCCGGTCCGGCGGAGAGGCCTTGTCCCAGTTGAACGCGGCGAACTCGGAGACCTGGCCCGAGAGCGCCCGCCACACGTCGCGCGCGGAGGCGTGAGCGGCGTCGCCGCCCAATTCGCGCGTCAGCTCCGTGGCCCACTTCCAGTGCGGCGCCGCGTCACCCTTGGGCGGGTACGCCTTGCGGAAGCGCTGGGTGATGCCGTCCTGCTGGGTGAAGGTGCCCTCGTCCTCGATGTGCGCGGCGGCCGGCAGCAGCACCGTGGCCTGCGCCGTGACGGGGGAGTCGTTCTGCGCCTGGGCGACGAACACCTCCAGCTTCGCGACGACCTCCGCGAAGGCGGCCGCGTCCGTCGGGACCTCGGTGCCCACCGCGTAGAGCGCCTTCACCTGGCCCGCGTTGATGGCGGGGGTGAGCTCGTCGAAGGTGCGCAGCGTCAGCCCCAGGCCCTTGGCGATGAGCGCCAGGCCCTGGCGGTTGGGGTTCTTGTCCGCCGTCATCAGGTAGTGGTCGGCCTTGCCCTGCGCCCGGCCGCCCACGAACACCGCCGTCGCGCCCAGCACCGTCTTGGCGAACGTCAGGCCCGCGAGCAGGTCCTCGTTGGAGGCGAGCGGCGAGGCCAGGACGGCCAGCTGCTTGGAGCCCGCCAGCGGCTTGAGCGCCTTGGCCGCGCCCACCGCCGCGTCCTTGCGCGTGAGCACCGGCTGCACCGTGCCGGGGGCCTGCAGGCCGCGGCCCACCCGGGCGGCGAGCACGCGTCCCGTGTTCAGGTCCTTGTACGACAGGCGGCCCTGGTCGCACATCCAGCTCTTGTTGATGGCCTCGTTCTCGCGCGGGCGGTAGCGGTAGGTGTCCTGGGACATCCAGTCCGCGGAGATGTTGCAGCCGCGCGAGCAGCCCGTGCAGACGGACGGCGTGGCGGACAGGAACCAGGAGCGCGCCTTGAAGCGGAAGTCGCGGCTGAGCAGCGCGCCCACCGGGCACACGTCCACGGTGTTGAGCGAGTAGTTGCTGTCCAGCTCGTTGCCCGGGAACACGTCGATGCGCTCGTGGCTCCCGCGGCCGAAGACGCCCAGCTGCGGCTCCTTCGGGATCTCGTTCATGAAGCGGACGCAGCGCGTGCAGATGATGCAGCGCTCCTGGTCCAGCACCACGCGGGGCCCCAGCACCTTGCGCTTGTGCTTGAGGGCCTTGGTGCCCTCCAGCCGGGACGGCCGGTAGTCGTACTTCATGTAGTAGTCCTGCAGCTTGCACTCACCGGCCTGGTCGCAGATGGAGCAGTCGACCGGGTGGTTGAGCAGCAGGAACTCCATCACCGCGCGCTGCTGCTCCTTGACCTTGGGGGTCGTGGTCTTGATGACCTGACCCTCGGCCATGGGCGTCTGGCAGGCGGGGACGAGCTTGGGCGCGTTGGACGCCTCGATGAGGCAGATGCGGCAGTTGGCCGCGATGGAGAGGCGCGGGTGGTAGCAGTAGTAGGGGATCTCCGAGCCGACCGTCTTGGCCGCCTCGATCATGTTCGTCCCCGGCTTCACCACGACTTCCCGGCCGTCGATGACCGCCGTCACGAAGCCCGGGTTCTTGGGCTGCGGCTTGGGCGGAGGGCCGCCGGCCGGCGCCGCGGGCTTCGGCGGAGGCGTGCCGGTGGGGCCGCTGGCGGCCGCGGGCGGGGTGTCCAGCTTCGCGCCGGCGGGCGGGTTGGACGGCTCCGCGCCGACCTTGGCCGCGGGCGAGTCGGTGGGGGCGCCCTTGGGGGGCGTCTGCGCGTCACCGGTGGGCTTCTTCGTGTCGTTGTCGCTCACTGCTCGACCTCGCCGCCGATCATGTTGATGGTGTCAAAGGTGGGAACGAGGTCCGCCAGCATCTTGCCCTGGATGATGTGGGGCAGGGCCGCCAGCACCGGGAAGCCCGGGGCGCGCACGTGGACCTTGTACGGACGGCCGCGGCCGTCGCTCACCAGGTACCAGCCCAGCTCGCCGTTGGACGCCTCCGTGGCGTCATAGACCTCACCGGGGGGCACCTGGATGCCCTCCATCACCAGCTTGAAGTGCGCCATCACGCCTTCGATGGTGCCGTACACCTCCGGCTTGGGCGGCAGCGCGATGCGCCAGTCGTCCACGATGATGGGGCCCGCGGGGATGGTGGCCAGGGCCTGGCGCAGGATGCGGATGGACTGGCGCATCTCCTCCAGGCGCACGAGGTAGCGGTCGTAGTTGTCGCCGTGCTGGCCCACCACGACCTCGAAGTCGAAGCGCTCGTAGACCCAGTACGGGTGCGCCTTGCGCAGGTCGTGGTCCACGCCGCACGCGCGCAGCGCGGGGCCCGTCCACCCGTAGTCGATGGCGTCCTGGGCGCTGATGATGCCGGTGCCCTTGGTGCGGTCCACGAAGATGCGGTTGCGCGTGAGCAGCCCGTCCATCTCCTGGAGCAGCTCCTCCGTGCGGTCCAGCGTCTTGAGCACCTTCTCCGACCAGCCCTCCGGCAGGTCGCGGTTGATGCCACCCACGCGGCCGAAGCTGGTGGTGAGGCGCGCGCCGGTGAGCTCCGTCACGCGGTCCTGGATGAGCTCGCGGGCCTCCATGCCGTAGAGGAACGGCGCGAAGCCGCCCATCTCCAGGCCGGTGGCGCCCACGCACGTCAGGTGGTCGGTGAGCCGGTGCAGCTCGCTGCCGATGACGCGGATGTACTGGGCGCGCTCCGGGATCTCCAGGCCGATGAGCTTCTCCACGGCGTTGAGGAACCCGAAGTTGTTCATCATCGCGGACAGGTAGTTGAGCCGGTCCGTGTACGGCAGGCACTGCGTCCAGGTGACGTTCTCGCAGCTCTTCTGGAAGCCGCGGTGGAGGAAGCCGATCTCCGGATCGATCTTGACGATGGTCTCACCCTCGAGCTCCACCCTCAGCCGCACGGTGCCGTGCGTGGCCGGGTGGGAGGGGCCCATGTTGATGACCATGTGCTTCGACTGGAGATGCGATTCGAGCTCCGACTCCTCGTGGGCGAACCCATCCGTGTCGGGGTTGTGCGGCTTCGTCGCGTCGATGTTGTGGCTGTCGGCCATGGGGAGGTCTCGTCAGGCGACGCCGCTGGTGCCGGGGCCGCGGAAGATGTCCTTGATGGGGCGCTCGGGGATCAGCGGCTGACGGTCGCGCAGCGCGTAGTCCTTGCGCAGGGGGTGGCCCTGGAACTCGTCGTACAGGAGGATGCGGCGCAGGTCCGGGTGGTCCGTGAAGCGGATGCCGTAGAAGTCGAACGCCAGGCGCTCCCACCAGTTCGCGCCCCGGTACAGGGCGGAGAGGGAGGGGACCTCCGGACGGGTCTCCGTGACGCGCACCTTCAGGCGGACGTGCTCCTTCCGCTTGAGCGAGTAGAGGAAGTAGACGATCTCGAACCGCGGATCGCTCTCCGCCAGGTGCAGCCGGTCCACGGCGTCCGCGGAGCCGAACAGCTTGAAGTCCAGCTCGGGGTCCATCTTCAGGAAGGTGGCGACCTTCGGCAGCCACTCCGCATGGATGACGGCCCAGGCTCCGCCAGCGCGGTCGACATAGCGCTCCGCGACCGCCTCGGGAAACTGGGCGGCGACCCGGTCCAACGCGAAAATGCTCAAGGGGGGCCTCGATCTACGACAGAGGAAACCGCGGCTTTATAAGGACCGTTCGCGTGAGGCGTCAACGTAAACCCTCAACCGTGTAGGCCACTTAGGTGGTCCAGTAGCCCGCGTCGCGGCCCACCCCCTGCCCGCCTGTCGCGGGTAGGCGGAAAGCTCAGGCCGCCGCGTCCGAGCCCCGCGCCGGGGCGTCCTCTTCAGGCAGGGGGATGAAGGTCACCACCGGCTGGCTCTTGCCGGGCACGAGCGCGACGGGGGCGGGGGCCCAGCGGAAGGCGGCACCCGCCCGCTCGCGGGTCGCCTGGGAGACGAGCACGGGCACCTCGAAGCCCTTGGTCAGCCGCTCGATGCGGTTGGCCAGGTTCACCGTGTCGCCGATGGCGGTGTACTCCAGGCGCCGGAAGGGCGAGCCGATGTTGCCCAGCACCACCGGGCCCGAGTGCACGCCCACGCCCATGCGCAGGCCGAACTCGCCCCGGGCGGCGCGCTCCGCGTTGACCGCCTCCAGCTCGCGCACCATCTCCAGCGCGCACCGGGTGGCGCTCCGCGCATGGAGGGCGTCCGGCAGCGGGGCGCCGAAGTACACCATCAGTGCGTCCCCGATGAACTTGTCGAGCGTTCCGCCGTGGCGGAACACCACCTCCACCATGCGGCCGTAGTACTCGTTGAGGATCGTGACCACCTGCTCGGGCGGTAGCCGTTCGCTCAAGGAGGTGAAGTCGCGCACGTCCGCGAACAGCACGGAGACCTCCCTCAGCTCCGGGGCGGGGGAGTCCTTGTCCTGGAGGCGCTCGGCCACGGCGGGGGAGAAGTAGCGGCCCAGGCGCGCGCGCTGGAGCTCCTCGTGGGTGACGGCGGCGGACAGCAGGCGGATGCGCTGGAGGAGCCGGGACGCGCCCGCGGCCGTCATGGCCAGCATCACCGCGCCGGCCACCTGGGCCCCTCCTCCGATGGAGGCCTGCCGCTGGAGCTCCGTCTCCGCGAGGATGGCGACGGCGGTGACCAGCAGCGTGACGGGCCTTCGCAGGCTCAGCGCGGACAGGAGGACCAGGGCCGCGAAGATCCCCAGCGAGAAGCCGGCCACGCCGCCCGGGGACGGGGACACCGGCAGCGCCAGGTGTTGCAGCCAGTAGACGGCCGGCACGTCCACGAACGCGACGGACAGCGACGCCCAACTGGCGACGCGCGCGGACGCCGCCACCGCCACGGCGACGCAGGTGGTGCAGACGAGGTACAGCGCGAACGGCCCCAGGTAGACGTCCCAGTCGCGCAGGCCCCGCCCGCGCCCCAGGTACACCGCCATGGTGAACAGCACGGCCACCGCCCCCAGTCGCACCCACGCCAGGTGCCGGCCGTTGGATTGGCGCTCCACGTCGAGTGCGCGGCGCACGGACTCCTGGAGGGTGTCGCTGGGCGTGGCCCTGGAAGTCATGAGGGTCCCCGGACCGAGGGAAGCGTCGGTCTGGAACAGTCCGGTCGCCATCTTGCATCGGAGGTGCTCGCCACGCACGTCCCGGACTCCCCTGAAGCCCGGTGAGAGACAGAGTTGGCACGGAAATGCCCGGACGCGGTAGACGGTGGAGGCATGTCCGTGCGGTCCGTCGCTTCCTTCCTCCGCGCCGGTGCGGGGCGCCTGGCGCTGGGCGCCCTGCTGGGGCTGCTGCTCTTCGCGGCCGAGACGGCCTGGCTGCTCAAGGCGGGCGTGGTGGGCGTGGACATCCCCCTGGACGGCCCCTATGCGGCGCTGGCGGCGGCGGTGCGGCCGTTGCTGCCGGGCGTCGTCCTGCGCGTGGCCACGGTCTATGTCGTCGCGGGCGCGCTGCTGGGGCTGGGGGCCGCGGTGCTGGCCCGGGCCTGGACGCGGCGGGGCGGGTGGGGGGCGGCGGGGCTGGTGCTCCTTCACTGGGCGGTGCTGCTGGGGTTCTGGGCGTGGGACCGGGCCCTGGCGCGGCCCGCGCTCTTCGACGACCTGCCGGTGGCGCGCCCGGTGCTCGCGTGGCTGGTGGATCACGGCGAGCCCTGGCAGGCGCGGGCCGCGGCCGGAGCCTGGGTGGCGGCGCACCTGATGGTGCTGGGCGCGCGGGCGCTGCGCTGGCTTGCTTCCTCCAGGGCGCCGGTCGCCGCTCGCGCCGAGCGCTTCTGCTGGGCCGTGGTGACGGTGGGCGTCGTGGTCGTCGCGGTGGGGCTGACGGTGCGTCCTCCGGCGGAGACCCTCCGGCGGCCGTTGGTGGTGCTCATCGGCATCGACGCGTTCCGGCCGGACCGGCTGGGCGCGGCGGGGCGCGGGGTGGCGCCCCATGTGGACCGCTTCCTCCAGGACGCCACGCTCTTCACGCGGGCCTACACGCCGGTGGCGCAGACGGAGCCCGCCTGGCGCTCGCTGCTGACCGCGCGCTGGCCGTACCGCACGGGCGTGCGCTACCCGCTCACGTCCGACGCGCGGCTCGTGCTGGCGCCCACCTTCGCGCAGCGCTTCGCGGAGGCCGGGTGGCGCACGGTGTTCGCCACCGACTGCTCTCGCTTCCACTTCGAGGGGCCGGCCTCCGGCTTCGCCACGCGCTGGCAGCCGCCTCGCGGGGCGCTCAACTTCGCGCTGGAGAAGCTGCGCTACCGGGCGCTGGGGCTCTTCGCGGACAACGCGCTGGGCGCCGCGTGGGTGCCCGAGTTCATCGACAACCGGGCGCTGGCCGGCATCCATGATCCCCTGGGGTACGCCAAGCGGCTGGCGGGCGGGCTGGTGGCGGAGGCCGGAGCGGGCCCGCTGCTCTTCGCCTTCCACGCCACGGCGGCGCACTTCCCGGGCGACCCGGTGTACCCGTTCTACCGCCGCTTCGTGTCCGCGTCCGAGCCGCTGGAGCGCCGGCTGCGCATGCACTTCGCGCCGGTGACGCCGGGGGCGAAGGGCTCCTGGAACCGCGAGGGCGCGGAGGGGCTCTACGACGAGCTGCTCGCGCAGGCGGACGCGCAGGTGGGGACGCTGCTGGACGCGCTGCGGGAGTCCGGGCGCTACGACGACGCGCTCATCGTGTTGATGTCCGACCACGGCGAGAGCTTCCACGCGGACCGGCCGGACCTGGCGGGCGCCACGTCCGTGCACGGGGCGCGGCTGGGCGAGGAGGAGAACCGCATCCTGCTCGCGGTGAAGCCGCCCGTGGGGCGGGGGCCGGTGCCCGCGGAGGTGGAGGCGCTGGCGCGGCTGGTGGACGTGGGGCCCACGCTGCTGGAGCTGTCGGGCCTGCCCATGTTGCCGGAGATGGACGGGGTGTCGCTCGCGCCGCTGCTGCGCGGGGAGGCGCGGCCGCTCACGCCCCTGTACGCGGAGACGGGCTACACGCACGTGAGCCCGGAGGTCTTCGACCCTGGCCACTGGCCCGGCGCGCCGCGCACCTTCGACGCGTACCGCCTGCGCCCGGACGGCGTGGTGGAGATGGGCGATGACGCGGACGCGGCGGTGCTGAGGGAGAAGGACACCGGCGCCTTCGATGGGCAGCGCTGGGTGGTGGACCGGCCGCAGGCGGACGGCAGCGTGCGGCGGACCTGCTCGGGGGCGTGTGCGGGGGCTGACGCGCGAGCGCTGGCGGACTGGCTGGATGACGCACGGGAGCGCGCGCCGGAGCCCGCTTCACGTAGAGTCGCCGGCCATGTCGACGACCGAAACCCCCGGCCTCCAGGAAACATACGCCCCCCACAACGCCTGCTTCGGATGTGGCCCGGCCAACCCGAAGGGACTGCGCATCCGCAGCCGCGTGGAGGGTGAGCTCGTCGTCGCGGACTGGACCCCGGAGGAGCACCACCAGGCGTTCCCCGGCGTGCTCAACGGCGGCATCATCGGCGCGCTGCTGGACTGCCACTGCAACTGGACCGCGGCCTACCACCTGATGAAGGCGCAGGGCGCGACCACCCCGCCGTGCACCGTCACCGCCGACTACACCATCGTCCTCAAGCGGCCCACGCCCCTGGGCCCGCTGCACCTGTCCGCGAAGCCCGTGGACATCCAGGGCGACCGCGTCGTCGTGGAGGGCGTCCTCACCGCGAACGGCAAGGTGACGGCGACCTGCAAGGGCACCTTCGTGGCGGTGAAGGAAGGGCACCCCGCGTACCACCGCTGGTAGGCCCTGGAACGCCGCGGGCCCCGTCACCGGCCTCGAGAGAGGCGGCGCGGGGCCCGTTCGTGAAGCAGGCGGCGAAGGGACTACTTGCCGGCGGAGAGCATGCGGGCGTGGTGCTCCGCCGTCTCGTTGGGCTGGCCGGTGTCACGCAGCCGGTGCACCTGGTTGCCAATCTTGTCCTGCAGCAGCATCAGGCCGTCGAGCACCTGCTCGGGGCGCGGCGGGCAGCCGGGGATGTAGACGTCCACCGGGATGATGCGGTCGATGCCCTGGAGCACCGCGTAGTTGTCGTAGAAGCCGCCCGAGGACGCGCACACGCCGAAGGACACGACCCACTTGGGCTCGGTCATCTGCTCGTAGACGCGCTTGAGGATGGGGGCCTGCTTCAGGTTGATGGTGCCCACCACCATCAGCAGGTCCGCCTGGCGCGGCGAGAAGCGCGGGAACTCCGCGCCGAAGCGCGAGATGTCGTGCCGGCTGGCGGCCACGGACATGTACTCCATGCCGCAGCACGCGGTGGCGTACGGGTAGGTGAAGAGCGAGTACTTGCGAGCCCAACCCAGGCCCTTGGACACCAGCTTCTGGAAGAAGCCCGTGGCCTCTTCCCGGCGGGTGGTCATGATCGGAGCGATGTCGGTGTCAGCCATGATGTCTCAGCTCTCCCAGTCCAGGGCGCCCTTCTTCCAGACGTAGATAAGGCCCACGACCAGGGTCGACGCGAAAACCAGCATCTCCACGTAGCCGAACCAGCCGAGTGCCTGGAAGTTCACCGCCCAGGGGTACAGGAACACCGCTTCCACGTCGAACACGATGAAGAGCAGCGCGATGACGTAGAACTTCACGGCGAAGCGCTGGCGAGCGGGACCGCTCGACTCAGAGCCTGCTTCGAAGGGGGCCGACTTGGTGCTGCTCGGGCGCTTGGGGCCCAGCCGGGTGGTGACCTGCGGAATGATCATCCCGAGGACGCCGGCCAGCAGGAGCACCACCGCCAGCGGCAGGTACGGTGCGAGGGGTGTAGTCATCGGGCGCGGAACCTAATGACACCGCTGGCGCCATGTCAAAGGGAAACGCCCCGGGCCTGGACTCGCCAACCCCTTGAGAAGACGGCCGAAAAGGGGAACCCATCCACCGCGCTCACCCCCCCGGGCATCGCCGCCCGGACGCCTGCCGCTGCCCGGGGCCGAGGGCCGCCCGCCCCGGGGCCGGGGTCGTTTGACGCTGGGGGAGCCCACGCCTAGCGTCACCGGGTTGTTCGGATCATCGCCCGGGGAGTCACGGACATGTGGGGCCGGCTGACCTTGCGGATGCAGGTCGCGATCGCGGTGTTGCTGCCGTGCCTCGCGGTGGTGTTCTTCAGCGGGGTGTACTTCCCCGCCCGGCAGCGGGCCGCGGGCGTGGAGGTGCTGGCCGGGCGCGCCATGACGCTGGGGACGCTGGTGGCGCGCCACCCCTCGCTCGCGCTGCCGGACAGCGCTCCGGACGCCCGCGCGCGGCGCGATGAGGTCTTCTCCCAGGTGGACTCCGGCGGCTTCACGCTGCTGTTCCAGGAGCTGTCCCGCGCGGACGGGTCGGTGGTGGAGCTGCGGGGCCGCGTGCCGGCCGGGTTGACGCAGCCGCCCCTGCCGGAGCCGGGCACGTGCACCGTGGCGCGCCTGTCGGAGGCGGTGGTGGTGCGCTGCGAGAGCGGCGGCCACGTGTACCGGGCGGGCTTCGGCATCCATGAGGTGCGGGCCGCGCTGGCGGCGACGGAGGGCTATTCGCTGCTGGGCTACCTGGGCGCCGCGGTGCTGGGCCTGGGGCTGGCGGTGATCATCAGCCGCGCCATCGCGGACCCGGTCTCGCGCGTCACGCAGGTGGCGCGGGAGGTGGCCCGCGGCGACGTGTTCCGGGGCGAGCTGGACGTGTCCGCCGCCGGCGAGGTGCGGCAGATGGCCACGTCCTTCAACGAGATGCTGGGCACGCTGCGCGCCACGGTGATGGAGCTGGTGACGCGCACCGAACAGCTCTCCAGCGCGTCGCGCGGGCTGATGGGGGCCTCCGCGGATCAGGAGCACGTCATCAGCCAGCAGGCCGCGTACGCGCAGCAGATCGCCGCCACGTTCGAGGAGCTGAGCCGCACCGCGGAGCAGATCTCCTCCTCCACGGAGGTGGTGGAGTCCAGCGCGCGGCGCACCCACGACGCGGTGGCCGAGGCCATGGCGGTGGTGGCCCAGGTGGTGGGCGGCATCAACGACATCCGCACCGAATCCAAGGGCGTGGCGGACGCCATCGTCGGGCTGAACAAGGACCTGCAGCAGGTCTCGAAGATCGCCCAGGTCATCAACCAGGTGGCGGAGCGCAGCGACCTGCTGGCGCTCAACGCGGCGCTGGAGGGCACCAAGGCCGGCGACGTGGGCCGGGGCTTCTCGCTGGTGGCCGCGGAGATGCGCAAGCTGGCGGAGAACGTGTCCGCGTCCGCGCGCGACATCGCCCGCATCGTGGAGAAGGTGCAGGACTCCGGCGAGGAGGCCGCGTCCAAGGCGCGCGTGGGCATGGCCACCAGCGACCGGGGAGTGGAGGTGGCCGAGCAGGCGTCCGCCGTCTTCCTGCGCATCGTGGAGCTGGCGCGAGGCACCAGCGAGGCGGCGCGGCAGATCACCATCGCCACCCGGCAGCAGCGTCAGTCCAGCGAGCAGGCCGTGCAGGGCGCCCGCAACGTGGCGGACCTGGTGAAGCAGGGCGTGGACGCCACCGGCCGCACCACACGCATCGCGCAGGACCTCCAGGCCGTCGCTGAAGGCCTCACCGCCGTGACGAGCCGCTTCAAGGCCCAGCCGCGCCCCTGAAGGCGCCTGGGCGCTGCCTCATGCCGCGCTGGACGGCGCGCGGGCGCGCAGCTTCAGGAACAGCTCCGGGGGCATGGCCGCGACGCCCAGGCGGTGGTCCGGCGCCACGGCCTCGCCGTGGAAGTCGCTGCCGAAGGTGGGCACCAGGTCGAACTCGCTCGCGAGCGCCAGGTACTTCTGCCGCACGGCCGGGTTGTGGTCCGCGCTCAGGACCTCCAGGCCGGACAGCCCGGCCCGCGCCAGCGCTTGGATCTCCCCGCGCTCCATCTTCGAGGAGCCCGGGTGGGCGAGCGTCGCGGTGCCGCCCGCGGCGCGGATGAGCCGGATGGCCTCCGCGCCCTCCAGCTTGAAGCGCTCCACCCACGCGGCGCGGCCCGTGCCCAGGAAGCGGTCGAAGGCGGCCTTCATGTCCACGCACCAGCCCTGATCCACCAGGACCCGGGCCAGGTGGGGCCGTCCCAGCTGCGCGTCCCCGGCCACCCTTCGCACGTGCTCCATGCGCACCGGGAAGCCCAGCTCGCGCATGCGGGCCACCATCGCCTCCATGCGCCAGGTGCGCTCGTCGCGCAGCCGGTCCGCGAAGCGCGCGAGGTCGGGGTCCTCCGGGCGCAGGAAGTGGCCCAGGATGTGGGCCTCCTTGCCGTACACGAAGGCGGACAGTTCGATGCCGGGCACCAGCTCCACGCCGTGCGTCAGGGCGGCGGCCTTCGCCTCGGCCAGGCCCGCCACCGTGTCGTGGTCCGTCACCGCCAGCACCGTCACCCCCGCGGCGGCGGCGCGCGCCACCAGCGTCGCGGGCGGGTACTGGCCGTCACTGGCGGTGGTGTGCGAATGCAGGTCGATCACGGCTGAAGACCCTCCGGAGGGCGAGGCGGCGGGCACTCTTACGCCATGTCCCCGTGGGAAGGGACCCGAAGAGCGAGCCCTGTGTGAATCCGCACGGCCCGGGGTTTGTTCCTGTCGGCCGGAAGCCACCTGGGCGGGGGCAGGGCTGAAGGCGGGCCTCCCCTTGGCAGGCAGGCGGTGTTAGATCGCCGCGCCATGGCCAAGACCCCGACCCCGAAGAAGTCCTCCCTTCGCGCCGCCTACGCGAACGCGCGCAAGGCGGATCCCCGTCCCATCACCGGCAAGGAGAAGCCGGCGGAGCTGCTCGCGCACGCGTTCAGCGCCTACGTGGGCCGGCAGGAGCGCACCGCGTTCGAGCTGATGCAGCAGTCCGTGCAGCAGGACGCGTCCATCTTCCTCACGCTGTCCGGCGCGATGACGCCCGCGGGTCTGCACCAGTCCTGTCTGATTCCCCTGGTGGAGAAGGGCATCATCTCCGCCATCACCACCACGGGCGCCAACCTCTACCACGACGCCCACCGCATCATCGGCCACGGCATCCGCGAGGTGAACCCCAACGCGGGCGACCTCCAGTACCGCCTGGCGCGCATCATCCGCATCTACGACCTGGGCTTCTGGGAGGAGGCGCTGCTGGACACCGACCGCCTCTTCTCCGCCATCCTCCGGCAGCCGGAGTTCCAGAAGAAGATGACCACGCCGGAGTTCCACTACCTGCTCGGCAAGGCCATCCACGGCATCGAGAAGGAGCTGGGCGTCAAGCAGCCGTCGCTGCTGTCCACCTGCTACAAGCACGGGGTGCCCATCTGGGTGGGCGCGGTGCAGGACGGCTCCATCTTCCTCAACATCGTGAAGCTGAAGCGCCTCCTGGGCGACGCGTTCAAGTTCGAGCTGGACATCAACGACGACGTCTTCTCCATGGCCGCGATGCAGCACTACTGCCGCCACAACGGCAGCGGGAAGCTGGCCATCTGGATCCTGGGCGGCGGCGTGCCCAAGAACTACACGCTCCAGGGCGAGCCGCTGTTGGACCAAATCCTCAACGTCCCCACGTCCGGCTTCGACATCGACGTGCAGTTCTGCGTGGACCCGGTGGACAACGGCGCGCTGTCCAGCTGCCCGGCCGGCGAGGGCCACACCTGGGGCAAGGTGTCCGTGGAGGCGGTGGAGACGGGCTCCATGTACGTGCACTGCGACGTGACGGCGGTGTTCCCGTGGCTCACGCACGCGCTGTTCAGCGAGCCGAAGAACAAGCGCAAGCCGATGCGCCTGATGGACAAGCTGGATGACGCGGTGAAGTTCCTGGACGCGGACGTCAAGAAGCGCAGCAAGTCGCTGATGAAGACGCTGGACTGGAGCGTCGAGGAGGCCGAGCCCTCCAAGAAGAAGGACGCCAAGGCCCACGACAGCTACGTCCGCTAGACACGCAGTCCTTGCCCAAGGAGACGGTGATGAGTCAGCAGCCCGCGACGGGTGTGGTGATGTCCCTGGTGAGCGCTCCCCAGTTGAAGACGCAGGTGACGCACGGCCCGTCCGGCGCGACGCTGCCCACGGAGGCGCCGCGCGACAACGGCGGCACCGGCGGCAGCTTCTCCCCCACGGACCTGGTGGCCACGGCGCTCATGTCCTGCGTGGTGACCACCATGCACCTGGTGGCCAACCGCGACGGCATCACCCTGGGCGAGGTGCGCGCGTCGGTGGAGAAGCGGATGACCCCGCCGCCGCGCCGCATTGGCGAGCTGGTGCTGTCCATCCAGATGCCGTCCGGCCTCTCGAAGGAGCACCGCGCCGCGCTGGAGAAGATCGCCCATGAGTGCCCGGTGGCGCGCAGCCTCCATCCGGACGTGAAGGTGGCGACGTCGTTCAGCTATCCGGACTGAGCCGCCCCCTCGGGGGCTTGGACGGCCGCCCGCCCTCCAGGCCCCCGTGATGCCGTGCGCCGTCGCCCGCGCGTGACCACCCTGGCGGGAGCCCTAGGAGGCTCCAGCGAGGCTCCAGCGAGGCTCCGTCGGAGGACGCGCGACATGAACCTGAAGCGGTTGGGCAGCTACCTGAACGACCACCTCCTGGCCTCCACCGTGGGGGTGGACCTGGCCCGCCGGACGGAGCACGAGAACCGCAGCAACGCCGTGGGCCAGTACCTGGCCACGCTCACGCCGCTGCTGGAGCAGGACCGCGCCATGCTGCTCGCGGTGCTGGCCGTGCTGGAGCTGAAGCCGGATCCGCTCAAGGTGGGCGGGGCGTGGCTGGTGGAGAAGCTGGCGCGGCTGAAGCTCAACGGCTCCTGGCTGCGCTACTCCCCGCTGAGCCGGCTGGTGGAGCTGGAGGGCTTGTGCGTGGACGCCCAAGGGCGCATGTCCGTGTGGAGGAGCCTGGAGACGCTCTCGCGCAAGGAGCCGCGCCTCGCGCGGTTCGACTTCGCCTTCCTGGCCGAGCGCGCCGAGGCGCAGCTGGCCACGCTGCGGACCCTGCGGCTGCGCTCGACGGAGGCCGCCTTCATGGACACCTCCGTCGAGACCGGCGAGGAGCTGCCGGTCCCGGCGGAGGGGTGAAGCGTCAGCGCCTTCAGGTCCCCGAGGGCGCGACCGGGGGACGGGCGGTCCCGTTCTCCGGCCCGGGCAGCAGGCGCAGCTGGCTGGCGGAGGTGAACGTCGCGTCCACCTCGCGCTCCAGGTACGTGTAGCCGGACAGGCCGTCCTCGTAGACGCGCAGCAGGTTGCGCGACTCGTCCAGGGTGATGCGTCCCTGGCGCAGCGCCAGCTCCGTGAAGCGGCGCAGCTTCGCGACGAGGTCGTCCTTGTTGTAGCTCACGTAGTTGAGCACTTCCGTCACGGTGTCCCCGGCGACGACGTGGTCGATGAGGTAGCCGCCGCCCGGGGCCAGCGACACCTGCACCGTGTGCGTGTCCCCGAAGAGGTTGTGCAGGTCGCCCAGGATCTCCTGGTACGCGCCCACCAGGAAGATGCCCAGGTAGTAGTCGTCGCTGTTGAGCGCGTGCAGCTCCAGCGCGTCCTTCACCTCGCGCTTGTCGATGAAGTGCTCGATCTTCCCGTCCGAGTCGCAGGTGATGTCCGCCAGCGTCGCGCGCCGGGTCGGCTTCTCCGCGAGGCGGTGGATGGGCATCATCGGGAAGAGCTGATCAATCGCCCACGAGTCCGGCAGCGACTGGAACACGGAGAAGTTGCAGAAGTAGGTGTCCGACAGCTGCTTCTCCAGCGCCTCCAGCTCCTCCGGAATCTCCCCGGCCTCGCGCGCCACGCGCAGGATCTTGTGGCAGATGGCCCAGTAGAGGTTCTCCGCCGCCACGCGCTGCTCCAGTGACAGGTGGCCCAGGGAGAACAGCTGGAGGCTCTCCTCCTTGGCGTCCTGCGCGTCGTGGAACGCTTCGATGACGTTCTTGTTCGTCACCTCGCGGAAGGTGGAATACAGGTTGCGCACCACGGAGGGCGCCTTGTCGTCCACCTTGTCGGGCGTCTGGGAGGGGTCGAACTCGCTCGTGCCCAGCACGTCCACCACCAGCACCGCGTGGTGCGCGACGACGGCGCGGCCGGACTCGGAGACGAGCGTGGGGTGCGGCACGCCCGCGCGGTCGCACGCCTCCATCACGCCGAAGACGACGTCGTTGGCGTACTCCTCCGTCGTGTAGTTCATGGAGGAGGCGAAGTTCGTCTGGGAGCCGTCGTAGTCCACGCCCAGGCCGCCGCCCACGTCCAGGTACTTGAGCGGCGCGCCCTGGCGGGCCACCTCCACGTAGAAGCAGCCCACCTCGCGCAGCGCGTTCTTCACGTTGCGGATGTTGGAGATCTGGCTGCCCAGGTGGAAGTGCAAGAGCTCGAAGCAGGACAGGAGCCCCGCGTCCTTCATGAAGCCGATGCAGGACATCAGCTCCGACGAGGACAGGCCGAACTTGGAGCGGTCGCCACCGGACGCCTCCCACTTGCCGGCGCCGCGCGTGGACAGCTTCACGCGCATGCCCAGGCGGGGCGAGATGCCGGTGCGGCGCGCCACCTCCGCGATGAGCGGCAGCTCGCTGGGCTTCTCCACCACCAGGATGACGTTGCGGCCCAGGCGCGAATAGAAGAGCGCCGTCTCGATGTACTCCTCGTCCTTGTAGCCGTTGCAGATGACGAGCGCGTCCTCGCTGTCGAGCAGCGCCATCACCGCGAGCAGCTCCGGCTTGCTGCCGGCCTCCAGCCCGTAGGTGTGCTCCTTGCCCGCCTCGATGATGGTCTCCACCACGTAGCGGTGCTGGTTCACCTTGATGGGATACACGCCGCGGTAGAGGCCCTTGTAGCCTTGATCCGCGATGGCCTTCTTGAACGCGCTGTTCAGGTGGACGACGCGGTGGCGCAGCACGTCCGTGAACCGCAAGAGCAGCGGCAGGCCGATGCCCCGGCGGCGGACCTCGTCCACCAGCTCCTTGAGGTCCATGCTCGGAGCGGCGGGCCCGTCCGGATGGACGCACACGTGGCCCTTGTCGTTGATGCCGAAGTAGGGCGAGCCCCAGTTCCGGATGCCGTACAGCTCATGGGCATCGGCCAGGGTCCAGCGGTGCTGAGGGGCGGGAGCGGGCATCGTTGTTTCGTTGCCTCCGGAGGGACTAGCGACTGCGTGGAAACTCCCATCAACACGGGAGGGGGGCCGGACTATCGGAAACGTCCCGGGCATTCAATAGCCGGCTGAACGGAGACCGAGCAGGCAAGCGGGGGCCAAAACCCGGTGCTGGCCCTCCTGGGCCGGTCAGCATCCAATTCCTACCCTTCCACCTAGGCAGCGCAAGGAGGCTGAGTGGACACACGGGGAGGGTACATGGAGTCGTCCGCACGCAGGGAAGAGGCAGCCCCACTGACCCCGCGGGAGATCTTCGAGCGACTGGACCGCTTCGTCATCGGGCAGGACGCCGCGAAGCGTGCGGTGGCGATCGCCGCCCACAACCACCTCAAGCGCATCCAGGCCCGGCGGATGCGCCGGCAGTCCCTCATCAAGAAGTCCAACATCCTGCTCATCGGACCCACGGGCAGTGGCAAGACGCACATCGCGCGCAACCTGGCGGAGATCCTCCACGTCCCGTTCACCACCGTGGACGCCACCGAGTACACGGAGGCGGGCTACTACGGGAAGGACGTGGAGGTGATGGTGTCCGACCTGCTCTTCAAGGCGAATCACTCCGTGGAGGATACCCAGCGGGGCATCATCTTCATCGACGAGGTGGACAAGATCGCCCGCCGCACGCAGGGGGCGCGCAACGGCGCGGGCAGCCGCGACATCGGCGGCGAGGGCGTGCAGCAGTCGCTCCTGAAGCTGCTGGAGGGGCGCGAGGTGCACGTGCCCATGAATGTCACGCAAGCGTGGAACAAAAGTGACTTCGTGCAGGTGGACACGCGCGACATCCTCTTCATCTGCGCGGGCACCTTCAGCGACCTGCACGACTTCGGGGACGAGGGGGGCCGGGCCATGGGCTTTGGCGCGGACGCGCTGGGGGCCCGGCGCAAGGAGAAGCGCATCTCCCCGAAGCAGCTGGTGGACTTCGGGATGATGGCGGAGTTCCTGGGCCGCATGCCGGTGATGGTGCAACTGGAGCGGCTGGGGGAGTCCGACCTGCTGAGCGTGCTCCGGGAGCCGCCGGACGCGATCACCCGCGAGTTCAAGGAGCTGCTGTCGCTGGACGACATCGAGCTGGAGTTCCCGGAGGACGGCCTCCGCGAGGTGGTGCGCTACTCCATGGCGCGGGGGCTGGGGGCGCGCGGCCTGCGCTCCATCCTGGAGCACGTGATGTCGGACATCATGTTCGAGGCGCCGGAGCGGCGGCACCGTCAGGTGACGGTGGACGCGGGCCTCGTGAAGGCGCGGCTCGCGAGCCTGGACGACGTGGAGCTCAACGCTTGACGGGGGCGGGCCGCTCGGAGGCCCGGGCGGCGGCGCCCAGCCGTGCCGCCGCCTGCGGGTCCTGGATGAGCTGAAGCACCACGTCGTTGCGCAGGAGCGCCCGGGTGTCGCCGCGCTCCAGGGCGTCCTGCAGGTCCTGGTGCTGGAGCGCGAGCTGGAAGCGCGGATCCTTGCGCAGGGCCTTGTAGGCCGGGTCGTCCTGGAGCTTCTTGGCCTTCGCGGGATCGTGAGTCGCCTGGGCCACGCGCACGAGGTCCTGGAGGGGCGCGAACTGGGTCAGCTCGAAGAGGTTGAAGCGGCGTGACAGGTCGAAGGCGACGGAGTCCTTCGGGGCCACGCCCAGGCGCTTGCCGGCGACGATGACGTGCTGCTCCATGAAGGTGAGCGCGCTCAGGCAGACCCAGAAGAGGGCCGCCATCTTGCCGCCGCCGAGCACGAAGCCCAGGGTGCGATCCACGCCGCGCTCGTCCGGGTTCTTGCCGGAGAGGAAGCGCAGGAGCAGCGCGCCCAGCGCGTAGCGCACGGTGAGCCACGTGACGACGAAGAGGAGCACCGTTCCGAAGAGGGTGCCGATGAGCAGCGGCGAGCCCAGGGCGACGGCGAGCTTGGGGCCCGCGATGGGGGCGAGCTTGCGGGAGACGAAGTAGCCCGCCGCGAGCCCCACCGAGTTGGCCACCTGCCGGGCGGCGCCGGAGAGGGCGCCGAGGACGCCGAAGAACAGCACCATGCCCAGGAGGATGAGGTCGATGACCATGCGGGGGGCTCCTGAGGGCCGCTAGCGGATCTTGAACGACGACTCGCCCTTGGTCTTCTCCGCGGTCTGCTTCTGGGCTTCCGCGAGGGCTTCCTTGTAGCGGGCGTTGGAGGGCTCGTAGGTGAGCGCCATCTTGAGGTTGCGCTCCGCGGCGGACGGGTTGCCGGAGTCCAGGTCCTTCTGGGCCTGGGCATAGAACTGACGGCCCTTGGGGTGGGTGCCGATCTGCTCTTCCTGTTCCTTCTTCGCGGCGGCCTTGGTCTCGGACTCGGAGGCGTCGGTGAAGCGCAGCTTCTGCGCGCGGTCCGGGCCGGCGATGTCCGTGAGGTACTTCTTGCGCTTGGTGTCGTCGCGCAGGACGTAATAGGCCTCGGTGACGCGCTTGTAGAGCTCGTTCACCTGGTCCTTGAGGGCCTTGGATTCGAGCTGGAAGAAGCGGTCCGGGTGGTAGACGCGGCTCTCCTTGTAGAAGGCCTTCTTGATGTCGCCGGGCACGGCGGAGCGGTCCAGGCCGAGCAGCTCGAAGTAGTCCATCTGGTCGAGCTTCGCGCAGCGGGACTCCAGGTCATCGAGCTGCTCCGGAGTGAGGGCTGGACCCGCGGCCGAGGACGGCGGCGGTGGGGGCATGAGCGCCGCCGCGGGCGGGCGGGGCGGGGCCACCGGCACCGGGGTCAGGGGGCGCGGGGATCCCGCGGGCGCGACCGCGGGCAGCGAGGTGGTGGGCCGGTTGCCAGGGCGCGGCGGCGCGGCCGTGGCCGGAGCGATGGGCGGGATGGCCTGTCCGACGGCGAGCATCGGGGGCGCGCCGGCGGGAGCGATGGCGGGCGGGCTGATCCGAGGCGCGATGGGGGGCGGCGTCAGCGGGCCTCCGGCGGGGACGGGACGCGCGGCGGGAGGGACCTGCGCCGGGGCGACGGCGGGCACCCGGGCGACGGCCGGTACCGCGGGGGGCAAGGGCTGGACGGCCGGGATGTTCGCGCTGGGCGGGCGGGGCGCGGGGGGCATCGCAGGCGGTGTCACTCCGGGGCCCGATGGCGGTGCGTCCGCTCTGGCTGGCGCGATGGCCGGAGGCATCGCGGGTGTGGCGCTCGCGGTGGGCGGCACGACGGGCGCGACGCGAGGCATCGCCGCGGGGGCCACGGGAGGTGTCACCGCGCCGACGGTGGGGATTGCGTTGGCGGTCGACCGGGCGCTGGCGGGAGCTTGCGGCGGCGTCACTGCGCCGACGGTGGGACGTACCTGGGGCGGCGTCACGGCGCCGACAGCGGGGATCGCGCCGACGGTGGGGCGCGCCTGGGCCGGCGTGCCCTGGGTCGGCGTCGTGCCGACGGTGGGCATCGCGCTGACGGTGGGCCGTGCCTGGGCCGGCGTGCCTTGGATCGGCGTTGCTCCGACGGCGGGCATCGCGCTGACGGTGGGCCGTGTCTGCGCGGTCCCAGGAGCCGTCGCGCTCGCCACGCCAACAGCGGGGACCCCGGCCACCGTGGGCCGCGATCCGGCGGTGGGACCCAGCGGTGCGATTCCTGGGGGAGTGGGACGCGGTGGCGTGCCCGTGGCCGGGGCGACCGAGGGCACGCCAGGGGATGCGGCAGGTTTCGCTGCCGGAGCCACGGTCGGGGACGTCTGAGTCGCCGCTGCGGGAATTGCTGGCACCGGACCCGAAGCGGGCCGCGCCGCCGGAGCGACCGAAGGCATCTGACCTGAAGCGGGCCTCGCTGTCGCCGGAGCCACCGGACCCGAAGCGGGCTGTGCCGCAGGATCCACCGAAGGCACGCGGCCTGACGCAGGCTTCGCCGTCGCCGGAGCCACCGAAGGCACCTGACCTGACGCAGGCCGTGCTGTCGCAGAAGCCACCGGGCCCGAGGCGGGCTGCGCCGCCGGAGCCACCGAAGGCACCTGCCCAGGGGCGGGCTGCGCCGCCGGAGCCACCGAAGGAACCTGACCCGACGCAGGCCTCGCCGCCGGAGCCACTGATGGCACTGGGCCCGAAGCGGGCTGCTGCGCCGCCGGAGCGACCGAAGGAACCTGACCCGAAGCGGGCCGCTGCGCCGCCGGAGCGACCGAAGGAACCTGACCCGAAGCGGGCTGCTGCGTCGCCGGAGCGACCGAAGGAACCTGACCCGCAGCGGGCCGCGCCGCCGGAGCCACTGAAGGCACCTGACCTGAAGCAGGCCTCGCCGTCGCAGGGGCCACCGGAGGCACCTGACCCGACACGGGTCGTACAGCCGGAGTCACCGAAGGAACCTGACCCGAAGCAGGTCGAGTCGCGGGCGCCGCCGAAGGCACCTGACCCGACGCAGGCCTCGCCGCCGGAGCCACCGGCCCTGACGCGGGCTGGTCCGCCGGCACCGGAGGTGCGATGGGGGGCGGCGTGGCGCGGGTGGCTGCTCCCGCGGGCGGAGCCACCCGAGGCGGGGCCACGGCTCCCGGCGCGCGTGGCGCGGCCGGCGGGGTCGTGGGCGCGATGGCCGGAGGCACGGACGCCGTCACCCGAGGCAGGGCGGGCGTCGCCGGACGCGCGGGGGCCGCGGGGGCCACAGGCCCTGGCGGTGCGCCAGAGGTCGGGTCGGAAGGCTCGGACATCGGCGGCGCCTAGCTGGCCACGGCGGGCAGGTCGTTGCTGTTGTGGCCCGCGAGCCGCGTGTTGCGGTTCGCCTGGATCGACTGCTGGATGTCCGCCTCCGTCATGCCCGATGACAACGTGATCGTCGTGGAGGTCTTCTGGCCCGTCTCCACGTCACACGCGGAGACATTCACCAGGCCGTCCGTGTTGATCTCGAACGTCACTTCGATCTTCACCTCGCCGCGATACCCGATGCGGAAGCCCGAGAACTCGAACTCGCCCAGCATCTCGCACTCCTCGGCGCGGTTGGACTCTCCCTGGTACACGCGGATCTTCACCTTCTCCTGCCCGTCGCGGCTGGTGGTGAAGGTCTTCGACCGGTCGATGGGCACCGGCGTGTTCTTGTCGATGATCTTCTCCGTGTACCCGCCCACCGTCCCGATCCGCAGCGTCAGCGGCGTGACGTCCACCAGGAACGTCTCCGTCTTGCTGTCCAGCAGCGCGTGCGACTGGAGCGCGGCCCCCATCGCCACGACCTGATCCGGGTTGATGCCCTCCAGAGGCTCCTTCTGGAAGTAGTGCTTCACCGAGTTGCGGATGATGGGCAGCCGCGTGGGCCCGCCCACCAGGATGACCGCGTCGATGTCCGCCGCCGTCAGCCGGGCGCTCTGCAGCGCTTCGTCGCAGACCTTGAACGTGCGCTGCACCAGGTCCATCACCATCCGGTTGAACTGGTCCTGGTTGAGCGTGTTGCGCAGGTCCATCACGTTGCCGTTGGCGTCCTGGCAGATGCCCTGGCAGAGGATGTCCGCCGTGCCGTACTGGCCCACGTCGATCTTCGCCTTCTCCGCCGCGTCCTTGAGCATCTGCAGGCAGTACTTGTTCTGCCGCAAATCCAACCGCGTGCGGTTCAGGAAGTCGTCCGCCATCCACGTCATGATGCGGTCGTCGAAGTCGTCGCCGCCCAGGTACGTGTCGCCCGCCGTCGCCAGCACCTCGAAGACGTCCTTGCCAATCTCCAGGATGGACACGTCGAACGTGCCGCCGCCCAGGTCGTACACCACGACGCGCTGGTTGACGTCCCGGCCAAAGCCATACGCCAGCGCCGCGGCCGTGGGCTCGTTGAGGATGCGAAGCACCTCCAGCCCCGCGATGCGGCCCGCGTCCTTCGTCGCCTGACGCTGGTTGTCGTTGAAGTACGCCGGGACGGTGATGACCGCCTTGGTCACCTCGCGGCCCAGGTACGTCTCCGCCACGGCCTTCATCTCCTTGAGCACCAGCGCGGAGATCTCCGGGAGCGAATAGCTGCGCTCCCGCACCCCGATGCGCACCGAGTTGTTCTCGCCCTCGACGATGCGGTACGGCATCACCGCCTGCGCCTTCTTCACCTCGTCGGAGAAGTAGTACCGGCCAATGAGCCGCTTGGCCGAGTACACCGTCATCTCGGGGCTGGTGATGATGTTCTTCTTCGCCGCGTTGCCCACCAGCACGGACCCTTCCTCCAGGAAGGACACGCACGAGGCATGCGTCGTCTCGCCCCACTCGTTGGGGATGACCGTGGGCTGACCCTCGTGCACGACGGACACGCACGAATACGACGTGCCCAGGTCGATGCCGATTGCGATGTCGTCCGCCATTCCGTCTCCGGTGAAGTCCTGCACCCCGGTCCCTCGGGGGGAGGTGCCGAGAAGCGGACGGAGGTTAGGCCCCACGATGTGAGGTGTCAATTCACGGAGTGGTCAAATGCCAGCCATTTCAAGGGCTTAGCGCCAGAGCAGGGGAGCAGGTGGGCCGCGCTGAAGCGGGGCCCCACGGGACTTATCCCTTGAAGGGAAGGGGGGTAACAGCCTTGTCCGCCATCCTCGCCGCCTTGTCGTCGGACCCCAATCTCCTGCGGTGCGAACTGCACCGTCTCACGTCCCAGGTCGTCCTGCGCCCGGACGCGCGGGTCAACGCCCTGGGCGTGGGCTCCTACGCCCAGGAGGAGGTCCTTTTGCGCCGCCTGGCACCTGGGACGGACGTGACCCTGGACGACCTGGGGCCTCCCCACGAGTCGGAGGCGGTGCTCTTCCACGCGGGCCTGCTGCCGCCCGGCATGTCGCCCGAGGAAAACACCCAGCCCTTCCGGGCCCGCCACTGGCTGTTCGCCCATCAAGACCCGCTGCCGGACTTCGAGCCCCTGCGCGGTCCACTGCTCTCCCACGTGCCGGAGCATCTTCAGCGGCAGGTGCGGGGGCCCACGGGCAGCGAGGTGCTCTTCGCCCTCTTCCTCACCCGCCTGCGGGAGCTGGGGCGCACGGATGATCCGCGCCTGGAGCCGGAGGTCGCGGGGCGCGTCCTTCGGGGCACGGTGCGGGAGGTGGAGGCCGCGCTCGTCCAGGCGGGCCGGGTGCGCACGCCGCCGCTCAACCTGGTGGCCACCAACGGCACGGTGCTCCTGGCCACCCGCTGCGGCGAGTCGCCGCTCTACTACACGCGCCTGGAGGGCAGCGCGGAGTGCGCGCGCTGCGGCTTGGACGCGGGCACCCCGGAGACGCATCCGGAGGTGGGCGCGCACCGCCGGCGCCGCACGGTGGTGGTGTCCAGCCACGTCACCCGCACGCAGGGCTGGGTGGAGCTCGGGCCCGGCACGACGCTGGTGGTGGGCTCGGACCTCCAGGTCCAGCACCTGCCGCCATCCTGACGCGCGAGGGCCGTCACGGGCCGCCGAAGAAGGACACCTCCAGGACGCGCATGTAGAGGTTGCACGCGGCGTGGAAGAGGGCGCAGCCGACGATGGTGCCGGTGCGCTCGCGCATCCAGCCGAAGAGCAGGGCGGGGAAGAACACCGCCAGCCGCCAGGTCTGGAAGATGGCCAGGTGGCCCAGCGCGAAGAGCAGCGCCGTCACCCAGAAGGCCCGCCCCAGCCGGGCGCCCAGCACCACGCGCCCCTGGGGCCACGCGTCGCGCAGGCGGGCCTGCAGGTAGCCCCGGTAGAAGAACTCCTCTGGCAGGGCCACGACGAAGAGCTGGTCGATGACCCACTCGCCGAAGCGCGGGGGCAGGCGCGGCTGGAAGTGGCCCTCGCCGATGATGGGCGACAGGTGGTGCGCGAGCGCGGGGGGCAGGTGCGGCACCACCTGCACGAAGCCGGCGAAGCCCGCGAAGAACAGCGGCCCCACGATGGCGGACATCACCAGGAACAGCCGCACGTCCTGCTTCCACGCGCGCAGGGTGAGGCCGTAGTCGCGGTAGTCCTCGTCGCGCCAGCGCATGGGGATGAGCGGCAGGTAGAGGAAGCCCACCGTGGCGACCAGCTTGGGCACGCTGGTGCTCCCGGCGGCGACGAACGCCACGATGATGCCCAGGAAGCCCAGGGCCCAGAGGCCCACCGCCTCCTGCACCGCGCTCAGCCGGAACGGAGGTCCCGCGGGACGGCTCATGGCGTGTCCGCCGAGGCCAGCTCCGCCTTCACCGCGGAGAGGGGCAGCGCGCGCGCGCCCCGGCCCCGGCGCTGGACGACGACGGCCACCAGCCGCCCGTCCCCGTCGTACAGCGGGCTGCCCGGCGCGAGCGTCAGGTCCACGTCGAAGAACGGCGCGGGGCCAGTCCTGGCCACGGCGGCCTTGGGCGTGTCCCGCTGGCCCTTCTTTCGACCCGGCAGGACGCCCACCACCCAGCGGCCCGCGAGCCCCTCCGGCACCAGCCGCACCGGCGCGGCGGGCCACGTGCCCTGAGGGCCCGCGACCACCGCCACCTGGAGCACCGCGCTGGAGAGCACCACGCGCGCCGTGAGGGCGTTTCCGTCGTGCTCCACCTGGGCGGACTGGGGGCCCACGTGCGTCACCGAGGTGAGCACCTGGCCGTCCGCGCCCACGATGATGCCGGGGCCCGCTTGCTGGGGGCCTCGCACGCGCACGGAGGAGCGGGTGTGCAGCTCCAGCACGCGCTGGAGGTCGGCGCGCGACGGACGGGCCTCCGCGCCGGCCCGCGTGGGCATGACGAGGAAGACGAGGAGGGCGGGGACGAGGAGGAGCGGGCGGAACATCTTCGCGCCCGCGAGCCTATCAGCGCTCCCGCAGGGCGGCGAGGAAGCTCTCCGCGGACCGGGTGTTCAGGATGTCCTTCTTCCGGGCCCAGCCCCGGCGCGCGGTGGCCACCGCGAAGGCCAGATTCTTCAGGTCCTCCTGCCGGTGCGCGTCACAGCTGACCACCAGCTTCACCCCGCGCCGCACGGCCTGCCGCACGTACTCGGCCTTGATGTCCAGCCGCGCGGGCTTGCCGTTGATCTCCACCGCCACGCCCCGCTCCCGGGCGCGCTCCAGCACCTCTTCCATGCGCAGGGGGTACGGCTCCCGGCTCTGGATGAGGCGCCCGGTGGGGTGCCCCAGGATGTGCAGGTGCGGGTTGTCCAGCGCGGCCAGCACCCGGCGCGTCATCTGGTCCTCGTCCATGGAGTGCCGCACGTGGATGGAGGCGATGACCACCTCCAGCTGCTCCAGCACGCTGTCCGCGTAGTCCAGCGCGCCCGACTCCAGGATGTCCACCTCGATGCCCTTGAGCAGCCGCAGGCCGGGCACCGCCGCGTTCACGCGGTCGATCTCCTCCCACTGCCGCTTCAGGTCGTCCACCTTCAGGCCGCCCGCGTGGATGGCCGCCTCGCTGTGCTCGGTGATGGTGAGGTACTGCAGGCCCAGGGCCTGCGCCGCGCGCGCCATCCGCTCCAGCGTGTCGCGGCCGTCGGACCAGGTGCTGTGCGCGTGCACCGCGCCCCGCACGTCCTCCAGCGTCACCAGGTCCTCCGGCAGCGTCCCCGCGCGCGCGGCCTCCACCTCGCCGGAGTCCTCGCGCAGCTCCGGCGGCACCTCCTGCATGCCCAGCAGCCGGTACAGCGTCGCCTCGTCGGGGACGGGCACCTTGGTGCCGTCGTCGCGGTGCACGCCCCATTCGGAGATCTTCAGGCCCCGCTCATGACCCAGGTTGCGCAGCCGGATGTGGTGCGCCTTGGAGCCGGTGAAGTGGTGCAGCGCGGTGGCGAAGTCCTCGTCCGGCAGCACGCGCAGGTCCACCTGGAGGTCGCCCTGCACCATGCGCACGGAGCACTTGCTGTCGCCCTTGCCCAGCACCGTCGCCACGCCCGGCGCCTGCGCGAGCGTGTCCAGCACCGGCCCCGCGTCCTCCGCGGAGGCGATGAGGTCCACGTCGGACACCGTCTCCGCGCGGCGGCGCACGCTGCCACCCAGGCTCGCGCGCACCACGCCCGGGGCCTGGCGGATCCGCTCCAGCAGGGCCTCCGCGATGGGCAGCGCGTCCCCCAGGAGCTTGCGCTCGCCGCGCGCGCGCCGGAACACCGCGATGCCGTCCAGGAGCTTCGCCTCGCTCTTCGCTCCGAAGCCCTTGAGCTCGCGCACGCGGCCGTCGCGGCACGCGCGCTCCAGGTCCTCCACGCTGCCCACCTGCAGCTCGCTCCACAGGGCGGCCACCTTCTTCGGCCCCACGTCCGGCAGCTTCATCAGCTCCAGGAGGCCGGCGGGGAAGCGGGCCTTCAGCTCCTCGAAGGCGCTCATCCGGCCGGTCGTCACCAGCTCGGTGAGCTTCTCGGCGAGCCCCGGGCCGATGCCCTGCAGCTCCTGCAGGCGTCCCTCGGCGACGACGGCGCCCAGGTCCTGCGGCAGGTTGGCGATGCGGTCGGCGGCGATGTCGTAGGCGCGGACGCGGAAGCCACTCTGGCCCTGGAGCTGGAGCAGCAGGGACATGTCCCGGAGGACCTGGGCGACGGCTGCCTTGTCGGTGAGCACGGCGGGGGAGGGTGTCACGTCGGAAGTCACGGTCGGGAGATTAATGCCGGGGAAACAGGGGTGCAGGCCAGGACGCGTTGTGGGAAAAGGAACGCAAGAGGAAGGCAATGACGAAGATCAAGCTGGGGCCCGCGGACTTCGCCGAGAGGGAGATGCGCGGCTACGAGGTCGGCAAGCGCAACGTCTGCATCGCGAAGATCCACGGCCGGTACAAGGGCCTCGACGACTGGTGCAACCACGCCGGGTGCCTGCTGTCGGGTGGGCGCATCGAGGACAACACGGTCGTCTGCCCCTGCCACGAAGTCGGCTTCGACATGGACACCGGCCAGAACGTCACGTCCCCCGGCGTGTGCGACGACCAACCGACGGTGCAACTGGCGGTCGAGGACGGCACGCTCGTCGTCGACCTGCCCGACGCCTGACCCTCTCGCGCCGCTACTTCCGCCTTCAGGAGCGTCCACCATGGGACACGACGGACACGATCACGACCATGACCACGGTCATGGCCATTCCCACTCCCCGCATGACCACGGCCACGGCCATTCGCACGACCACGACCATGGCCACGCGCATGAACATGGGCATTCACACGGCCCCGAGCACGGTCATGACCACGGTCACGCGCACGACCACGCCCCCGCGCATTCGCACGAGGGGCCAGCGGCGGAGCACAAGGCCCGGGCGCCGGTGCATGTCAGCGCGTACGTGGTGACATGCTCGGACAGCCGGGACGCGGCGCACGACACCAGCGGCAAGGACCTGCGCGAGGGCCTCTCCGCTGCGGGGCACACCGTCGTGGGCCACACCGTGGTGAAGGATGATCCGGAGGCCATCCGGGGCGCGCTCGCGCAGGCGCAGGCGGCGGGGGCCCGCGCGGTGCTCTTCACGGGGGGCACCGGCATTGGCCGGCGCGACCTCACGGTGGAGACGCTGCGGGCGCTGTTCGAGAAGGAGCTGCCCGGCTTTGGCGAGCTGTTCCGGATGCTGTCGTACCAGCGCATCGGCAGCCCCGCGATGATGTCGCGCGCCACGGCGGGCACCTACCAGGGGATGATCCTCTTCGCGCTGCCCGGCTCACCCCAGGCGGTGCGGCTGGCGCTGGACGCGCTCATCCTCCCGGAGCTGGGCCACGCGGTGCGCGAGCTCACGCGTTAGGACAGGAAGGGCGCGGCGCTCCGCCGCGCTCCAACCGACGACGTGGGAGCACGCGAGATGAAGAAGCGCCGCGGCGCGCACACCGGACTGAGCGCCCAGGCGGCCGAGCGGTTGCGCCCCCGCCTGGACGCCTTCCTGGCCTCCACCGACGCGAAGGCCCGCATCGGGTTCGACCCGGTGGAGTTCCCCCATCGCTACCGGGACCCGCGTGACGTGGAGGTCAGCGCGCTGCTCGCGGCGGCCCTGGCCTACGGGCGCGCGGACCTCTTCCGCCCCAAGGTGGACGCGCTGCTCAAGCGCATGGGCCCGTCGCCCGCCGCCTTCGTGCGGGCCCTGGACGTGGCGGGCGCGAAGGAGCTCCTCACGGGCTTCGTGTACCGCTTCAACGTGGGCACCGACCTCGCGGTGCTGCTCATGGGCATGGGCCGGGCCCTGCGCGAGCACGGCAGCCTGGAGGCCCTCTTCATTCGTGGCTGGACCGCGAGCGGAACGCTCCACGGCGGGCTCGCGGCCTTCACCGCCGGGCTCCGGGACGTGCCCATGGACGGGCTCCGTCGGGCGCTGGGGCCCGAGCGGGGCCTGCACCACCTGTTGCCCTCGCCCCTGGGGCCGGGCGCGGCGAAGCGCCTCAACCTGTACCTGCGCTGGATGGTGCGGGGCCCGGACGCGGTGGACTTCGGCATCTGGAAGCAGGTGCCCCCTTCCGCCCTGCTCGTGCCGCTGGACACGCACATTGGCCGCATGGCGCTCCACCTGGGGCTCACGAAGCGCACGGACCTCACCTGGCGCACCGCCGAGGAGGTGACGGCCTCCCTGCGGGTGCTCGACCCCCAAGACCCCGTCCGCTACGACTTCGCCCTGTGCCACTACGGCATGAGTGGGGCCTGCCCAGCGAAGACCGTCCCCCAGCACTGCGCGCGATGCTCGCTCCTTCCGTCGTGCAAGGTAGGTCCCCGCGCCATCGCGCGCGGTTCCGTGCAAATCTGAGTCCCACCGGACCCGGAAATGGGCTACGGGCAGTCCGCGCGGCCCCGCGTTGACGGGTTGGCGCGGTCAAGGCTGCAATGCGGACAGGCGGCGCGGGAGGGATGAGCCCGCGGGGCGCGAGGAGCAACGCGGTGCACGCAATGCTGGTGGCGGTCCCAGCCCCGGTGGCCCAGGACGTGGAGCGCGACCTGTGCGCCACGGCCGAAGGACGCGCGTGCCGAGTGCTCCGCGTCGAGGCCGCCGTGGAGCCGCTGCCGGAAGGGCTGCTCGTCCTGTGGGACCATGGCGGTCCCTTGGAGGCGGTGAAGGCGCGCTGCCAGTCGGTGCATGCCCGGCGGGTCCCGACGCGCACGTGGCTGGTGCTGCTGACGACGCGCGACGGCGTGGAGGCGGAGGCGCTGAGCGAAGCCGGCGTGGACGAGTGCGTGGCGCCTCCCGGCACGCGGTGGGGCGCGCGGCTGGTGGCGCTGCGGCGGCGGTCTGGGGACGGGGACTCGCAGGCGCTCCGGCGCATGCGCGACATGTTCCAGGGCGCGCTGGACGCGGTGCCGGAGCCCCTGTTCATCAAGGACCGGGAGCACCGCCTCGTCGCGATGAACAGCGCCTTTCGCCGCCTGATGGATCAACCCGCGGAGGCGCCGGGGGGAAGCGCCGCGCACCTGCTGGTGCCCGCCGATGAGGCGGAGGCCTCCTGGCGCCAGGATGAGCGCGCCTTCACCACCGGGCAGACCGTGGAGGACGAGGGGTCCTTCACCGACCTCAAGGGGCGCTCGCGCGAGGTGCTCACGCAGCGGGCCGCGTACACGCTGCCGGACGGCGAGCGCTTCCTCGTGGGGCTCGTGCGCGACGTCACCGAGCGCACCCGCCTGGAGACGCAGCGGCGGCTGGCGGAGCGGATGACGTCCGTGGGCACGCTGGCCGCGGGCGTCGCGCACGAAATCAACAACCCGCTCTCCTACGTCACCTCCAACCTGGCGTACCTCTGGGAGCGCGTGGCCCAGCCCGTGGTGCCCTCCGAGCAACTGGAGGAGCTGCGGCAGGTGGTGGCCGAGGCGCTGGAGGGCGCGGGGCGCGTGCGCTCCATCGTGCGCGACCTGCGGACCTTCTCCCGCGCGGAGGAGGAGCGGCACGGGCCGGTGGACGTGCTGCGCGCGGTGGAGGGCGCGGTCCGGTTGATGCGGGATGACCTGCAGCATCGCGCGCGCCTGACGTGCGACCTGGAGCCGGTGGCCGTCGTGCACGGCAACGAAGGACGGCTGGGACAGGTCGTCACCCACCTGCTGTTGAACGCGCTCCAGTCCTTCGGGGACCGGCCCGCGGAGGCGAACCGGCTGAGGCTGTGCGTGCGTCCGGGCCGCGACGGGCACGTGCTCATCGAGGTGGAGGACAACGGCTGCGGGATGCCCGCGGAGGTGCGCCAGCGCATCTTCGATCCCTTCTTCACCACGCGCTCGCCCCGGGGCGGCACGGGCCTGGGGCTGTCCATCTGCCTCACGCTGGTGCACGCGATGGGCGGCCGCATCGAGGTGACCAGCGAGCTGGATCAGGGCAGCCTCTTCCGCGTGGAGCTGCCCGCGCTCGTGCGGTCCGCCGAAGTGGCGCTGCCGGTGCAGCCGGTCGCGGAGCCGCTGGAAGGGCCCGTGCCGACGGTGCGAGCGGCGCGGAGCCTGCGCCGGCTGCTGCTCATCGACGATGAGCCGGCGGTGGGCAGCGCGGTGAGCCGGTTGCTGCGCAACCTCTACGACGTGCACGTCATCCAGGACGCGCGCGAGGCGCTGAAGCGGCTGTCTCACGGTGAGAAGTTCGATGCCATCCTCTGCGACCTGATGATGCCGGGCATGAGCGGCATGGACTTCCTGGTGGAGCTGGAGCGGCTGGCGCCGGAGCTGGCGCCGCGCACCGGCTTGATGACGGGCGGGGTGAACCCGCAGGCGCGCGAGTTCGTCGGCCGCCGCGCGCGGGAGCTGCTGGAGAAGCCCTTCGAGCGCGACCAGCTGTGCACCTTCGTCGAGACCCTGATGCAATGAAGCGCCGCACGCGCTGGACGCTCGGGGCGGGGCTCGTGGCCCTGTTGCTCGCGGGCTGCTTCCTCCTCCCGCCCGAGCTGCGGGGGCTGTCCTTCGTCGTGCGCGCGGCGGGCCTCCATGGCGCCGCGGCCGATTCGCTGGCCCGCTACGGCACCGGGGGCTTCACCGTCGCGGACCTGCGCGTGCCCACGCGCCATGGTCCCGTGCGCGGGCGGCTCTACCAGCCGGAGCGACGCAAGGGGCGGCTCATCGTGCTCACCTCGGGGGTGCACGCGGCGGGCATCGACGAGCCCCGGCTGGTGAAGCTGGCGGAGGACCTGGCCATGGGCGGGCAGCCGGTGCTCACGCCGGAGCCACCGGACCTGCTGCGTTACGAAATCACGCCGCGCCTGCCAGACGTCATCGAGGACGCGGCCCTCTGGGCGCTGGGGCCGGGCGCGCTGGCTCCCGAGGGGGCGGTGGACCTCTTCGGCATCAGCTTCTCCGGAGGACTCTCCGTCGTCGCGGCGGGCCGGCCGGACCTGCGCGACAAGGTGGCCGCGGTGCTGTCCTTCGGCGGGCACGGCGAGCTGTCGCGCGTGCTGTCCTTCCTGTGCACGGGCATCCAGGCGGATGGGGTGCACCGCACGCCCCACGACTACGGAGTGGTGGTCATCCTGCTCAACGTCGCGGACCGGCTGGTGCCACCCGAGCAGGTGGAGCCCCTGCGCACCGGTGTGCGCATGTTCCTGCACGCGTCGCACCTGACGCTCGTGGACGGCAAGCAGGCGGAGGCCACCTTCCAGGCGGCGCGCGAGATGGAGGCCTCGCTCCCCGAGCCCGCCGCCACGCTGCTCCGCCTGGTGAATACGCGTGACGTGGCCGCGCTGGGCCCTCGGCTGCTGCCCTTCGTGAAGGGCTTCGCGGGGGACCCGTCGCTGTCGCCGGAGCGCTCGCCCGCGCCCCGGGCGCCGGTGTACCTGCTGCACGGGACGGACGACTCCGTCATCCCCGCCATCGAGTCCACGCTGCTGGCGCGCGAACTGGCGCCCTCCACGCGAGTGCACCTGCGGCCCACGCCGCTCATCACCCACGCGGAGATGGACCGGCGGGCCAGCGCGGTGGAGGCGCTGAAGCTGGTGCGCTTCTGGTCGGCGTTGCTTGGCGAGTAGGGGTGCCAGGAGACTTGACGTCCCGGGGCGTGAACAGGTGCGATGCCGGGAATGTCCGTCTCCTTTCTGGTGTCCGTCGGGGTTGGCTGGCTGTTGGCGGGCGCACCCGCGCGGGTGGATCGCATCGTGCCGTGCACCCCGGATACGCCCGATTGGATCGCGGCGAGAGATGCGCTGAGCGCGCTCGACCAGCAGTTGGAGGCGCTCCCCGACGACGGGGACGTCGCCCCGGTGCGGACGGCCATGGCGTCCCTGCTGGGCCTGCGGTGTTTCGCGATCGCCCGTCAGGAGGAGACGCGCCCGCCGGTCGCGTGGGATGACGAAACGGATGTGTCGGCGCTCGCGTTGAAGGTGTGGTGGCGCGTCGGGGGAGAGGACTTCTTCGCGTCGCATCTGGAGCTCGGGGCTCCTGGGCGCCACAACATCGTGATTCCGCCGGACCTTCGCGAAGTGCTGACGCGCGAGCATTCTCCGAAACACCGGCTGGCGGACCTGCTGTGTCCCGCGAACGCAGGCGCGTGCGGCGTGGAGACCGAACCCTGGCTGCTGCGGGCGGAGCGGGTGTTCCAGTCGGAGAACCCGCGCCGCTCCGGCCTCTCCCGAGACAAACTCACTCCTCCCCTGGACTGCATGGCGGTGGCCCAGAAGAAGCCTTCGCGGCTGCGTTACGTCGCCTGGCGCGGGTGCCTGGGCGGGATCCAGGGCCCGCGGACCTTCCAGTCGGTCCTCCCCCTGGGGCGCATCCGCGCGCCGATGGATGGCTGGCTGGTGGTACGGGGTCGGCGGGGGCACTACAGCTTCTGTGATCAGCTCGATGCGTACCATCTGGGAACGGGCACCGCGTATCGCTCGAGCAGCTGCTCAAAACTGGTCTTGAAGTCCCGGGGCGATGTGGATGGGGCGGCCACGGATGCCACGCGGCAAGGCGAGGTGAAGGTGGGGCGTCTGGCGGCGGATCGCCTTCGCGAGTTGACGTGGATGCTGCTGCTCGCGCCGGAGGTGCGCGACAACGTGCAGGTGGCGACTCAGCATGTTCCGGTGCCCAAGGGGCTGAGCATCGAATGGCCCACGAAGGGCGGCTGGACCGAGGGGGGCGTGCTCGGAGGGGCGGTCGGAGGGGACTCGGGCCAGACGGTCCTGAGCTGGACATGGTTTCCGCAGGGAAACATGGAGCCTTTTTCGGGCACATGGACGTTCCCGTGGTCCTGGGCCGTCGGGGAGGACCATGCGGACATCCTCCTGGAGGAGGCCGAGTCCGCCTTCGTGGAAGAGTGCCCTGCGCTGGCGTTGCCGTCCCGGCTGCTCGACTTCACGCGCGAGCCTGGCGTCAACCACCTCGACGCTCCGAGCGGCGTGGCCGGAGTGCAAGACGCGCGCGTGGAGGCGCTGCGTTCGTGGCGGCCGTCTCCGGGATGCGCGCCCGGCAAGGACGGTGGGTGAGCCGCCACCGTTCCGCGATCCCATGAGAGCGGGAACGACCTGACGTTTGCAGGAGCAAACAGCCGTCAGGGCAGGCAGCCGGGCGTCACCCAGACGACAGGGCCCTGGAGGGCTGGTGGCGAGGAGGGGGGGCCGGTTCATGCTGGCGCCCCATGAGCGTCCAACTCCCCGACGTCCTCCCTGACGAAGACGTGCTGGACTTCGTGCAGCGCCTCTCCGGTGGCTTCGATGTGCGTCTGTACCAGCAGGTGCTGGGCGCGGCGAACGCGTTCAAGGAAGGCGACGAGGCCATTGGCGTCGCGGCGGCGGACGAGGTGTCGCGCGAGCGAGCCCGGTTGCTGCTGTCGCGCACGCGGCTGGATGACGTTCACGCGCACCCGCCGTTCGAGGACCGGCTGTTCGTCTTCAACCTGGAGGCCTGGGATGAGGCGCGCTGGAAGGGCGTGGCGGACTGGACGCTGGGGCAGCTGAAGGACTTCCTGCTCACGGGGGAGGAGGCGGCCCTGTACGAGGTGCTGGACGGGCTGCCCAGCGACGTCATCGCGTGTGTCGTGAAGCTGATGAGCGACGCGGAGCTGAAGGCGGTGGGGGGCCGCGTGTTCCATCCGTTGCCGGGCAGCCGGGTGGGGGCTCGGGGCTATCTGGGTGCGCGGTTGCAGCCCAACTCGCCCACGGATCATCCGGAGGACATCCGCTGGCAGGTCCTCAACGGCTGGGCCTTCGCGGTGGGGGACGTGGTGCTGGGGACCAACCCGGTGTCGTCGGACCCCGCGACGGTCGCGGCGGTGGAGCTCGCGCTGCTCGACCTGCTGACGACCTTCGGCCTGGAAGACGTGATGCCCCACTGCGTGCTGGCCCACATCGACGTGCAGGCGCGAGTGGAGGCGATGCATCCAGGCACCACGGGCATCTGGTTCCAGAGCCTGGGTGGGAACGACGACGCCAACCGCACCTTCGACGTGACGCTGGAGAAGATGGTGGCGCACGCGGCCTCTCGCACGGGGCGATGGGGCCTGTACTTCGAGACGGGGCAGGGCGCGGACGCGACGAACGGGCATCACCACGGCACGGACATGCTCATCCACGAAGCGCGCAAGTACGGCTTCGCGAGGGCCCTGAAGCGCCGGGTCGCGCTGGCCCAGGAGGGCGCGGGGCGTGAGGCGGCGCCGTGGGTGCACGTCAACGACGTGGCGGGCTTCATCGGGCCAGAGGTGTTCCGCACGCGCGAGCAGCTGGTGCGCTGCTGCCTGGAAGACATCGTGATGGGTAAGCTGCACGGCCTCACGCTGGGCCTGGACGTGTGCTCCACGTTGCACATGGACGTGTCGCTGGACGACCTGGGCTGGTGCCAGGAGCAGCTCGCGGAGGCCGGGCCCGCGTACCTGATGGCGCTGCCCACGCGGAATGATCCGATGCTCAGCTATCTCACCACGGCCTTCCAGGACCACGTGTGGCTGCGCGAGCGGTACGGCCTGAAGGTGGATGACCGGATGGGGTCCTTCTTCCAGCGGCTGGGGGTCATCGACGCCGACGGCCGGCCCACGGAGCACTTCGGGGATCCGCGTCACGTCTACGTGCAGTACCGCCGGCACAAGGGGGACTCGCGGCCAGAGGCGGTGCTGCGCGCGGAGGCGGAGGCGCGGATGGCGGAGGTCGGCGCCCGTGGCGTGCCGCTGGCGGTCGGTCACGGCGACGAGGTCTGGACGCTGGAGCCTTCGCTGGAGAAGGAGCTGCGGCGGCTGTACGAGGACGCCAAGGTGGGGCTGTGGTCGGAGCTGTCCGACGAGGCGGTGGAGGCCGTGCCCGGCGCGGTGCGGGTGCGGACGTGCTCCGAGGACCGACGCGACTACATCCTGCACCCGCCGTCGGGCGAGTCGCTGGACGCGACGTCGGAAGCCCTGGTGAGGGCGCTGCGGGAGCAGCGGGCGGGACAGTGGGACGTGCAGGTCGTCATCTCGGATGGGTTGGATCCGCGCTCGTTGATGGACGCGGGCCACCTGGCGCCCTTCCTGGACACGCTGCGCACGGCGCTGGCGTCAGAGGGCTGGAGCGTGGCCCCCGAGGTCCTGGTGGTGAAGCACGGCCGTGTGCGAGCGGGCTATCAGGCCGGGCAGCTGCTGTTCGGCGACCCAGGCGACGCAAGGCCGCGCGCCCTGGTGCACGTGATTGGCGAGCGCCCCGGTTCGGGTCATCACGCCTACTCGGCGTACCTGACGGCGCCGGCCGCGAGCACCTGGGCCCGGCCGGGCGCGGTGGACCACGACCGCACGCGGCTCATCGCCGGTATCTCCGACACGAGCGTGCGTCCGGAAGATGCCGCGCACGAAGCGGTCCGCATCATCGCGGAGCTGGCGGAGAACGCGCGCACGGTGCCCCCGAGCGCTGGCGACACGGCGGCCATGGGCTGAGACATGGGGCCGTGCGTTCGAGGCTCCAGTGGAAAAAGGGACCGGCACCGGGAGCGGGCCGGGGGAGGCCCGCTCCTTCCGGTGCCGGTATCGCGCACATGGCCAGGCGCGACGGGATGTTCCTAACGGCCCCCTCCTCCCGCCGCGATTCTTTTCCCTTCCCGAGGGGGAGGCAGCCAGCCGGCCGCTCTCACGGGCGGGCACCGCGCCGGTCTCAGCGCGGCATCCGGAGCTTGATGTTGAACGTGTAGGACACATTCACCGGACGGCCCTGGAAGGTCATGGGCTGATACGTGCGCGAGTTGAGGGACGACAACACGGCGTCGTCCATGAACGGCAACCCCTTGAGGATGCGGCAGTCCCGCACGCGGCCCTCCGAGGTGATGACGCACTTGGCGACGATGACGCCTTCCACGCCCGCGAGCTGCGCCTCCCGCGTGTAGCTGAACTGCGCGCCCTGGAGCATCACCGGCGGCGTCATCCCTCCCTGGAAGGGAAGCACCTCGGTGCCGGTGGGGCCGTCGGACACGAGCCCCTGCACGCCAATGGCGCCAATGGGGCTGGTGCTCGTCGGATCCCCGTTCGGGTCGCCCACCGGGTCGCTCGCTCCCGGATCCGTCGTGTTGGTCGTGTTCGCCGCGTCCGCCACGCTCGTCGGCCCCGGATCCGGCTTCGGCTCCGGCAGCGTCGTCGGCATCGGCCGCGGCTCGCGCGGGATGCGGTCAACGCGCGGCTTGGGCTTCGATGCCGGCGGGGTGGTCGGCTTCGGCTGCGCGGCTTGCTTCACGCCCTTCTGGATGGAGGGCGGGTTGAAGACGAGGACGGGAAGCTCCGGCTCGAGCGTCTCGGGCAGCCGGCCGGAGATGAAGAACACGAGGCCCAGGAGCCCCGCGTGCACGCTGATGGACACCCACGCGCCCGTGCCGAACCGTCCCGAGCGCAACCCTCGCCGTTCGATGACCGACTCAAACATCTGACCCGCCTCCTGGTTGGGGCGGACGCTCCAGGCGTCCCGTCCCCTCAAGAAGCAACGTACGGAGTCGCGAGGCCCAGAGGGCCGACAGCGCTCCATGTCTTGGTCATCGTTCGGTCATGACGTGCCGCCGCCCAGCACTTCCATGCGGTAGCCCACGCCGCGCAGCGTGTGGATGGTGAAGCCCGACGTGCTCGTCCACCCGAGCTTCTTCTTCAGGTTCGACACGAAGTTGTCCACCGTGCGCGGATCCACGACGACGTCGCGGCCCCACACCGCGTCCAGGATCTCTCCTCGGGGAAGCGCGCGGTCGCGGTGCCGCAGCAGGTACGCCAGCAGGTCGAACTCCGTGCGCGTCAGGTCCAGCTCTCCGCCGTCCGTCCGCAGCACCGCCCTGCGGCCCAGGTCCAGCGTGAAGGTCCCGAAGGTCATCACCTGTGGCGGCGCCGTGCCGGACCTGCGCACCAGGGCCCGCACGCGCGCCAGCAGCTCGCGCAGCCGGTAGGGCTTGGTGAGGTAGTCCTGCGCGCCGGCCTCGAAGCCGCGCACCAGGTCGTCCTCCAGCGAGCGCGCGGTGAGCATCAGCACCATGCTCTTGACGCCCTCCGCGCGCAGCCGGCGGCAGAAGCCGTAGCCGTCCTCGCCCGGCAGCATCACGTCCAGGATGAGCAGGTCGAACGCCTTCGCCTGGAGGTGGGGCGCCGCGTCCTTCGCGGAAGGGGCGTCCGTCACGTCGTAGCCCTCGTCGCGCAGGTTGTCGCGCAGGCCCAGGCGCAGGTTGGCGTCGTCCTCGACGATGAGGATGGAGGGGCGGGTGGAGGAATGCGTCTGCGTCGTCATCTGCGTGTCTCGGGAAAGGTCAGCGCGAAGGTGGTGCCCTCCGGGCTGGAGGAGGCCACCTGGATGCTGCCCTGGTGCAGGCCCATGATTCTGCGGCACAGCGCCAGCCCCAGGCCACTGCCGTGCACTTCCGGCCCGGGCTGCGTCAGCCGGTAGAAGTCCTGGAAGACGCGCTCCCACTCCTCCGGGGGGATGCCCACGCCGTTGTCGCTGAAGAGCACCGTGGCGCCGTAGCCCGGCTGCGGATACGCACGCACGGTGAGCACCACCGGGCTGCGCTGGTTGTAGAGGCAGGCGTTGCGGCCCAGGTTGGCGAAGAGCATCCGGACGAGCGACGCGTCCGCGTCCAGCTCCACGTCCTCCACCTCCGAGCGCAGCTCCACCGGCACCGTGATGGCGTCCTGCAGGTCGTCCCGCAGCGTGCCCACCGCCTCTTCCAAGCGGACCCTCGCGGGCCTCAGCGCCCACCGCCCCTTGTCGATGCGGTTGAACGACAGGATGTTCTCCACCAGGAAGTGCAGGCCCTCCGCCGCGCGCACGATGCGGGTGGGGTAGTCCGCGGCCTCCGGGCTGTGGCCCAGCCTGCGCTCCAGCGTCTCGCCCAGCAGGCGGATGGACGCGAGCGGCGTGCGCAGCTCATGCGACACCGTGGAGACGAAGTCGCTCTTGAGCTCCACGAAGCGGTACTTGCGCTGCTGGGCCACCACCGCCAGCGCGGCGATGGCCGACGCCAGCCCGCCGCAAGCCGCCACCAGCAGCGTCTTGAGGCCGTAGCGCGCCTCGATGTCCGCCTCCGCCGCGGCCCAGCCCGGCGTGGCCACCTCCAGCCCCGGCTGCGACAGGGGCCGCACCACGCCTCCGGGGCCCAGCCGCACCTGGGCGTCCCTCGTGATGAGGTCCCTGGCGCGCAGCTCCCGCGTCACGTCCGCGAGCAGCGCGGGCAGGTCCACGGACAGTCCGCGCACCTGCTCGGCCGCGGGCTCCACGTACCATTGCTCGGCCAGGAGCGTGGGGCCCTCCAGCGCTTCGGGCATCACCAGCGCCCCCGCGCCCGCCTCCTGCACGCGCGCCTCGAACGCGTCACTGGGCTCGTGCAGCAGCTGGCTCAACGCCACGATGCGCGTCTGGAGGAAGTCGAAGTCCGCCCGGGTGAGCCGGGGCCGCGCGCGCAGCAGGTCCCGCTGCAGGCCCGCGCCCCGCGCCATGCCCCCCAGCTCCTCCGGCAGGCCTTCGCGCACCAGCGACCGGATGAGGAACGGCGTCGCGTCCCCGCGTTGCAGGTGCTCCACCACGAGCAGCGTGAAGGGCAGCTCCTGCTCGGCTGGCAGCGGATGCGCGGCGTGGTAGCGCAGCAGCGCTTCCACCGCGGCGTTCGTGCGGCCCTCGTTGCCGGTGGCCAGGGCCGTCTCCACCGCGCGCAGCTTCGCCAGCCGCTCCTGGAAGGGCTGGGGCACGGGTCCATCCTCGAGCGCCCGGGCCAGGAACGCGTAGGTGACCTGCGCGGGGGCCTCCACGCCGTCCCGGAGCCGGTCCACGCGGGGCAGGAACTGGTGGCCCCGGAAGAGCAGGTAATAACCCTCCGCGGGCAGCAGCGGATCCCCCACGGCCGAGTTCAGGTTCGGCAACTGGGCCTTCATCCGCTGCGCGAGCGCGGTGCGCAGCGACTCCGCGGCGAGCTGTCCCAGCGCCTCACGCCCGGAGCGGACCTGCGCGCGGGCGTCCTCGCGCTCCTGGGTGAAGATGCGCTGAAGGCTCACCAACCCCCAGCCGAGGGCCAGCAGTCCACAACCCAGGGCCAGCAATGTGGGAAGGAGTCGGCGCAGCATTCGCGTCCATACGGAGTGTAGCAGTGTCGGCGGGATTACGGGCCTTTGGCCCGCGGGATGAATAAATAGGAGCGGCCCCGCGTCCCCTCAGGGTCTGAAGATCGGAGACGAAGTCATGGGTTCTCGATGGTGGGTCTGTTTGGTAGTCGGTCTGGCCACCCAGGGGGCGCTCGCGCAGACCGCACCGGTCGCCGCGGACGACTGGGGCGATGATGCATACGGCGAGCAGTCCAACGCGGAGGATTCCGGGCCTGTCGCGCCCAGCCCGCCGCCCGACCTGCCGGCCGAGTCTCCGACCCCTCGCCCGTACGCCGGCGCGGTGTGGACGTCCGGGCACTGGTATTGGGATGGCGACCAGTGGCAGTTCAAGTCCGGAGGCTGGGTGGAGCGCATGCCCGGCTACCAGTACGTCAATGGCTACTGGGCGCAGGACGAGGACGTCTGGCGCTGGGTGTCCGGCGGCTGGGCGCAGCAGGGCTCCACGGAGGTGGAGATTCCCGTGGAGGTCGCCAGCGAGGACGTGACGGCGACCCAGGCGCCGCCGCCGCTGCGCGTGGAGGCGCCTCCCCCCGCGCCGGCCACCGACTACACGTGGGCGCCGGGCTACTGGTACTGGGGCGTCAACGGCTATGAGTGGATCTCGGGCTCGTGGATGGCGCCGCCGCGTCCAGGCCTGGTGTTCGTGTCGCCGCGCTGGATCCGCCGCGGGCCTTCCTACGTGTTCGTCGGCGGCGGCTGGGCGTGGAACGGCTCCGTGCGCGTCATCGTCCCGGTGTACCGCCACGCGAGCATCGCGGTGTCCTTCGGCCGCCCGAACCCCTTCCTGCGCACCTGGTATCGGTATCCGGGCGTGTCGTGGCGCTACTACGGCTACGGCTACCACCGCTACAACCCGGGCTACTACGGCGGCTACCGGCGGCCGGGCAACTACTACGGCTCGCGCTCGCACCCGGCGTCACCCGGTCCCCGCTACCACCCGTCCAATGGCGGCTACGGCAATGGCCGCCCCGGTGGGGGCTACCACCCGTCGGGCGGCGGTAGGGGCGGAGGCAGCTCCAGCGGCGTCCACCAGCAGTCGAACGGCGGAAGCAGTGGCGGCTGGGGCGGCACCCGCGGGAGTCCCCCGGGTGGGCGTGGCTCGGGTGGCGGCGTCCATCAGACGAGCGGTGGCTCCAGCGGGTGGGGTGGGGGTTCGGGCGGCGGAGTTCGTTCGTCCGGAGGCGGCTGGGGTGGCGGTTCCGGCGGCGTCCGCTCGTCGAGCGGTGGCTCCGGTGGCGATTGGGGCGGCGGCGGTTCCGGCGGCGTCCGCTCGTCGAGCGGTGGCTCCAGTGGCGGTTGGAACGGCGGCGGTTCCGGCGGCGTCCATTCGTCGGGCGGCGGCTCGGGTGGCGGTTGGGGCGGCGGCTCCCACGGCTCGGGCCGTGGCGGTGGCGGCCACGGCGGTGGGGGTAGCCACGGTGGTGGCCACCGCTGAAGGGTGAAGACCGATGGGCCGGGTCAGACCTCGACCTGGCCCATCAGCCACGCCTCCAGCTCCCCCAGCTCGCGCTCCTGGCTGGGGTGGCGGGCGCGGACCTCCGCGACGGCCTGCCGCATCCCGTCGCGGCTGTGCGGCTTGTTGACGAGCGCCGCCTGCAGGTCCTGCACGAGGTCCGGGTAGAGCGCATCCGAGAAGACCTGCGCGCGCGTGATGTGGCTGTTCTCCGTGTCGACGTGGACCTCGAAGAAGCCCCACGACAGGTACTCCACCATCTGGTGGCTGAAGCGGGGCGCGTTGCCGAAGCGCCAGTCCCACGACGCATAGTGTTCGAAGGTGCGCTTGAGCGACGGCTGGCTTTCGAGGAACGACGGCTCCAGCAACTCCGGCTCCGCGGTGCCCCCGTGGAAGTCGCAGAAGGCGCCCATCATCGCCTTCACCAGGGCTTCGTGTGACGCGTCCGGCTGGAGGTCGCGGATGTTCATCACCCGCGAGCGCACCGACGCGCTGCCCTTGGACTCCAGCTTCTTGGGGTGCGGCGTGAGGTAGTTGGCCAGCCGCGACAGGTTGGCGTTGATGAGGAACGTGCCGTGGTGGAAGGCGCGGTCCTTCGTCTCGCGGTACGCGCTGCCGCTGATCTTCCGGGGCCCGTCCTCCAGCGGAATCACCAGGTCGTTGCGCCCGGACGCCTGCGCCGTCACGCCCATCCGCGACAGCGCGTCCAACAGGATGGTGATGTTCGCGGACTTGTTGTAGCCCTCCTTCGCGGACAGGAACGTGAAGCAGGTGTTGCCCAGGTCATGGAACACCGCGCCTCCGCCGCTCGTGCGCCGCGCGAGGAAGACCTGGTCCTCCTCCATCCGCTTGAGGTTGCACTCGGACCAGGGGTTCTGGTTGCGGCCGATGACGACGGTGTTGTCGTTGCGCCAGAGGAAGAGCGTCTGGGTGCGAGGGTCCAGCTCGCGGAAGATCCAATCCTCCGTCGCGAGGTTGAACCAGGGGTTGTACGTCTCCGACAGGAGGATGCGGACTCGCGGTGCTTGAGACATGGGCGCGGAGCATAGCCGCTGGCCTCGCTCCCAAGGCACCTCCGCGCCGTCCGCCGGGGGACATCCCCCAGGGCCTCAGGGTGATGGCCTCGCGGCGCGTGGGTCGGGAGACTCGCTGTCCGTCGGGGGCGCGCGGGGCTTGTCGCGCCGGGGGGACGACCATGCGTGGAGTGTTTTCCCTGTCACGGCCGCACGTGGGTGGGCCGGTGGTGTTGTGGGGTGGGGCGTTGCCGTCCGGAAGCCTCAAGTATCTCACCTTCGCGCGCTACCTGGCCGCGATGCCGCCGGGGGCTCGTGGGCTGGTGGAGGTGTCCGGTGCGTCCAGCGCCCTGGCCTTGGACCTCCTGGGCCGCGAGCGAGGCCTGCCCACGGTGGCGCTGACGGACGTCGTGGGGGAGGCGTACCTCCGGGACCACGGCTTCGGGGGGAAGGTGCGCCACGCGGACTCGCACGCGAGCATGTGGAAGCAGGCTCAGGACTTCGAGCGAGAGGGCTGGTGTTGGCCCCGGCAGCACACCAACGGCGCGCTGGTGGCGTGCGTGGAGTCCTGGGCGGCGAGCCTCCGCGCGCTGGTGTGCGAGCGCTTCCCGACGGTGCGGCACGTGGTGTGTGGCTTTGGCACGGGCGCGACGCTGGTGGGCCTGACGCGCGTGTTCACGGCCGGAGGCTTCACCGTCACCGGTCTGCAGCCGGCGCCCGGCAGGCCGCTGCCCGGCTGGCGCACGTGGGCGGGCCAGAACCTGGGGCAGGAGGACCTGTTCTTCGCGCACCACGCGCGCATCCCCCTCGCCACGGCGGCGCCCGCGTCCGACCCGTTCAACGCGCTCCTGGGCTGGGCCCGGGCCCGGCCCCATCCGGATCAGGTGCTCGTCATCGCGCACAACGCGCGCGAGCAGGCCGCCGTCGCGGAGCACGCCGCCGCGCGGGCCTGACGGGAGGCGGTTGGCGGCGCGGGGGCGCAAGCCGCGCGCTCACCGCGGCCACTCCGTCGCGTGGGAACGCGGCCACGTGGGACAGCTCGCGCTCGGCCAGCCGCAGGAGCGTCCGCGCCAGTCCCGGTGAGTCGCCCTCCAGCGCCCGGGCCAGCTCGCCTCCGGTGCCCGGATACACCCGCTCCACGCGGCGCGGGGCATCCAACCCATCCAGCAGGGACGCCTCCGCGGCGGGGACGTGGCGGGCCAGCAGCACGCGGAACAGACGCACCGCCTCCTCCAGCCGAGCGCGTCCGCTGAGCACCTCGCCGCGGGTGTGGCGCCCCAGGCCCACCAGCACCTGCGTGAGCCATTGGCCGAACAGAGAGGCGTCGTCCGGCGCCGTGCGCTGGAGCTCCGCCGCGGTGTCTCGCGCGCGCTCGTCCATCCGGTCCGCCACGCCGCCCCGGTCCAGGAGCACGCGGTAGCGATTGACTCGCGCGTACGCCAGCTCCTCCAAATCGAACACCGCGAACTCCAGCAGGTGCCCATCCCGGTACACGACCTTGAGGCCGTGGGCCGTCTCACGGAACGCCAGCGCGATGTCTTCCGCGCGCGGCAACCACGCGCGCTCCTGTCGCAATGTTTCAGCGTGTCCCGGCCACGCGATGGCGAAGAAGTCGTGGTCGCTGAAGGCGTCCGGCAGGTAGTCCCGCGCCGCCATTGAACCCAGCGCCACGAGCCCCCGGAAACGGCCGTCCGCGTCAGCCCTGCGCGTCAACTCCGTGGTGAAGGCCTGATAGGCGTCCGCGTCCAAGGGCACTCTCCTCTGGGCTGACCCCGCATCCTGCCCTCGCGACGCGAAGCGTTGGGTGTGGCGCGACGCGTTGAGAAGTGATTGCGCATTGCGTCTCGATTCATGACGCAAAGAGTCGCAGAGGGAAGAGAGGCTAGACACGCGCGGCTTGCATGATCCGGACCTGACATGCATTGCGGTTAAATCCGAGGTTGGCTTGATTTTTATCAGTGTCTCGCCTTATGGGCTGATTCGCGGGTCAACGTTTTCGATGATCCGCCCTCCCCCAGGAGCCTGTATGCGAAACGCCGTCCGGACCCTCGTTCTGACTGTCGCGGTTCTTGCTGTTTGGGCGCGGCCTGCCCGTGCCGCGGATACGTACACGCAGACGAAGTACCCCATCGTGCTGGCGCACGGCATGGCGGGTTTTGATTCGCTGTTCGGAGTGCTGGACTACTTCTACGGCATCGAGTCCGAGCTGAAGTCGGGCGGCGCGAAGGTCTACATCACGCACGTTCCGCAGTTCAACACGAGCGAGGCGCGCGGCGAGGCGCTGCTGGCGCAGGTGCAGGACGTGCTCGCGCGCTCTGGCGCGAAGAAGGTGAACCTCATTGGCCACAGCCACGGCGGCCTGGACGTGCGCTACGTGGCGGCGGTGCGGCCGGATCTCATCGCCTCGGTGACGACGGTGGGCACGCCGCACAAGGGCGCGGACCTGGCGGACTACCTGCGCTCCAACCTGAAGGGCGGCTCGTTCACGGAGAGCGTGCTGGCGTACTTCGCGAACAGCCTGGGCACCGTGCTGGGCCTGCTGTCCGGCCACACGCAGCCCCAGGACGCCATCGCCGCGCTGGGGGCGCTGAGCAAGACGGGCACGTCGCAGTTCACCACCAAGTTCCCCGCGGGCATCCCCACCTCGTCCTGCGGCAGCGGCGCGGCGACGGGCGCGCAGGGGCAGCGCTACTACTCCTGGTCCGGCACCGACCCCTTCACCAACCTGTTCGATGCGTCGGACTACGCGCTGAAGCTGTCGTCCTTCTTCTACAGCGAGTCCAACGACGGCCTCGTGGGCCGCTGCAGCTCGCACTTCGGCACGGTGCTGCGTGACAACTACGACATGAACCACCTGGACGAGGTGAACCAGGTGCTGGGCCTCACCGCCTTCTTCACCGACCCGAAGTCGGTGTTCCGCAGCCAGGCGAACCGCCTGAAGGGCGCCGGCCTGTAGTCCGTGGAGCCCTCCGCCATGAAGAGCCGCGCCGTCATTCTCGTGGTCGCGCTGTGCGCCCTCCTGGGTGCCGGCGTCTTCTCGTGGTGGAGGGGCCAGGCGCAGGGCGCGCCCGGGCCTGAAGTGCCGAAGTCCGCGGAGCCTGTCGCCCAGGCTCCGCGCGCGGGCAAGGGGGCCGCGGCGGTTCCCGGGGTGACGGGCAACGCATCGCCGTCGCCGGGTTCGCCGCTGCCGCCGTTGCCCACGTCGCTCCAGGACACGGAGGAGGACGGCGCCGTCCTGGTGGACGCGTCCGGTCACCTGGTGACGAATCCGGACCTGCGCCGGTTCTTCAACTACTACCTGTCCGCGACGGGCGAGGAGTCCCCCTCGCTCATCCGCGAGCGCATCCTCGCGGCGCTGCGGGCGAAGCACCTGCCCCCCGCCGCCATGGACGAGGCCGTGCAGGTGCTGGACGACTACCTCTCCTATCTCGAAGCGGCCCGAGGCCTGGCGTCGAACCGGTCCGCCGCGACGATGGACACCGCCGAGCGCCTGGAGACGCTGCGCAAGCTGCGCCGCGAGCACCTGGGCGGCAGCGCGGACGGCCTCTTCGGGCAGGAGGAGGCGGTGGACGCGGTGGCCGTGGAGCGGCTGAAGCTCCAGAAGGACGCGTCGCTGACGCCCGAGGAGCGGGAGCAGCGCATCGCGGCCCTGGAGGAGCGGCTTCCTCCGGACGTGCGCGCCAGCCGCGAGGAGTCCGTGCGCCCCTTGCGACAGCAGGCCGTGGAGCAGGAGCTGCTGGCGGCGGGCGCGACGGCGGAGGACCTTCACCAACACCGGCTGTCCACCGTGGGGCCGGAGGCCACCGGACGGCTGGAGGCGCTGGATGCGGAGCGCGCGCAGTGGAAGCAGCGGCTGGCGGACTTCCGTGCGAAGCGCGAGGCGCTGACCCGCGGCGAGCCGGACCCGGCCCGGCGTCAGGCCGCGGTGCAGCGGCTGCTCTTCGACGCGTTCACCCCGGAGGAGCGCCTCCGGGTGGAGGCCGCGGACGCCATCGACGCGGCCTCCGGTTCCGGGGGCGGGTGAGGCCGCCTCAGGAGATCTTGAAGGGCTTCAGCTCGGAGACCTCCTCGAGCAGCAGGGGCTGCGCGTGGAGGTACGCGGTGGTGCGGCGCTTCTGGTCGATGTCGTCGTAGACGCGCTGGATCTGCTGGGGTGTGAGGCCCATGTCGCCGGAGACCTCCTCGGGCGGGATGCCGTGGTTCTTCGCCCAGAGGATGAGGTCCAGCTGTGAGTAGTGCACGGAGAAGTAGAAGTCCTCCTGCGACTGCTCCAGGCTGAAGGTGTCCGTGGTGGGCTCGCGGTCGAGGATGCCCTCGATGACGCCCAGGTGCCGCGCGAGCTTGTACGTCTGCGTCTTGTAGAGGCTGGCGATGGGCTTCACGTCCGCGGAGCCGTCGCCCAGCTTCACGAAGAAGCCCTGGTCATACTCCAGGCGGTTGGGCGTGCCGGACGCGGCGAAGTTCAGCCGGTCCGCGTGGAAGTACTCCATCATCTTGCGCACGCGCTGCTTGAAGTTGGTGGCCGCGACAATCTGCACGTAGGCCTGGGGCGTGAGGCGGAAGCGCTGCTCCTGCCCGTCCACCTGCACCACCACGTAGAAGACGTTGAGGGCGTCCGTGTTGAGCCGGTCGCCGTGCATGACGATCTTCCACTTCATGTCCGGCTGGAAGGCGGGGAACACGGAGCGCACCGCCGCGTCGCGCTGCGAATAGCACCCGGCGGCCTCCAGCACGGGCGCGATGTCGTGCAGCGTGTACTGGATGCCCAGCTTCTCGCAGAGCTCGCGGCCCAGCTTGGAGGACAGCCCGCTGGAGTCGCGCTCTGGCAGCAGCAGGCCGAAGACGCGGTCCGGTCCCAGCGCCCGCACCGCCAGCGCGGCCACGCACGCGGAGTCGATTCCGCCGGAGACCGCGACCACCAGCCCGCGCTTGCGCAGCTTCTTGAGGACGGCCTCCTTGAGCCCGCTCGACAGCGACGCGGCCTTGGCTTCCCAGTCCAGTTCCAGCACCTGCTTGGAGAACTTCATCGTCACGACGACCTCGATTCGGGGGAAGAGAGTGAAGACAGCACGCGCGCGCGCAGGTCGGCCTTGAGCACCTTGCCGGTGGGCCCGCGCGGGAGCGCTTCGGTGAACAGCACGTGGCGTGGCACCTTGTGGACCGGGAGCGCTTCGCGGCAGAAGCGGCGCAGGTCGTCCTCTTTCGGCGTGGCGCCCGGCTGGAGCACGACCGCCGCGCACGCGGCCTCTCCGCCCAGCTCGTCCGGCACGCCCACCACCGCCACCTCCAGCACCGCCGGGTGGCGCGCGAGCACGTGCTCCAGCTCCGCGGGGCTCACCCGGTGGCCGCCCACCTTGAGGATCTCCTTCGCGCGGCCCACCAGGAAGAAGAAGCCGTCCGCGTCGCGCCACGCGAGGTCGCCGGTCCACAGCCAACCGTCGTGGAGGATGGCGGCGGTGTCCTCGGGCGCGTCGAGGTAGCCGGGCGTGACGTTGGCGCCCTTCGCCACGAGCTGGCCCACCTCGCCGTCTGGCAGCGGCGCTCCATCCTCCGCGACCACGGCCAGCGTCACGCCGGGGATGCCCTGGCCGATGGAGCCCGCCTTGTCGGCGGCGCGAGCGGGCGGCAGATAGGACAGCCGCGCGGTGGCCTCCGTCTGGCCGTACATGACGAACAGCTCCGCGGGGTGGAAGGTCTCACGCGTCCAGCGCACCGTGTCCGGGGACATGCCGCCGCCGGCCTGGGTGAGGTAGCGCAGCGTGAGCTTCGCGAAGGCGTCCGGGGACGCCTGACGGCGCAGCAGCTCGAAGGTGAGGGGCACGCCCGCGAACCCGGTGCAGGACTCGGAGGCCATGGCCTCCAGCACGACCCGCGGGTACATGAAGCGCGGATCCAGGAACACGGAGCCGCCCGCGAGCAGGTGCGTTTGCAGCACGCTCTTCCCGTAGCAGTAGTGCAGGGGAAGGATGAGCATGGCGCGGTCGCGCGGCGTGAGGCCCAGGTACTCCACGATGGAGCGCGTGTTCGCCGCGATGTTGGCGAACGTCTGGACGACGCCCCGGGGCGTGCCGGTGCTCCCGGAGGTGTAGACGATGGACGCGGGGGCGTCCGGTGCCAGGGAGGGCAGGGCCGCCAGCGGCTCCACGGCGGCGTCTGGATCCACCGCGCCGTCCTCCTGCACCCACGTGCACGCGGCGGGCGTCAGCAGGGCGCGCATCCGCTCTGGAGGGCGGGCGGCGTGCACCACGAAGAAGCGGGTGAGCTGGGCGCGGCCCGTCCAGCGGCGCGCGTCCTGGCCGAAGATGACGGCGTGGCGAGCCCCCGTCTGCGCGAGGATGCCGGCCAGCGAATCCGCGCCTGTCTCGCGGTCCAGCTCCACCGCGCAAGCGCCCAGCGCCTGCACCGCGAGCCCCGCCACCGTGGCCGCGCAGCCCAGGGGCAGGGCGATGAGCACGCGCGTCCCCGGCCCCACCCCCGACGCCCGCAGCTGCCCCGCGAGCGCCAGCATCCTCGCTTCGAGCCGCGCATAGGTGAGCCGGCCCCACGGTGAGTCCACCGCCGGGGCCTCGGGGGTCGCTCGCGCGTGGGCGCGAACCCAGTCGGGCGCGGTGTCCGCGAGGGCGCTCACGCCGCCTCCAACTGGACCGCGTCCACATCCGCCCGTGGCACGGGGCTCGGGCGGAGGAAGTGATGCGCGAGCAGCTGCGTGGAGGCCACCGCGAACAGCGCCATGGTGTCCGCCTCGCTCTCCGCGGAGTTCGGCGCGCGCAGCTTCGCCACCAGCCGCTCCACCTTGCGCGCGTCGAAGACGCCCGTCGCGGCCACCGCGTCTGGCGCGAGCAGCTCGCGGGCCCACGCGGGCGCCTCCGGCCCCACCAGCGCGCCCGCGATGGGGGCGCGGTAGGGGAACTTGCTGCGCTCCAGGATGGAGGCGGGCACCCGGCCTCGCGAGAAGCGCTTGAGCAGGTGCTTCTCGTCCAGGCCCCTGAGGCGCAGCCGCTCCGGCACGCGCGCGGCGAACTCCATCACGCCGGTGTCCAGGAACGGGAAGCGGCCCTCCACCGCGTTGCCCAGCAGCATGCGGTCGCCCTGCGCGGACAGCAGGTACCCCGACAGGAGCGTGCGCGCCTCCAGGTACTGGGCCCTCGCCAGGGGGCGCCACCGGGCCACCGCCTCCGGCACCGTGGCCAGCACCGACGCCACCGGGTCCTCATGGGCCACCTTCGCGGCGAACTCCGGCGCGAGGAAGCGCAGGATGCGTCCGCTGTTTCCCCAGCGCACCAGATGCGAGAAGCCCAGGGCGTCCGGCGTCTCCAGCCCCGTTCCGAAGAACTCGCGCAGCAGCTCCACGCTCTGCTGGCTCACCGACAGCGTGGGATACAGCCTGCGCAGCAGCAGCGGCCGGTACTTCGACGCCGGCTGACGCGCCCAGAACTGGCGCACCTGCGTCTCCTTGAAGAGGTCGTAGCCGAGGAACATCTCGTCCGACCCTTCCCCTGTCAGCACGACCTTGATGCCCTGGTCGCGCACCCAGCCGGAGAGCCGCAGGAAGGGCGCGGGCGCGGAGCGCATCATCGCCTGCTCGGCGTGGAAGATGACGCCCGGCACCAGCGCGCCAATGTCCCCGTCTCGCATCTCCACGACGCGGTGCTCGGTGCGCAGCTGCTCCGCCACGGTCGCCTGGTGCGCGCGCTCGTCGAACCGGGCGTGCGCGAAGCCCACGGAGAAGGTGCGCAGCGTGCCGCCCAGCTGCTCCTGCGCCAGCGCGCACAGGAGGCTGGAGTCCAGTCCGCCCGACAGGTACGCCGCCACCGGCACGTCCGCGCGCAGCCGCAGCCGCACCGCGCGCTCCAGGACCGCGCCCAGCTCCTCCAGCAGCCGGGGCGCGTCCGCCGGGTCCGGCGTCACGCCGAAGTCCAGGTCCCAGTAGCGCTGGAGCGTCAGCGTCCCATCGCGCCACCTCGCCGTGTGCGCGGGCGGCAGGAGCGACACGCCCTCGAAGGAGGTGCGCGGCGCCACCGGGGCCCACAGCTGGAAGGTCTGCTTGAGCCCCGCCGCGTCCAGCGCGGGCGTCACGAGCCCGCTCGCGAAGAGCGCCTTCGCCTCCGACGCGAACGCCAGCTGGCCGCCCGGCAGGCTCGCGAAGAACAGCGGGCAGATGCCCACGCGGTCGCGCGACATCCAGAGCGTGCGGTCGCGCGGATCCCACAGCGCGAAGGCCCACTGCCCCTCGAAGCGGCGCACGCAGTCGATGCCCCACGTGAGGAAGGCCGCGAGGATGACCTCCGTGTCGGAGCGCGTGCGGAAGGCATACACCCCCGACAGCTGCTCGCGCAGCTCCACGTGGTTGAAGATCTCCCCGTTGAAGACGACGGTGAGGCCGGTGGCCTCGTCGCGCATCGGCTGGTGGCCAGACGCCAGGTCGACGATGGACAGCCGCGCGTGCCCCAGCGCGGCGCCGTCCAGGAGCAGGGCGCGCTGCGCGTCCGGCCCCCGGTGCTTGATGCTGGCGGTCATGCGGCGCAGCCGGTCGGCGTGGAGCGCCGGGCCCGCGTCCTCGCCCGCCGGGAAGGTGAACCCCGCGATGCCGCACATGGGCGTCTCAGCTCGCCTTCGACAGCGCTTGCTTGCGGTCCACGAAGGCCACCACGCGCGCCAGCGAGTCCAGGTTCTCCGGCACCAGCTCCTTGTCGTCGAGCTTGATGTGGAACTCCGTCTCGATGAAGGCCACCAGCTCCATCATGCCGGTGGAGTCGATGAGGCCCTTGCGCAGGAACGAGTCGTCGTCCCCGAAGTCGTCCACGAAGAACGTGTCGACGATGAAGGTGCGCAGCGTGTCACGGGTGCTCATGGGGTGTGTCCTGTCCTGAAGCTGGGGTGTGGGGAGGCGATACGGAAACAACGCACCCGGCGCGCTTGAACGAGCACCGGGCGAAGGAGGGGCCCGTCAGGAGCCCGTGGCGTCGCGGGCCACCAGGTCCAGGCTCATGCTGCGCGCCGGGTTGCCCATGGCGAGCGAATCCGGGGGCACGTCCTGGGAGACGATGCTTCCGGCGGACACCACCGACCGCGCGCCAATGCGCACGCCCGGCAGCAGGATGGCGCCGTGGGCCACCCAGACGTCGTCTTCGATGATGATGGGCGCGATGCGCTGGCCATCCCGGTCGCTCACGCGCACGAACGACGCGAACATGCACCGCGCGCCAATCTGCACGGACTCCCACGCCTCCAGCGACACGCCGTAGTTGAACTGGGTCTCCGAACCCACCAGCAGCCGCGCGTGCTCGTAGCAGACCACCGACGTGGGCAGCATGCCGCCCAGGAACGTCAGCTTGTCGCCCAGCTCCGCGTGGCCGTCGTTGCGCGCAGCCACCGGGCCGTACGCCGCCACGCCCTGGCCCAGGCGGAAGGAGCGGAAGAGCCACTGCGCTCGCGCGACCGCCACCACGCGTTGAGCGCGGGGAAACAGCTCCGTGCGCACCATCCGCATGCCCGCGCGCGCCAGCCGGGCGGCCTCCGCCGGCGAAGGGATGGCGGGCTTCATCGCGCCACCTCGCGCCGCAGCACCCGGGCCGGCGAGCCGCCCACCGTCACGCCCGCCGGGATGCGGCGCGAGATGACCGTGCCGGACGCCACGCTCGCGCCCTTCTGCAGGTGCGCGCCCGGCAGCAGGATGGAGCGGCTGCCCACCGTGACGCCTTCCTCCACCACCAGCGGCACCGACTGGGGGCGTTCGTGCCGGTTGCCCCGGAGCGGGTGGTACATGTTGTCCATCAGCTTGCACCACATGCCCAGCCGGCTGCGTGAACCCAGCGTCACATACGACTGCGCTTCAATGGAGCTGCCGCCCTCGATGGTCACGTCGTCCTCGATCACGATCCGTCCCCCCCGCTGGGCGTGCAGCTCGATGGGCGCCATGCGCGCGTCGAACACCACGCGGTCGCCCACCAGGACTTCCCCCTCGCCGTGAATCCAGACGCGCCCCCAGACGGTCGGGAGGGCGCCCACGGACTCACAGCGACGCAACTTCAGACGCGCGACGGTCGGCCCCAGGCCGAGCAGCATCATCAACGGAATGCGCATAGGTCAGGGCTGGGCCTTCGCGGAGGCGGGCGCCTCGCGCTGGGGTTCAGGCAGGGACGCCAGGAAGGTGACGAGCGCGGACGCCACGCGCGTCCGCCCCTGGGCGTTGAGATGACCGCCGTCGTCCGAGTACGCGGGCACCATCGCTGGATAGGCCCGGCCGTTCACCTCGTACGTCTCACGGGAGCCATCCGCCTGTGACGACTCCAGCGCCGCCAGGTCGAACAGCGGCTCCTTGCCGTCATACGTCCGCCGCATCAGCGCGTTGAACGCCTCGCGCGACACGTTCTCCCCCACGCCGAAGACGGGACGGCCGCGCAGCTCGTTGAACCACGCCTTCGCCCCGCGCTGCACCGTCGTCAGCGGCGCGGTGACGTGCACGAAGGTGACCCCCGGGTGGCGCGACTTCAGGCCCGCGAGCGTGGCGCGGTACTTCTCGAACAGGGCCTTCGCGTCGGTGCTGGAGGTGAAGTCGATGTAGCAGAACTTCACCAGCGCCACGTCCAACTGCTTCGCCAGCCCTCCATCCAGCAGCCGCTCGAAGTGCGCGAGCTTCGTCTCCGGCTGCTCGTTCTGTCCCACGAACGCGTGCGCCAGCGTGCCGGCGGGGATCGTCGCGGCCGGGTCCTTCACCTCCACCACGGAGAGCGCGTCCGGCGCGGGCAGCAGGGCGTGGACGCCTTCCAGGATGTTGCCGCCCACCGACTGGTGGCCAAAGAACACGCGGCGTTGCGACAGCCGCTCCAGGCCCGCGCGCGTCGCGTCTGGCTTCTCCTCCGCCGTGGCCACCGCGCTCCGCGGCAGGACCATGAGCAGCGCGCCAGGGAGGAGCAGGGCACCTATTCGCGCGGGAAAGCCACGAGCGGATCGCATGTGTGGTGCTTTAGACCTTTCCAGCGCCAAGCGTCAAAGGCCCCCGCGTCGTGGCCGGATGCATGCCTTCCAGGCCATCGCATCATGCAAGAGCGGGTCGCGATTGCCCCGGCGCTCGCGGCGGGAAGCCCTTACTCGTGCGCGAGGCCGAAGAGCTGACGCAGCCGCCCGAGGATGCGGCCCGCTTCGGGCGAGTGATCCGGTCCACCGCCGGAGACCTGCGTCACGGCGCGCAGCTGGGTGCGGCGCTGGGCGAGGAGCGCGGACAGCTGTCGCGCGAGGCCCGGGTAGTCGGAGAACAGCCGCGCGAAGGTGGGCCGGTCCAGCTCCAACAGGACGGAGTCCTGGATCGCCACCACGGTGGCCGCGCGCCGCTCGCCGGTGAGCAGGGACATCTCTCCGATATAGTGGCCCGGCCCCAGCCGCGTGATCTCCGACTGGAGCGTTCCGGCGCGCACGCTGACCTCGCCGGAGGCCACGACGTAGAAGGTGCCGCCCTCCTCGCCCTCCTGGATGATGCGCTCGTTGCGCCCGAAGCGGCGCACGACGACCTCGCGGTGCAGCCGCTCCAGCTCCTCCGGGCCCAGCGGGGAGAAGAGGTCCACCTGGCGCAACAGATCCCGCACCGTGTCCTCGGCCAGCTCCCGGCGCTTCGCGGGCGTGTCGCGGCGCACGTGCACCGTGCGCTGGGCGTGAGGCAGCTCCAGGCCCTCGCGGCGCAGCCGGTACCACAGCCGGGTGTGCAGCTCCTCCTTCACGCTGTCCGACAGCGCGAAGTCATTGAGGAAGACGCGAACCATGTACTGCACGTTGGAGTCCGTGAAGGCCAGCGTGCGCGCGATGGGCGGCGGCTCCACCAGCACCTGGGGAATCTCCCGCGCCACTTCCAGCAGGGCCTGCTTCACCTGGTTGGGCGGCGCGTCCAGCGACACGCCCAGCTGCACCTCGATGCCCACGGGCTCGCGGTGCTGGGTGAAGTTCTTCACGTGCTCCTTGCCCACCATCCCGTTGGGCAGGGTGATGACCTCTCGCCGGAAGTTGGCGATGCGGATGGAGCGCCAGCCGATGTGCACCACCCGTCCGGTGTGCTCGCCAATGCGGATGAAGTCGCCCACCTCGAAGGGCCGGTCCAACTGCAAGGACAGGCCCGCGAAGAGGTTGCCCAGCGTCTCCTGGAGCGCGAGGCCGATGACCACCGTCAGCACCGCGGAGGTCGCCAGCAGGCCCGCCAGGTCCAGGTCGAGCTGGCTCTGGAGGATGGGCACGGTGGCGAGCGCGTACAGCGTGAAGTCAATGACGTCGCGCAGGATCTTCGGCGTCGTCACCGGCGAGCGCATCCGCACCAGCTTCAGCGCGAACGCCACCCCGGCGCGGATGACGCCATAGGCGAACGTGAGCATCCAGCCCACGCCCACGGCCTTGCGCAGGGCCTCGGGCGTCGTGGCCTCCGGCAGCAGGCGCGACGTCAGCCGGAGCACCAGGAAGGCGACGAGCATCCGCACCGCGCCCCGGAGGTCGTCGCGCAGGTCGGGATCCCGGGTGGTGCGCTGGATGCCCAGCAGCAGGACCGTCAGGATGGAGCCCGCCAGCAGGGGGAGGTGGCCTTGGAGGAAAGTCAGCACGCCCGGGGAATCAGACCGGGCGCGCGCGCGGGGGTCAAGGTGGCGGTTGACGGGTGCCCTCCGAGCGGAGATACACGCCCCCATGACGCTTGCCTCGGTGCAGGGACAGCCCCGCGCGATGGACGCGCTCCACTCCGCCCTGCGCTCCGGCTCGGTGCACCATGCCTATCTGTTCGCCGGTCCAGAGGGCGTCGGCAAGGAGCTGGCCGCGGTGGGGCTGGCCCAGGCCCTCACGTGCCCGGAGGCCCCGGACGTGGGCTGCGGGAAGTGCGCCAGCTGCGTGCGCATCGCCAAGGGGCTGCACCCGGACGTCACCTGGGTGATGCCGGATGACGAGCGCGTGTCGCGGGGGCTCGCCGGCCGCTCGGACTTCACCGGCACGCCCAGCCGGGAGCTGCGCGTGGAGCAGATCCGCCAGCTCCAGGAGCGCCTGGCGCTGCGCGGCCTGGAGTCCAAGCGCAAGGTCGCCATCCTGGTCAGCGCGGAGCAGATGAACGTCCAGGCCCAGAACGCCTTCCTCAAGACGCTGGAGGAGCCCCCCGCGGAGACCACGCTCATCCTGGTGGCCAGCGCCATGGACCGGCTCCTGCCCACCATCCGCAGCCGGTGCAGCAAGGTGTACTTCGGCCCGCTGCCGGTGGAGCTGGTCGCCCTGCACGTGCGGCAGGAGCGCAAGCTGGACGCGGACACCGCCGCCCTGGCCGCGGTGATGTCCGGGGGGAGCCTGGGCCGGGCGCTCGCGCTGGACGTGGACGCGCTGAAGGAGCGCAAGGACGTCCTCACCGCCTTCGAGTCCCTGAGCGGCCAGGACCTCCCGGCCCTGCTGAGGTTCGCGGAGGCCCATGGCGGTTCGCGCGAGGACGCGGACGCGGCGCTGGAGCTGCTCCTGTTGTGGACGCGGGACGTGTCGCTCGTGAAGGCGGGAGCGGAGGGCGCGATGGCGAACCGGGACCTGAAGGGGCTGGCCGAGGAAGCGGCGGGGCGCATGTCCGAGGCCGCGCTGCACCGGCGCCACGCGCTGCTGGAGTCCGCGCGCACGGCCATTGGCACTCGCAACGGCGCGCCCCGGCTGCAGCTGGAGCGGCTGCTCATCGAGCTGTGCGTGGAGGGCCGGTGAGCGCGGACATGGACGAGGTGCTGGCGGAGGTGAAGGGCGGCAAGGTGTGGCCGCTGTACCTCCTGTGGGGCGAGGAGTTCCTGGTCCGCAAGGGCGCCGACGAGCTGGTGAAGACCCTGGTGCCGGACGCCGCCATGGGGCTGAACCTCGCGGTGCTGGACGCGGCCTCTCCGCGCGAGGTGGCGCAGGAGCTGGCCACGCTGCCGCTGTTCCCCGGGCGCAAGGTGGTGCTGGTGCGCGACCCGGAGTTCCTCGCGCCCAAGAAGGGCAAGGGCGACGCGCTGGCCAAGGCGCGCGACGCGTGGAAGGCGGGCAAGCGCAAGGAGGGGGCCCGGCGGCTGCTGGCGCTCGCGGGCCGGGCGGGCTGGGGCGTGGATCAGCTGGACCCCCGCGTGCCCGGCGCGCCGTCCGTGGAGCAGTGGAAGGACGAGCTGAACGTGGAGCTGGCGGAGGCGGACCTCGCCTTCCTCCAGGAAGCGGCGGCCTTCTGCCGCGACGAGCGCATCAGCGCCCCGGAGGGGGACGCCTCCGCGCTGCTGGAGCTGCTCCAGAAGGGCGTGCCGCCCGGACACGCGCTGGTGCTGGCGGCGACGGACGTGGACTCGCGCAGCCCGCTGCTCAAGTTCGCGCAGGACAAGGGCCGGCTCTTCGAGCGCAAGGTGGCCGCGCGCCACAAGGACCTGGACCTCAGTGAGATCGCCAGGGACTTCCTCGCGCCCCTGAAGAAGAAGCTGGGCCCGGGCGCGCTGGAGGGCCTCAAGGAGCGCATCGGCGGCAACATCCGGCTGCTCCAGTCGGAGCTGGAGAAGCTGGCCGTCTACGCGGATGGGCCCACCATCGAGGCGGCGCACGTGACGCTGCTGGTGCACCACGCGCGCGAGGAGGAGTTCTTCGAATTGACGGAGGCCCTCCAGAAGCGCGAGCTGCGCGACGCGCTCTCCTACGCCGAGGACGCGATGGGGCAGGGGACGCACGCCCTCCAGCTGCTGGGGGCCGTGGCGTCCATCGTCCGCTCCTTGCTGGAGAACCACGCCTGGCTGGAGAAGTACGCGGGCGGGCAGCCGCCGCGCACCGGCCGGGACGTGGAGGCGCGCATCCTCCCGAAGCTGGAGGCGGAGCTGAAGGCCACCAAGCGCAAGACTCCCAACGCCTGGGCGCTCGCGTTCGGCATGCAGGCGGCCGCCCGGTACGAGCGCCGCGAGCTGCTCAACGCCCTGGTGGCCTGCGCGGACGCGGACCTGGCGCTGAAGTCGTCCGCCAGCGGGAAGCTGGTCATCGAACGGCTGTTGTGGACCGTGTGCACCCGCGCCTGAGCCCCGTTCCAGCGGGCCTGCGCGCACCAGGCGTGCGCACCGGGCCCGGCCTGGGATAGAGGAGCTTCATGGCGGACAAGCGACGCTTCGACCTCTTCGCGGACCTGCTCGTCACGCGCTTCCCCCAGGCCCTCCGCGTCTACGACGTGGCCGGCGGGCAGGGGCGCCTCAACGAGGCGCTCACCCAGCGCGGGCGCACCGTCACCACCTTCGACCTGCGCCACAAGCACCTGCCGGTGCGGTACGCGCAGCGGCCCTTCACCCTGGAAGAGCCCTGCGAGGCGGAGCTCGTCGTGGGCATGCACCCGGACGGCGCCACGCGGATCATCATCGAGTACGCCGCGCGCCACGGCTTGGGCTTCGCCGTCGTCCCGTGCTGCTCCGACAACGGCATGCCCTACAAGCCGTGGATGCGCCACCTGGCTGACGTGGCCCGCGAGGCGGGCATCACCACGGTGGAAGAAGCCGCGCTGCCCATGGAGGGACGCGCGCGCGTGCTGCTTGGCCTTCCGCGTTGAGGTTGACGCAACCTCCCGGCGGTGCGCGGCACGCTGCCCGTGTATGGCTTTGACGCACGGCGCGCGAAATCCCGGTCATCCTTTGCGCACCAAGAAAAAGCCGTCAACCTTGGATTGCTCGAATAGAGGACACACCCGGTGTGCACTGTCATTGTTCAGGACAGGCCCCCGGCTCTTCCGGAATCCCGAGGAAGAACGGGCGCTTGGGCCTGAATACGTAACGGGAACTTGCACATTTCAGAAGATTTCCTGGGCATTCATGTGCCAGCCACGTTTCAAGTTCTTCTCTTACTGCGAGGTATTCCGGGCACTTAATGAGTTGGCCTGACAAATGCTCAAAGGAGGGCTGCCACGGCGAGACCCCCTACGCCGGGCAGGAGGAACCACCTTGGTTCGCACCCGTTTCGTTGCCCTGCTGGCCACCCTTCCCCTCGCCGCCTGCGGCGTCGAGGGCATGGACTCCAACTCTTCGAACGATCAGCAGAAGCCGGATGAGATCGCGGATGTGCAGAGCGCGCTGAGCGTCATCCCCGGCGCCCAGATTGTCGGCATGAACGCGGATGGGACGCCGCACACCATCCAGGGCCGCCTGGGCCAGGCGGACCGTGCGCTGACGGGCTTCGCGGTCGCGGACGTGCACACGTCCATCGCCGGGTCGCTGCCGTCCATCGCCTCCATCTTCCGCCTGAGCGCCTCCGACCTGCAGGTCCGCAAGGTGTCCGTGGACGACCAGGGCGTTTCGCACATCCGCTACGCGCAGACGCTGAACGGTCTGCCGGTGGTGGGCGAGGAGCTGGTGGTGCACGTGGACCGCTCGGGCTCCATCTTCGGGGCGAACGGTTCCGCGCGCTCCGGCGGCACGCTGTCCGCGCGTCCGCTGGTCGCCGCGGAGGCCGCCCGCACGGCGGCGCTGCGCGACACGCAGGGCACGGGCCTGGCCGTCACGGGCTCGCGGCTCGTGTACGTGAAGGGCGAGCAGGACGGCAAGCTGCGCCTGGCCCATGAGGTCATGGTGACGGGCGAGAACGCGCTGATGCCGCTGCGCGACCGCGTCTATGTGGACGCGATCAACGGCGCCACGCTGCTGCGCGTGCCGGAGATCCACACCGCGCTCAGCCGCAAGGTCTACAGCGCGAACAACGGCACCACCACGCCGGGCACGCTCAAGCGCAGCGAGGGCCAGGCGGCCATCGGTGACTCGCACGTCGACATGAACTACGACATGCTGGGCTACACCTACAACTGCTACAAGACGCTCTTCAACCGCGACTCGCTCAACAACGCGGGCCAGACGCTCATCAGCACGGTTCACTACAGCAAGAACTACGTGAACGCCTACTGGGACGGCACCCAGATGGTGTACGGCGACGGCGACGGCGTGAACTCCATCGAGCTGGGCAAGGACGCGGACGTCACCGTCCACGAGCTGACCCACGCGGTGACGGAGAACGAGTCCAACCTGACGTACTCCGGCCAGTCCGGCGGCCTCAACGAGGCGATGTCCGACACGTTCGGCGCCATCTGCGAGAGCCAGTCCAAGGCGTGGAGCACCGCCGCGGACATCTGGATGGTGGGCGAGGACGTCTGGACGCCGAACATCCCGAACGACGCCCTGCGCTACATGGACGACCCGGCGAAGGACGGCGTGTCGCTGGACTGGGCGCCGAACTACTCCAACCAGGACGTGCACTACAGCTCCGGCATCCCGAACCTGGCGTTCGCGCTGCTCGCCAAGGGTGGCACGCACCCGCGCGGCCGCAGCTCCATCGTGGTCCCGGGCATCGGCGTCGAGAAGGCCGGCCGCATCTGGTACAAGGCCAACACCGACATCTACACGGCGAGCACCACGTTCGATCAGGCGAAGACCTGGACCATCCAGGCGGCCTCGGCGCTGGGCTACGACCAGGCCACGCAGGACGCGGTGAAGGCGGCGTGGGAAGCGGTGGGCGTGGGCGTGACGGTGCCGCCCCCGACCTGCACCGCGCTGACCAACGGCGTCGCGAAGACGGGCCTGTCCGGCGCGTCCGGTGCGTCGGCGTACTACTGCATCGACCTGCCGGCCTCCAAGGCGTCCACCTACGCGATGAGCGGCGGCACGGGCGACGCGGACATGTACATCAAGTTCGGCTCCGCCCCGACGACGACCTCGTATGACTGCCGTCCGTACCTGTCCGGCAACAACGAGTCGTGCAGCGCGGCGGCGAAGGCCTCGGCGGGCAAGATGTACATCATGCTGCGCGGCTACTCGGCGTACAGCGGCGTGTCCCTCAAGGCCACGTACTAGTCCCTCGCGCGGGTCCGGCGTGAGTCCACGCCGGGCCTCGTGATGGCCTCACCGACCGCCTCCGGAACCCTGCGTTCCGGGGGCGGTTTGTGCTTGCGGGGCCCCGAAGGCGACCGCGTCGCCGGGCGCCAGCGGCTGGTAGGGCGCCGAGCATGGCGGGGACGACGGGCCTCCTGTCCGAAGGCCCCCCGCCAATCAAGGCCGCGTGGAGGGCCGGGCGGGCGAGGAGGCAGGCCCTGGGGCGCCGTCCGTGCGGGAACGGGGTAGGGTGCCTTCGCTTCCCGCACGGCAGGAGGATGCATGGGGCGGCGGCTGGGCAAGGTGTTGCTGGCGCTGGTGGTGGCCATGGGGGCCGCGTCGTGCCACCGCGGCGCGCGCGCGACCGCTTCGCGGACCTGCGTGGTGCTGTCGGTGGGCGGAACCAAGGGGCTCGCGCACGTGGGCGCGCTGGATGCGCTCGCGGCCCGGGGAATCCGCATCGACTGTGTGGTGGGCAACAGCATGGGCGCGGTGGTGGGCGGCCTCTACGCCTCCGCGCCCGGGGGCGACCTGCGCCAGCGCTACCGGGCCTTCTTCACGGCTTATGAAGAAGAGACGCGCCGGACGACCGCCGCGCGCGGTGCGCTGGGGGCCGCCGTCGGCCTGTTGGCGGTGCTGGTGTCGGGCGGCGCGCTGGGGCCCGCCGTGGCGGCGGGAGCCTTGGGCGCGGCGGGCGGCGCTGCCACGGTGCCCCGGTTGAGCCACGAGCGCTTCACCCATGTGCTGGAGCGCTTCTACGCGGGAGCGCGGGTGGAGGACCTCCCCGTGCCGTTCGCCACCTTCCATCAGGTGCCCTCGGAGCAGGGCCTCCAACGCGTGACGGTGACGCACGGACTGCTGTCGTCGGCCGTGGCCGCGAGCGCCGCCAATCCGCTCCTGTTCGAGGACGCGACGCTGGCGCGCATTGATCCAGGCGCGGACCGGGTGTCCGCGACGCCCGTCCACGACGCCTGCCAGCTGTTCCCGGGGGCGCGGCTCATCGCCATCAACGTCACGGGTGAGCCGGCCTTCTACCGCTCCGACCTGGACTGTGACGTCCGGGAGGTCCGCGTGGAGGTCCCGTCGCCGCCGGTGGAGGCCTTCACCGGCCGGGGGGCCGCCTTCGAGGCCCTGTACGACGCGGGCCGGGACGCGGTGATGCGGGCGCGGCTGGACTGAGCCAGGGACCGTCCAGGGGGCTCACGGCGCCGTGAGCAGGCCCGTCACGTCGCGCCAGCCGCCCTGACAGGGCGCGGTGTCGGTGGCCAGGTAGTGCCCCACGCGGCCGGGCGCCAGCGCGACGATGGCGGACGAGCGGGTGCCGTACGCCGCCGTGTGGATGCACAGCGCCTGGAGCTGTTGGAGGAAGTCCGCGGGCAGGTCGCTCTCCGCCAGCGGCCCCGTCGTGGCGTCCCGGGGCGGCAGGGCGTGGTCGGCCAGGGCCGCCTGGAGCCCGGTCACCAGCTGCGGCCACGGACGCTTCGCCACGGCCTCCGCGAGGGCATGGGCCCGCTGGACCTTGGGCAGCGCCAGGTTGTCCAGGCTGTCGTTGGGCAGCACGTGCACGCCAGGGGGCACGTCCTCGTGCAGCAGGTGGGCGTGGCCCGGCCGCGCGTAGGCCACGCGCAGCGTGCGTGCGTCCCCGTAGAGCAGGTTGAAGGGGAGGAACTCCGGGGCGGGCAGGGTGCCGAGGTAGCGCTCGATGGCCTCCACCGAGCCGGCCTGGAGGGCTCTCAGCACCACCTCGCCCCGGGAGCGGGGGGCCGTGCCCAGGCCGCGCGCGCCCCGCTGGTTCGTCAGGGCGACCACGGTTCCCTCGTGGGTGACGCCCATCCACGTCCCGCCTCGCTCCACGTCCTGGCCGCCTACGGTGCGCGGGGCTTCGGAGAGGATCCGCGGCCCGTGGGCCGGGCGCGCGTAGAACTCATCCCGGTTGGCGGCGACGACCAGCGGCCACTCGGGATGGACGTTACGGAGGATGAGCACGGTGCACATGGCCTCCGGTCGATAACATCCACTCCCGTGCCATGCACCTCCCGGCGTGCATGTTGCCGATGACCTCGTTTCCCCGAGCGGCTATGGTCCGCCGCCCTCAGGAGAGTCCATGGCGGAGAGAACCCTCGTTACCAGCGCCCTTCCGTACGCGAACGGCGCCATCCACCTCGGTCACGCCGTCGAGTACATCCAGACGGACATCTACGTGCGGTTCCTGCGCTCATGCGGGCAGGACGTCGTCTATTTCTGCGCGGACGACACGCACGGCACGCCGATTGAGATCAACGCCGCGAAGCAGGGCATCCCGCCGGAGCAGTTCGTCGCGCGCTTTCACGACGAGCACCAGCGCGACTTCCGCGACTTCGACATCCGCTTCGACTACTTCCACTCCACCAACTCGCCGGAGAACCGCCACTACGCGGAGCTCATCTACGGGCGGCTCAAGGACGCGGGCGACATCGACCGCCGCGACATCGAGCAGACCTACTGCGAGAAGGACAAGCGCTTCCTTCCGGACCGCTTCATCCGGGGCACCTGTCCCAACTGCAAGTCGCCGGATCAATACGGCGACGCGTGCGAGAAGTGCGGCAAGACCTACAACCCCACGGACCTCATCGACCCGCGCTGCGCGCTGTGCGGCACGCCGCCGGTGCGCCGCAACTCCGTGCACCTGTTCTTCAAGCTGTCGCGCCACGCGGACTTCCTCCAGGAGGTCCTGAAGCGCCCCGGCTTCATCCACCCGGGCCTCGCCGCCCAGCTCCAGGGCTTCTTCGAGAAGGGCCTGTCGGACTGGGACATCAGCCGCGACGGGCCGTACTTCGGCTTCGCGATCCCCGGGGAGACGGACAAGTTCTTCTACGTCTGGCTGGATGCGCCCATCGGGTACATCGCGACCACGGAGAAGTGGGCGAAGGAGTCCGGCCGCGCGAAGGACGCGCTGGAGTACTGGGGCAAGGACGCCCCCACGCGCATCGTCCACTTCATCGGCAAGGACATCGTCTACTTCCACGCGCTGTTCTGGCCCGCGGTGCTGAAGGTCGCGGGGCTCCACATCCCCAATGAGATCAAGGTGCACGGGCACCTGACGGTGAACGGGGAGAAGATGTCCAAGAGCCGCGGCACCATGGTGGCCGCCCGCGACTATCTGGACCTGCTGGACCCGACCTACCTGCGCTACTTCTACGCGGCCAACCTGGGCGCGGGCGTGGAGGACCTGGACCTCAACCTCAAGGACTTCCGCCTCCGGGTGAACGGCGAGCTCGTCAACAACGTGGGCAACCTGGCCAACCGCGCGCTGTCGCTGCTGGCCGGACCGCTGGAGAAGAAGCTCGCGCCGGGCCGCGCGGACGGGGCGGGGCGCAAGCTGGTGGAGGACGCCCTGGCCCGGGTGCCGGAGGTGCGCGACGCGTTCGAGAAGCTGGAGTACCGCGCCGCCATCAAGGTCATCACGGAGATCGCCTCCACGGCGAACGCGTTCCTGCAGACGCAGGCGCCGTGGGCGCAGGTGAAGAAGGACGTGGAGGCGGCGCGGGCGGACCTGTCGGACGCGGCGGACGTGGCGTACCTGCTGGGCGCGCTGCTCGCGCCAGTGACGCCTCGGCTGTCGGAGAAGCTGTTCGCCCAGCTCAACGCGCCGCCCCTGACGTTCCAGGCGCTGGCCACCGCGAAGTACCCGTTGCTCGACCGCGCCCATCCGCTGGGCACGCCGGAGCCGCTGTTGCCCCGGCTGGAAGAGGACCGCGTCAACGCCATCATCAAGGCGCCCGAGGGCGCGCCTGTCGCCCAGCCCGCGAAGGCTGGCGGCAAGGACACGAAGACGGAGAAGAAGTCCATGGAAGCGAAGAGCCCGGAGGCGCAGCCCGCGGTGCCCACCCCACCGGCGTCCCCCGCCGGCGAGGCCGCGCCCGCCGCCGACATCGAGTACGCGGACTTCGCCAAGGTGGTGCTGAAGGCGGGGCGCATCGTGGCCGCGGAGAAGGTGAAGGGCGCGGACAAGCTGCTCAAGCTGGACGTGGACCTGGGCGAGGGCGCGCCGCGCACCATCGTCTCCGGCATCGCGGAGGCGTACGCGCCGGAGGCCGTGGCGGGCCGTCGCGTGGTGGTGGTGGCGAACCTCAAGCCGCGCAAGCTCAAGGGCATCGAGTCGCGCGGCATGCTGCTGACGGCCGGCTCGGGCGGCAAGGACCTGTCCCTGTTGGATCCGGGCGACGTGGCGCCCGGCAGCGACGTGAAGTAGCGCGCGGTCGCGGGCTCGAGGACGGGCCGGGGGGCCTCCCCCGGTTCATCCTCGGAGCACGCATCCGGGCTCCGCGGGGATGCCGTGAGGCGGCGCGGCGCCGGACCGCCCGTGGCATCCAGCGGCCACCGGATGAGCGCGATGCCCCCGGGCCGTGCAGGGAGTTCCCCCCGCTCGCGCCAGGGCGCGGAAGTGGTTTCGAGGTGGCTTCAAGGACGTTCCGGGGGGCTCTTTCGCTCCCCGGCGAACGAGGTGACACGACGTGGCGGATTGGCGTGCCGAGCGGGATCGCGCTCTGTTGACCCTGGAGCGGGAGAAGCGTCCGGCGAGCCGGGCCGAGGCGGCGGACCTGCTGTTCCAACTGGCCTCCGAGGAGCCCGCGCACGCCGCGGAGTTCCTGGACGTGCTCGCGCGACTGCTCGGGGATGCCCAGCCGGAGGTGCGCCGCTCGGGGGTGAGTCTGGCCTCGGTGGTGCTGCCGCCGGAGCAGCTCCCGGACATGCTGCTGCCCCGCTTGCGCGACGACGACACCCGGGTGCGGTTGGAGGCCACCGGCCGGCTCGCGGACCTGGCGCTGCCCCATGCGCGCGGGGCGCTCGCGGGCATGTTGGAGGACCCCACGCCGGAGGTGCGCTTCGAGGCCGCGCGAGGCATCGCCGCCCTCAAGCACCCCGCGGGCCTGGAGGTCCTCGTGGCCGCGCTGGACGTGGACACGCTGCGCTTCCGGGCGCTGGGGGCGCTCGCGGAGCTGGAGGACGCGCGGGCGCTTCCCGCGGTGAAGCGCCTCTTCGGCAAGTGGCTGCTGCCCGCCTTCGACAAGACGCAGGCGGCCGGCGTGCTGATGAAGCTGGGCGACCCCGAGGGCGCGGACTGGCTGATGCAGCGCACGCGCAAGAAGTGGAGCGCGGACCGGGCGCTCGCGGTGGAGCTGTGCGGCGAGCTGAAGGTGCCGGGCGCGCTGGAGCGGCTGAAGGACATCCTCGGCGACGCGAAGGACGCATGCCGGGGCGCCGCCGCGCGCGGGCTGGGCCGGCTGGGAGATGCCCGGGCGCTGCCCTGGCTGCTCGCCGTGCTGGAGGACCGGAGCGCCCCCGAGGACGACCGGCTGGACGCGGCGGATGGCGTGTGGCGCCTGGGCGTGGCGGAGGGGCTGGAGCGCGTGCGCGCCGCCGTGCCCACCTTCGCCTCGGAGGACGCGCGCAGCGAACTGGAAGAGCTGTTTCGGGAGGGCCCATGAGACTGGTTGATGCGCACTGCCACCTGGAGCCGAAGGACTACGCGGACGTGGCGCCGGTGCTGGAGCGCGCGCGGGCCGCGGGGCTGGTGCACGCGGTGCTGGTGGGGCAGTTCCACGGCCCCGGGGACTGGGGCCACGCGCTGGAGGTGGCCGCGCGGCACCCGGAGTTCCTGTCGCCCACGCTGGGCATCCACCCGCACGAGGCCGCCCGCGCCACCGAAGCGGACTTCGAGATGCTGGAGCGCACCTGCGCCCGTCCGGAGCTGCGCGCGGTGGGCGAGGCCGGGCTGGACTACTACTACGACCGCTCGCCGCGCGAGGTGCAGGCCACCGTCTTCCGGCGCCAGTGCGCGCTCGCGAAGCGCCTGGGCAAGCCGCTGGTGGTGCACGTGCGCGACGCGCATGACGACTGCGACGCGGCGCTGGCGGCGGAGGACGTCACGAACGGCGTCATCCACTGCTTCACCGGGGACACGGCCGCGGCGCGCAAGTACCTGGACCGGGGCTTCTTCCTGTCGCTCTCCGGCGTCATCACCTACAAGAAGACCGAAGCCCTCCAGGACGCGGTGCGCTTCGCGCCGCTGGAGCGCCTGATGGTGGAGACGGACAGCCCCTTCCTCGCGCCGGTGCCCCACCGCGGCCGCAAGAACGAGCCCGCGCACGTGCTGGAGACGGCGAAGAAGGTGGCGGAGCTGAAGGGCGTCTCGCTGGAAGAGGTGGCCCGCGTCACCACGGCGAACGCGGCCCGCCTCTTCAACCTCACGCTGGACTGAGCGCGTTGGCCAGGGCCTCCAGGTCCTGGTCCAACTGCGGCATGTCCAGGAGCAGGGCGTCCGGGTCGTAGACGAAGTCCGCCTGCTTCAGCTTCAGCAGGGCCTGCAGCGCGGGCTCGCCCGCGTGTCCACCGAACGCGGCGTGCACCACGCGGCCCCGCTCCAGGTGCAGCGAGCCCTCCAGCGTGTGGTGCCGCAGCTGGAGCTTCCCGCTCTTCTTGCCGCCGCCCAGCGTGCGCAGCAGCTCGCGCGGGGGAAGCTCGTCGAAGCTGCCCCGCACCACCCGGCCCGGGCCGTTGTGCTGCACCCGGTCCTGGAAGAGCGCGTGGACGGTGCGCGCGACCTCCGGCTTGTCGGACGCGGACAGCACCGCCGTCGCGCCCGCCATCAGCAGCCGCTCGCGCGCCTGGGCATCCGGCTCGCCCACCACGGCGATGGGCAGGCCCGCGCTCTCCGGCATGGAGCGGACGGCCTCCAGCAGGTCCATCACTTCCTGCTGTCCCAGCCGCAGGCTCACCACCAGCACGTCGCAGTCCTGCCGCGCCAGGCCGTCCAGGGCTCCGTCCAGCGTGGACAGCGCGTGCGCCACCAGCTCCTGCTTGAGCACCGCCTCCAGCAGCTCCCCGCGCGTGGCTTCGTCCGGTTCGGCGATGAGCACCTGCCGACCCTCGCTGGCCAGCCGGTGCACCAGCAGCGAGCCGCTCTGGAGCTGGCCGACGATGTCCGCCACCACCGGGTCGTAGAGCACGCCCGCGTTCTTGCGCAGGTGCTCCAGCGCCTGCGGCTTGGTGAAGACGCGGCCGTGCGCGTTGCCCGGATTCTTGGTCAGCTCCAGGAAGCTGTCCACCGCGGCCAGGATGCGCGCGCCCAGGGTGATGTCCTCGCCCTTGGCGCCCTGGGGGGTGCCGGAGCCGTCCCAGGCCTCGTACAGCTGCGCGAGGATGGTGTTCACCTGCGCGGGCAGGTGCACCGTCTCGAAGAGCTTCGTCGGCGCGCGGCAGCACGCCTTCGCCTGGGCCTTCCACTCCGCGTTGGCCGCGTTGCTCGCGAGCGAGAAGTGGCGCTCCGGGGGCTTGCCCAGGTCGTGCAGGTACGCGGCGATGGACAGCGCGGCCAGCTCCTTGTGCGGCATGCCCATGCGCTGACCGACGATGCCCGCCTGTCGCGCCAGCTGCGCCGAGTGGCCCCGGTGCCGGGGCCGGTCCTGCTCCAGCAGGCCCACCATCAGGCTCAGCGTCTCCACGTAGTCCGTGTCGCTGATGAGCCCGCGCGGGCCGCCCGGCTCGCGCCGCTGCGTGGAGACGCGCGCCACGTTCGTGCCGCTGCCGGAGCGCTGCAGCCGCATCCGCGCGTCCGTCTCCAGGCGCATCTGGATGCTGGTGGCGCTGCGTCCCGCGGAGGTGCCACTCCGGCCGGGCTCCGTGCCCACGTGGGTGTTGGACGGCGTGTCCGGACGGCGGGGCCCACCCGTGGAGGGGCCCTCCAGGAGCGTGGTGAACGCGGTGGGGTCGCCGTAGTAGTGCTTGCGGATCGCGGCGGAGATGGCGCTGCGCAGGCCGATGTACGCGTAGACCTCCGACATGCCCGTGACGAGGGCGATCTCATCCAGCAGCGACTTGTTCTGTGGCTCGGCGGCCACCACCGACAACAGCTTGCGCTCCGGATCCACGGCCAGCGGGAGCACGTTCTGCGCTTCCGCCAGCCGGACCGGCAGCTTGTCGAGCACCTTCGTGTCGATGCGGACCTTGGCCAGCTTGTCCGCGGTGACGAAGCGGGTCTGGAACTCGTTGGCCAGGAGCCGCAGCAGCGCGGCCTCCTGGAGCAGGCCCAGCTCCACCAGACAGTCCCCCAGCTTGTGGCCGGTGATCTTCTGGTGCTCCAGACCTTGCTCCACGGCCCCTGGCGTCACGAGGCCGGCCTCAATCAACCGCTCTCCCAGCCGCTTCGCCATGGACTTCAGCCCTCCGAGGAGCCACCGCCCTCACCACCGGACTTCACGGGCGCGCTCGGCGCCAGCGCGCTGAACGGCTTGAAGGTCAGCTCGCCGGGCAGGCTCTTGGGGTCGCGCGGCGGACGGTCCTCACGCGGCGGACGGGCGGGGCGCTCCTCACGGGGGCCACGCTCCTCGCGCGGGGGGCGCTCGGCGCGGGGCTCGCGGGGAGGCCGCGGCGGACGCTCCGGACGGGCCTCCTGCGCGGCGGGCGTCGCGCCGGCCTCGGCGCTGGCCTGCGAGGGCGGGCCCTTGTCGCCACGCGCCTTGCGCTTCTCCTCGCGGTGCTTGCGGCGGCCGCCCGCCTCCACCGGGGCCCGGCCGCGGCCGGTGGGCGCGAAGCCCTTCCAGAGCGGACGGTCGTAGGCGCGCAGGTGCTCCGTCCAGCGCTCGTTCGGATCGCGCTGCATGGCCTCCACCCACGACGCGATGCGCGCGTCGAGCGAGCTGAGCGTGTCCACGATCTGCGCCTCCAGCGTCACCGGCACCTTCACGCCGGGGGCGCCGGACGGGCCCTGCTGGGAGATCGCCAGGTGCGTCAGGTGCTGCTCCAGCAGCGGCGGGAAGCCGGGGATGCCCAGCGTCTTCTCGCGGATCTTCTGCGCGGCCAGCACCGCGTGGCCCACCAGGCGGCCCTCGTCGGAGGTGTCGAAGCCCTTGTCGGAGGCCCCGTCGCCGCCCTTCATCACGTCGTGCAGGAACGCGCCCGCGAGCAGCAGGTCGCGGTCCGCCATGGGGTAGTGGTCCGACACGCGCAGCGTCAGGCGCATCACCGACAGGACGTGCTCGGCCAGGCCGCCGCGCCACGCGTGGTGCACGCCCTTGGCCGCGGGGGCCACCGGCAGCGCCGCGGACACGTGCGCGTCGTCCAGGAACGCCAGCAGGAGCTGCTTCACGTACGGGTCGTTGACGCGCTCGGTGACGAGCTCGCGGATCTGCCCCACCGCGCGCGGGCCACCGGCGCCGCCCTCATGGCGCTCGGCCTTGGGCTCCGCGCGGGGCTCCTTGCCTTCGGAAGCCTTCGCGTCGCCAGACCTGGCGTCGCCAGACTTCGCTTCGCCGGACTTGGCTTCGCCGGACTTGGCTTCGCTGCCCTTGGACTCGGCCTTGGCCTCCGCGGGCGGGGCCGGGGGCGGCTCGAACTCCTGGGGGTCGAGCGGCTCCGGATCCAACCGCTCCATGGCCTCCACGACGACCTGGGTGCGCCCGTGGAAGACGATGACGCTGCCCTGCACGAGGACGTAGTCGCCGCTCTGGAACGCGGGTTCGAGCACGTCCACCTTGTCGAAGACGCGCGCGTCCACGGTGCCGCTCTTGTCGGCGAGGGACAGCGACAGGAACACCTTGCCGCTGCGAGCGTTCACCTTCTCCTTCTTGGTGACGCGGAAGACGGTGTTGACGCGGTCCTTCTCGCGCAGGTCGACCGCGTACACCTTGCGGACGGTCTCGACGGAAGCCTCCGGGGTGGAAGTCGCGGCCTGGGTTTCGTTTTCGGTTGTCATCGCGGGCGCGGACACTAACACCGAGGAGGCCCGGCGAGGGCGAAACAAGTCACGGTCCCTCGTTCAGTTCACCTCGAGCGCCACGGCTTCCAGGTACTCGGCCCCTGGGGAGCCGACCGGCGCCGGGTGGTCTGGCGGCAGGCCCATCCGCACCAGGCGGAACGCGATGCGCGCCTCCTGCTCGCAGGCCGTGGCCACGCACTCCGTGAATGAGCCCAGGCCCACCGGTGGGTGATAACCGACCACGAGCAAGCGTCCTCCGTGCCGGACGCGCCGGAGCGCCAGCCGCGCCTGTTCGATGAAGTCGTCCTCGGACGTCGCGCCCAGGGTGTCCAGCAGCACCAAATCGAAGGTGTCGTCGATGGCGCGCAGCACCGCCAGGGGCTCTCCCTGTTCCACCGTCACCCGGCCGAGCAGTCCGTTGGCCTCCGCGTTCTCGCGCGCCAGGTCCGCCGCGTCCGCGTTGCCGTCGAAGGCGAGGATCTGCTTCGCCCCGTGGCGCCCCGCGTGGACGAAGAGGCCGCCCACGTTGCAGGCGACGTCCAGCACCCGATCCCCGTTGCCCGTCCGGTTCAGGAAGCGGCGCAGCTCGCGGTGGTCATACCCGTAGCCCGTGCCCCGGCCGTAGGTGAGGTCCACCGTGAAGCGCGCCTCCAGCTCCAGCAGGCGGCACCAGCGTGGCGGCGTCCCATACATCACGTGTGGCCGCTGCGCGGGCAGGCCCAGCGCCTGGCGCCGGTGGGTGTCATTGCGCAGCAGCACGGAAGAGGCCCCCGTCACCTCGCCCAGCGTGCGGGTGATCTCCTCGTGGCGGGCGTCCATGGCGCGGGTCAGCGTCTGAACGACGAAGTGCTGATCATACCGGTCCACGATGAGCCCCGGCAGCCCGTCCCCGTCGTCGTTGACGATGCGGCAGAAGCGCGGGTCGTCCACCAGCCGCGCGCGGCGCTCGAAGGCGTGGCGCACGTGGCGGGGGAGGAGCCCCTCCACGGACTCGTCCGCCAGGCCCAGCCGGCGCACGGCCAGGGACGCCTGGAGATCCACGTCGCCCAGGCCCAGGACCTCTCCATCCTCGTCCTTGAGCTGCATGGGCGTTCCGGGCTGGGGCTCGCCTTCGACGGAGACGATGTCCTCGCGGCGCAGCCAGGGGGCGCCATGGCGAAGCTTGCGGGCGGCTTCTCGGGACAGGTAGGTGCTGAGCAAGGTGCGGTCCTCCTCCAGCGCGATGGCGGGCACCCCCGGGGATGCCTTCCATCAAACATGGGCCGTGTCGGGCCTGCTGGCGGCGAGGGCCGTGCCGCCGCCCTGGAGGGCAGGGGAGGGAGCGGCGCTAGAGGACGGACGGAGGCCGCTTGTATGCCTTGAACGTGACCCGCATGAGGATGCCGCTGACCACCAGGGCCAGCGCGATGCCCAGCATGCGCACCGCGGGGGTCCGCCCCAGGACCATCACCAGGAGGGCACCCACGCCCAGCGCCACCGCTCCCAGGACGGTGAAGGTCTGCGCGCGGGCGGCCTTGCCGCTCTGGGGTTTCTTCGCCCGCGCGAGCGCCGGCAGGGACGACGCCTTGCGCCACTTCTCCGCGCCGTCCTCGCGCACCTCGTCGTTGGGATCCACGAGCCCCTGCACGTAGGCGCGCTCGATGTCGCCCAGCGAGGGGAACATCAGCTCTCCGTCAGGGGTGCGCACGCGGTACGCCATGGGGCCGTCCCTCCTCGGGCCACCCTCGCCCGGAAGGGGCGGGGAGCTCAAGCCAGCTCGGTGGCAATCTGCTCAGCGATGCGCAGTCCATCAATGGCGGACGACACGATGCCGCCCGCGTAGCCGCAGCCCTCGCCGGCCGGGTACAGGCCGCGCATGGACACCGACTGCAGGTCGTCGCCCCGGGTGACGCGCACCGGGGAGCTGGTCCGGCTCTCGATGCCGATGAGCTTTCCCTCGTCGCTGATGAAGCCGCGCATCTTCCGGTCGAACGTGCGCAGCGCCGCCTTGAGCGACTGCGTCAGCCGCTCCGGGAAGAGCTGGTTCAAATCCGTGTGCGCCAGGCCCGGGCGGTAGCTGGTGTCCCCGGGGTCCTTCTTCACGCGGCCGGCCAGGTAGTCGGGGATGGTCTGCGCGGGCGCGAAGAAGCGGCCTCCGCCCAGCTTGTAGGCCTCGCCCTCCCAGTGCCGCTGGAACTCCAGGCCCGCGAGCGGCCCGTGGAAGCCCTCGCGCGCGAAGTCCTCGACGGACACCGACACGACGATGCCCGCGTTGGCGAACTTCGCGTTGCGCCGCGAGTTGCTCATGCCGTTGGTGCACTGCAGCCCCTCTTCGGTGGGCGTGGGCACCACGATGCCGCCGGGGCACATGCAGAACGAATAGACGCCGCGCACCTCGCCGTCCACGTCCAGGTTCTCCGCCAGCTTGTAGTCCGCGGGCGGCAGCTTCGAGTGCTTCGCGGCGGCGCCGTACTGGATGCCGTTGATGAGCGACTGCGGGTGCTCCGCGCGGAAGCCCAGCGCGAAGGGCTTGGCCTCCACGCTCACGCGGCCGTCGGCGGCGAAGCGCTCGTACAGCTCGCGCGCGGAGTTGCCCGGCGCCAGGATGACGCGGTCGCTCTCCAGCGTGCGCCCGTCCGCCATCTTCACGCCCGCGATGTGGCCATCGCGGTAGAGCAGGTCGTCCACGCGCTGCTCGAAGTGCACCTGGCAGCCGCCGGCGATCAGCTCCTCGCGCAGCTTCGCCACCGCGCCGGGCAGCAGGTCCGAGCCGATGTGCGGCTTGCCCTCAATCAGGATGTGGTCCGGCGCGCCGTAGCGGGCGAAGGCTTCAATCACCTTGCGCACCATGGGGTGGTTGATGCGCGTGGACAGCTTGCCGTCCGTGTACGCGCCCGCGCCGCCCTCGCCGAAGTTCATGTTGCTCTCGCGGTCGAGCGTCCCGTCGCGCATGAGCTTCGCCACGTCCTTGCGGCGCGTCACCACCTCCTTGCCGCGCTCCAGCAGGATGCTGCGCACGCCGCGCTCCAGCAGGCCCAGCGCGCAGAACAACCCCGCGGGTCCGGTGCCGATGATCAGCGGCAGCTTCTCCGGCTCCTTCACGCGCGGCGGCGCTTCCGGCGGGGGCGGGGCCTCGCTCACGTCCGGGGGCAGGCGGGGCGCCTTGCGGCCCGGGGCCAGCTCCACCTCCAACGTGTAGATGTAACGGGGGCTGCCCTTCTTGCGCGCGTCCAGCACCGAGCGCACCACGCGCACGGAGGAGAGGTCCCCCCGGGTGACTCCCAGCTTCTCCGCGGCGCGCTGGCCGAGCAGCTCCTCCGGCTCGTCCAACCACAGCCCGATGTTGTTCACCCGGTACGCCATCTTGGTCTTGCTCCTCGGTGGGGGGGCGTATGTGCTCCACCCCCCGGAGGGAATGCAAGCACTTGAAAAGACGAGCTGCCCTCAAGGGAGGGGGGCGCGGGGTAGGTGCGTACCCGCGGATGCACCCGGCCCCCGATTCCAGGCCGGCGGAACGCCCAGGTGCGTAACCCCCTTCGCACCTTCCACGTTCCGTGCCGTCCACGCCGGCCCTTCAACCCCCGAGGACTGCTGGAGAATCCGTTTGGAAGAGAACGACTGGCACGGAGGTTGAACACCGGAGCCGAAGATGACGCGGCGCCTGGACACGTGGCGCCGATTCCGGAGGCAAATCCCGTGAGCACCGACCAGAAGGGCACCCGCATCCTCGCGCGCACGTTCTTCAACCAGCTGCGCGCAAGCGGTTACACGCCGCACCAGGTCATTGGCATCGCGACGGAGCTGCTGGAGCTTGTCACCACCGACCTGAAGGAAGGCGACAAGGAAGTCGCGCCCCAGCCGGCGCCGGCCGCGGAAGCGAGCCCGGGTTGGCAGCCGCGCGTCTAGCCCGTTAGAATCCCCTGCACAGACCCTCCGCGGGTGAGCGGGCTCCGGACCGGTTCCGGGGTCCCCGCCCGCGAGGCGACGGGAGCGAACCGGCGGCCGCCGGTTTTTTTCTACGCCGGCAAATATGGCCTGAGCTCCTCTTCGATGCCTCGGAGGTAGCCGTCCGGATCGGCGCGAAAGCGTCGGCCCATGATGCGGGGGACGCGCCGGGCTTCGAGCTGAGCGCGTAATTGCCGCCAGTCGTCGAGGTCCCCAGGTGCCAGGAGGGTTGCGTCGAGTTCAGGCAGCAGGTGGGCGGCGGCGATAGCTGGCAGCCGGACTGCGCCGCGCACGACGAGGCCCGCGCTGCCTCGGACCCGGCCCGAGGCCCGCCGCTCATGGTAGCGGCAGGTGCCGAAGAGGTGCTCCAAGACATTATCGGTGCGGGGTAACTCCGGCACGTCGTAGCAATGGAAGAGGCCCTTCCAGTAGCGGCGCGTTTCCAGGAGGAAATGAGCCAGGGCCTGGCGCAGGACACCCCGGTGGCGTCGACGCGTCCATCGCACCAGGGCGGCCAGCAGGGCCGACAGACGGCGGCGCACGCCCGCGGCATCCAATCCGGGCTCATTCTGGAGGATGGCCGCGGTGCGCTCGACCCAGCGGTAGGCGCGTGCGAGGGCGGGCCACATGGAAGCGGTGGCGCTGCGTGCTTTGCGCAGCACCGCCCGCAGGCGGCTCAACTGCGGGACGCAGGCCCCCCTTTTTCCACCCGCTCCAGGCTCTTCTCGATGGCGCCCAGGCGTCGGCGCAGCAGCAGTCCGGAGGGGTTGAGGGGTGGGCGGTGGTCGTCGGTGAGAGCGCTCCTGACGGCTGCCGCGTAGGCGCGCGTGGCGCGGGCGCTCGCGTCGTCACGGCCTTCCACGGCCCGTTCGACCTTGCGCACCTCTCGCACGCGCTTCTTCAGCTCCTTCTTCGCATGCCGGTCCACCTCGTAGAGCGGCCGGGCCGCCTCCCTCAGGTAATGGAAATGGCATAGCTGGTGCGGCACCCCAGGCAATGCATGCGCCACGGCATTGCGAATACTTCGCTGCCCATCCGACACCACACCGACGATGGGCACCCGGCCCAGCGCACGCTTCACTTCCTCCAGCAGCGGCACGAGCTCCTGCTCGCCGCCAGCCAGCAGGGGACGCGCCAGCAGCACCTGCCCCGAGAGGCATTCGCGCACGACCCAAAGCACCTCATGCCCTACGTCCGGAGCGAGGCCGTCGATGGCGAGCACCGCCCGGCCCTGGCATTTGAGCGTCGCATGCAGTCGCCCCGCATCCAGCAACTGGAGGCTGACGAGTTCATCGTACCGGTCGAGCAGGTTGGTGCAGGTGCGCTCGGAGACGGCGACGCCCTTCTGACGCAGCAGTGCGTGAATCTCCGGCACGCTGCGGTGCTCCCGGTAGCGCTGGGCTCCGATGAAGGCCAGCACGTCCAAGCCGAACTCGTGCTCCGGCAGCACCCAGCGGCCCTCGCCCTCTGCCCTGAGTGGAACGCCCTTCAGCAGACACTCCTCCCGGTGGCATACCCGCACCTGCACCGAGAGCCCCACGCAACCCGCCAGCGTCGTCACACAGCGACGCGAGCGCCAATCCGCTCGCGTTCTTGCGCCGCACGCCTCACAGCGCCGCCGCTCGCTGTCGACCTTCACCTCACGGGTGGCCACCGGGCGAGCCGTCGTCCGAGCCATGGTGCTCCTCCTCTCAGAGGGTCAACACCTGGGGCTCAGGCCGTATTTGCCGGCGTAGTTTTTTTGTTCCCTGCTCGCCCCCAGGGCTTCGACGCACTGTGTCGTCAGGGCTGTGGTTGGCGCCGGCGCTCGCGGGCCGCGGCGGCGGCGATGACGAGCAGCGCGGCGGTGAGCGCGGTGAAGACGAGGCTCGCGGAGGTGGGGGCCGTCAGCGCGAGCAGGCCCAGTCCCGCGAGGAACGCGAGCACGTCGACGGCGGCGGGCCGGGGTTGTGGGAGCACGAGCACCGTGGCGCACCCGGCCAGGGGCAGCCCCAGCGCGACCTGCCGGAAGATGGCATCGGTGCTGGTGCGCACCGTCTCCCAGTAGTTGATGAGGATGGCGGCGAAGATGACCACCGTGCCTCCGGCGAGCACGAGCACGCCCGCGGCCGCGGCGTCCTTGGTGAGCCGGGCCTTCTCGTCGAACTGTTGCACGGCCAGGTCCACCAGCTGCTCCAGCGCGCTGTTGAGAATCTCCGCGAAGAAGATGAGCAGCACGCAGAAGATGAGCGTCACCTTCTCCGCGAGCCCCAGCGGGATGCCGCTGCCCACCAGCCCCACGAGGACGCCGGAGATGAGGTGGATGCGCATGTTGCGCTGCCAGGCCACGGTGTGGATGAGGCCCGCCCACGCATGTCCGAACGAGGCGAACAGCCCGTTGCTGCGGCGGGAGGGAAACTGGGGGCGGGAGGGTGCAGGAACGGTCATCGGAAGGTGAAGGGGTGGGCAGGCTAGCACCCACGGGTGCGATTGCTGCTGCCGAGTGAACGGGTAAGGTCGGCCGCGTGATGCGAACATCCCTGTCGTCCTGGTCGCGCGTGCTGGCGCTGACCCTGCTGTGCACCTCCGTCCTCGCTCAGGGGCAGGACGTCCCGGAAAGGTTCGAGGGAGACGACCTGGGCCTGGAGCCGCCGGGTGTTCAATACCTGCCAGCCCCGGGGCCCAGGGCCCACGAGCAGCGCCGGCTGTCCTCCAGCGAGCCCCCCGTGGTGCGGCGCGAATCCCGCGGCGCGAAGGCGGCCGGCGTGCCGCAGTCGCGGCTGGGGGAGGGCGCGCTGTCCGGCAAGGTCATCTACCTGAGCCCCGGCCACGGCTTCTACCGCGACGCCGGGCTCAAGCGCTGGGCGACGCAGCGGCCCAACAGCTGGGGCGTGGTGGAGGACTTCATCTCCGTGGAGGTGATGTCCCAGGAGCTCCTGCCCATGCTCATGGCGGCCGGCGCGACGGTGGTTCCGGTGCGCGAGACGGACCTGAACCCGCTGCTCGCGACCGTGGACAACGGGGGCACGGGCTACGTGGAGAGCGGGGACGCGGCGCGCTTCCACGCCTCTGAACAGAAGGGCTGGGCTCAACCGCCCATCCCCATGGGCAACAACGTGGAGCCGTTCACGCTGGGCACCACGCGCCTGCTGGACACCGCGGCGACCGCCACCGCGCGCGCGACGTGGACCCCGGACGTGCCGGCGGACGCGGCCTACAACGTCTACGTCTCCTACGGCTCCGACCCCTCGCGCGCGTCGGACGCGCACTACGTGGTGAAGCACTCGGGCGGGGAGAGCCACTTCCGCGTGAACCAGCGCCGCCACGGCGGGACGTGGGTGCTGCTGGGGCGCTTCTATTTCAAGGCGGGGCAGCACCCGGAGTCGGGCGCGGTGGTGTTGGAGAACGACTCGGCGGCGGGCGCGGGCGCGACGCTGTCGGTGGACGCGGTGCGGCTGGGCGGCGGCAGGGGGCTGCTGGGTGACGCGGCGCAGGGGCCGCTGCTGCGCCCCCGCTTCGAGGAGAGCGCGCGCTACCACGTGCAGTACAGCGGGGCGCCCTTCAGCGTGTACGCGCCGACGGGGGCCAACGCGCTGTCCAACGAGCGCAACGCGGACGTGAACGCCCGGCCGCGCTTCGCCGCGTGGCTGCACGAGGAGGGCGAGGACGCGGTCTACGTCGGCTGGCACACCAACGCGGGCACGTCCGGCACGGTGATGGGGACGGAGGGGTACGTCTATGGGCCGAACCCGGTGGACGGCACGCTCAACTTCACCGGCGTGGCGGGCAGCGACGTGATGGCCCGGGCGCTGCTCGCGCAGATTGAGACGGACCTGAAGCGCGAGGTGGATCCGAGCTGGCGCGTGCGCAGCCTGCGCTCGGCGAACCTGGGCGAGGTGAACCCCACGCACAACCCGGAGATGCCCAGCGTGCTGCTGGAGATGGCCTACCACGACAACGCGTCGGACGCGGCGAAGCTCAAGGAAGCCCGCATGCGCCACGTCGCCGCGCGCGCCATCGTGCAGGGGTTGATCAAGTACTTCGCGGCCCGCGACGGCGCGGCCGTGCACCTGCCGCCGGAGGCCCCCGGCGCGGTGGCGGCGCGCAACGCGGCGCCGGGCGCGGTGGAGGTGAAGTGGACCGCCCCGCCGCAGGTCGCCTCCGAGGAGGGCCGTGACGCGCCCACGGGCTATCGCCTCTACCAGAGCGTGGATGGCTTCGGCTGGGACGACGGCATGCCGGTGCAGGGGACCTCGGCCACCGTCACGCTGACGGCCGGCACGCTGCGCTACTTCCGCGTCGCCGCGGTGAACGCGGGCGGCGAGTCCTTCCCGTCCGCCACGGTGGGCGTGCGCGTGGGGGACGTGTCGCCGGTGCTGCTCATCAACGCGTACGAGCGGCTGGACGCGACGGTGGCGTGTGGCGAGGAGCTGAAGACGCCGTACGACCTGGAGGCCCCGCTGCGCGTCTACCTGGAGGCGACGAACGACGGCAGCTACCTGCGCCAGCACGGCGCGGCCTTCGCGCAGTCCGCGGTGGCGTTCGACAGCGCTGCGGGCAACGCGCTCGCCGCGGGGCTGGTGTCGCCCGCGGGGTACCGGCTGGTGGACTGGTCCGCCGGGCGCGGGGGCGTGAGCGGCGCGGGCCCGAGCCGGGCCGAACAGGATGCCCTGCGCGCGTTCGTCACCGGCGGCGGGCACCTGCTGCTGTCGGGGAGCCGGACGGTCTCCGCGCTCGCGGAGGGCAGCGCCGACGACAAGCTGTTCCTCTCGGACATCCTGCGGGTAGCCCCCGCCTCCACCTCCACGGTGGCCAGCGTGGGGGGCTCGCAGGGCGGCTTCCTCTCGGGCCTGGCGGTCACGCCGCTGGCGGATGGGACCCGCGAGGCGTACCCCGTGGGGCTGACGGATGTGCTGGCGCCAACGGGCGGCGGCGAGGCGGTGCTGAGCTACGGCTCCACCAGCGCGAGGGCGGGCGTCCTGTCGGGCACCGCGCCGGCGGGACAGGTGCTGGTGCTGGGTTTTCCGTTTGAGGGCCTTTCATCCAACCAGGAGCGGTCGCGGCTGGTGGGCGCGTTCCTGGTGCGCACGGGGCTTCTTGCCCAGGCGCCGGCGCTGCCTCCCCTGGTCGCGGCGCCGGCGGTCAGCCCCCGGCCGCTGTCGTCCTGCGTGGCGGTGCGGGCGGTGGATCCGCATCCGCCGTCGAAGCCGCCGCCGGTGGACCCGCCGCCGGAGCCGACGGTCGTTCCGGTCCTTCCGGACGTCTACGCCGGCCTGGGGGATAAGGGCTGCGGGTGCGGGGCGGGGGCGGCGGGAACGGCTTCCGGGCTCTGGGTGTTGCTCGGGGTGATTGTTCAGCTCCGGCGCGCGCGCTCGAAACCGGGCCACGCGAGGCGTTGACTCGGCGGGGGCGCCTGCCTACGGTCGGCCGCCTTCTTTACGAGACTCATGACGGGTGGGCCGCAAGGGCCCACTCCTGCAAGGGAGACGGAGAACATCATGGCCATCAAGCTCGCCATCAACGGCTTCGGTCGTATCGGTCGCTGCGTCCTGCGCGCCGCGCTCAGCCGCAAGGAAGACCTTGAGATCGTCGCCATCAACGACCTCGACAAGCCGTCGGCGCTGGCCCACCTGTTCAAGTACGACTCCGTGCACCGCACGTGGCCGGGCGAGGTGAAGGCCACGGACAAGGGCATCGTGGTGGACGGCAGGGAGATCGCCGTCACCGCGGAGAAGGACCCCACGGCGCTGCCGTGGAAGAGCATGAACGTGGACGTGGTGCTGGAGTGCACCGGCCGCTTCACCTCTCGCGAGGGCGCGGAGAAGCACCTCAAGGCGGGCGCGAAGAAGGTCCTCATCTCCGCCCCGGCCAAGGGCCCGGACATCACCATCGCGTACGGCATCAACCACGCCGAGTACGACGCGTCCAAGCACCACATCGTGTCCAACGCCTCGTGCACCACGAACTGCCTGGCGCCCATCGCCAAGGTGCTGGTGGACAACTTCGGCGTCGAGAAGGGCCTGATGACGACGATCCACAGCTACACCAACGATCAGCGCATCCTGGACCTCACCCACGAGGACATGCGCCGCGCCCGCGCCGCCGCGCTCTCCATGATCCCCACCAGCACGGGCGCCGCGAAGGCCATTGGCGAGGTGCTGCCTTCCCTCAAGGGCAAGATGCACGGCCTGTCGGTGCGCGTCCCCACCCCGAACGTGTCGCTGGTGGACCTGACGGTGAACACCACCAAGAAGGTCACGGCGGAGGAGGTCATCGCCGCGTTCAAGAACGCCGCCGCCACGCAGCTCAAGGGCGTGCTGGAGTTCAGCGACGCGCAGACGGTGTCGGTGGACTACAACGGCAACCCGCACTCGGCCATCTTCGACGCCACCAACTGCTACGTGATGGGCGACAACCTGCTCAAGGTCATGGCCTGGTACGACAACGAGTGGGGCTTCTCCAACCGCATGGTCGACACGGCGAAGTTCCTCGTGTCCAAGGGCCTGTAGTCCCAAGGCTCCGCACACCGGCACGTTGGGCTGACCGAGACAGGCACAAGGGACACCAAAGATGATCCGCTACATCGATGACCTGCAGTTGACCGGCAAGCGCGTCTTCATCCGCGTGGACTTCAACGTCCCGCTGGAGGGCCGCCGCATCACCGACGACACCCGCATCCGCGAGGCGCTGCCCACCATCCGGCGCGCGCTGGAGATGGGGGGCAAGGTCATCCTGGCGTCCCACCTCGGTCGGCCCAAGGGGCCGGACCCCAAGCTGTCGCTGGAGCCCGTGGCCGCGAAGCTCGTGGAGCTGCTGGGCGGCAAGCACGAGGTCATCCTCACGGATGACTGCGTGGGCGACGGCGTGAAGAAGCAGGTGAAGGAGCTGAAGGAGGGGCAGGTCGTCCTGCTGGAGAACCTGCGCTTCCACAAGGAGGAGGAGGCGAACGACGAGGCCTTCTCGCGCGAGCTGGCGGCGCTGGCGGACGTCTACGTCAACGACGCGTTCGGCACGGCGCACCGCGCGCACGCGTCCACGGCCGGCATGGTGCCCTTCGTGAAGGAGAAGGCCGCCGGCTTCCTGATGCGCAAGGAGATCGAGTACCTGGGCAAGGTGCTCAAGACGCCGGAGAAGCCCTTCGTGGCCATCCTGGGCGGCTCCAAGGTGAGCGACAAGATCAAGGTCATCGAGAACCTGCTGCCCAAGGTGGACGCGCTGCTCGTGGGCGGCGCGATGGCGTACACCTTCCTGAAGGCGCAGGGCATCGAAGTGGGCAAGAGCCGGGTGGAGGAGGGCGACAAGCTGGCGCTGGCGGCGAAGCTGCTGGACACGGCGAAGCGCCTGAAGACGCCGCTGGTGCTGCCCATCGACCACATCGTGGGCACGGAGCCCACGGAGAAGAGCGTGGCGAAGGAGACGCCGGACCAGGACGTGCCGCCGGACATGATGGGCCTGGACATCGGGCCCAAGACGCGCGCGATGTTCACGCAGCGCATCCGCGACGCGAAGACGGTGGTGTGGAACGGGCCCATGGGCCTCTTCGAGGTCTCCAAGTTCGCGGAGGGCACGCGCTCGGTGGCCGCGGCGATGGCCATCAACACGCAGGCCACGACGGTGATTGGCGGCGGCGACAGCGCGGCGGCGGTGGAGCAGATGGGCTACGCGTCCAAGCTGAGCCACGTGTCCACGGGCGGCGGCGCGTCGCTGGAGTTCCTGGAGGGACGGGAGCTGCCGGGCATCAAGGCGTTGGAGACGAAGTAGACCCCCACGCAGTACCCACCGCGGAGACACCACGATGGCCCACGCTCGTCGGAAGATCGTCGCTGGCAACTGGAAGATGAACAAGACGGTGCCCGAAGCGCTCGCGCTGGTGCGGGAGCTTCGCGGCGCGGTGGCGGGGTTGGGCGACAAGGTGGAGGTCGTCATCGCGCCTCCCTTCGTGGCGCTGCAGCCGCTGCACGTCGCGCTGGAGGGTGCGCCCATCCAGCTGGCGGCGCAGAACTGTCACTGGGAGTCCTCGGGGGCCTTCACCGGGGAGATCAGCGCGCCGATGCTGGTGGAGCTGGGGTGTGCCTACGTCATCGTGGGGCACTCGGAGCGCCGGCAGTTCTTCGGGGAGACGGACGCCACGGTGAACAAGCGGGCGAAGGCCGTGAAGGCCACGGGCATGACGCCCATCGTCTGCGTGGGAGAGACGCTGGCCGAGCGCGAGGCGAACCAGACGCTCGCGGTGGTGGAGCGCCAGGTGCGGGGCGCGCTGGAGGGCTTCTCCGGGGCGGACGTGGCGACGTTCGTGCTGGCGTACGAGCCGGTCTGGGCCATTGGGACGGGCCGGACGGCGACGACGGCGCAGGCGCAGGAGGTCCACGCGGCCATCCGGAGCTTGCTGGGCCGCCTGTATGACGAGGGGACGGCACAGCGGGTGCGGATCCAGTACGGCGGCAGCGTGAAGCCGGACAACGCGGCGGAGCTGCTGGGTCAGCCGGACGTGGACGGGGCGCTCGTGGGGGGAGCGAGCCTCAAGGCGGCGGACTTCGTGGCCATCGTGAAGGCGGCCGGCTAACAGAAGAAGAATCCCCGTTAGAAGTTGTCACCCGTTGACTTCTTTGTGTAGGGTGCGCCCTCTTTCCACGGAGCGTCTGGAAGCGCCATGCTGACCTTCTTCACGATCGTGCACGTCCTGCTCTGCGTGTTCATGATCTTCGTCATCTTGCTGCAGCCGGGGAAGGACGCCGGCATGGGTTCCGCCCTGGGTGGCGGCGCCGCGACGAGCGCCTTCGGTGGGCGCGGCGCGGTGACCTTCCTGAGCAAGCTGACGGGCATCTGCGCCGGCTTGTTCTTCCTGACCTCGCTGGGCCTGTCGTTCGTGGGCCTGCGCGGTTCCGTGGCGGCGGGCGGTTCCGTCGCCACTCCTTCCAAGGCGGCCTCGGCTCCGGCGACCCCGGGGGCGACGACGCCTGCTCCCGCGGCACCGGGGAGCGTGGAGCAGGAGCGTTCCGCGACGCCGCCGGCGGAGGGCCAGCAGGCTCCCGCGCCGACGACGCCTGCTCCTGCGCCCGCGCAGTAGCCGTCAGGCTGTACCGACTTCACGCGTGTGTTGAATTGGTTGTTGCGTGAATCCACGGGGTCCGGTAGATGGACCCCGCGAAATGCCCAGGTGGTGGAACTGGTAGACACACCATCTTGAGGGGGTGGCGCCGAAAGGTGTGCGGGTTCGAATCCCGCCCTGGGCACTCCAACTGAGCCTCCAAGTCTTCGGACTTGGGGGCTTTTTTATTTCTGGGCTGCGGCCTCCTGGTCACGTTGCGCGTATGTCGCATGCCGCTTCACGGGGCCGTCCAGGAGCTTCACCGCGTCCTGCTTCACCTCGGGGCGGAGATGCGCGTACCGCATGGTCAGCTCGATGGTGGCGCGGCCCAGCAGCTCCTGGATGACCTTCAGCGGCACGCCCCTCATGACAAGGTGCTCCCGTAGGTGCGGCGTAGGTCGTGCCACCCGATGGTTCCCTGTCCGCGTGTGATGCCCGCCCGCTTCAACGTGGTGATGATCAGGTGATCCATCATCCCCGGAGTGGGGTGCACTCCGTTCTCCTGGCAGAAGACGAAGGGGCCGCGGAGGTGTCGGTGGCCCTTGAGGGCGTGTCCACGACGGATTGTGGAAGGTCCACCGCCCGGGTGCTGCGGCCCTTGGGAGTGCCTTCGACGCCGCGCCACGGGGGGCCGTTTGACGTGGAGCCTGGCGCGGGTGAGGTCGACGTCCTGCCACCGGAGCCCGATGCGTTCCTCCTGCCGCAGGCCCGGCTTGGGCGCTGTCGTCAGTAGGGCCACGTTCTCGGGCGAGGCGGCGGCGAGGAGCCGATCCACCTCTTCGAAGGCGAGGAAGTCGTAGTCGGGCTTCTTCACCTTGAAGTGCTTCACGTCCGGGCTATGGGCCAGGACGGTGAAGCGGTCCGCGCCGAGGGTGTCCTTCCAGCCGCGCGGGTAGACCCTGCGGCGGCCCGCTACGGGCGCCAGGGCTCCGCCCAGCGTGCCGACGACGCCGGCAATCTGGAGGAGGTCGTTCTGATCGCCCTTCTGGTGCGCGGCGGCGTAGACGCGCGGCAGCTCAATAAGGGAGCGCATCCGTTGGAAGTTCGGACTCCCACAATGGTCCTTGAGCGGGACGTATGTTCTGACGAACTACCCGACTTGGCTCGCAAACATGGACTGCGGCATGTGCTCTCCGTCGCCGACGTGCTGGGAATCGTCTCGAATGCGAGGCGACAGCGGGCTGACGTCTCGGCGACTGAACTCGTGGAAGCGGTCAACTTCTAGTTGAAACATGATGCATTTATCGACTTCGAGCGCCGTGTGCGTGGCGAGTGATTGGCGCGAAGTGAAGCTGCCCCGGTTTCGTGGCGCTCCCGCACTTCGTGTGGATCCAGGGTTCAGACGGTGAGCAGCACTCGACGACGCAGCAGGTCGAAGGCGCATCTCCCGCCAGCGCTCACAGGCGTTCTCACACCCCGCAGCTTGTCGCTGCGACAAGTCCTTCAGATACGGGGCGAGGATGCTCGGTCCGGGCGCTCCCGCCGCGCGCTCAGGGAAGGCTTCGGCGGCGGCTTATTTGCGCACCGTTCCTCGCGCCAGTCCCAGCGTGCGAATGATTCGCAGTAGGGCGTTCCCCGCCAGGTATTGGCACCGGACAGCTTCGTATACAGAGACACGCTGGGAGCGGCTCTCCTCTCGGGAAAGAACTCCGGCGTGAGTTCGCGAGAACCTGGTGGGACGGCGTGAGCTGGTTACGAGAAGAAGCACCGCGCTGCCGCTTGAGGGCGAAAGCGCAGAACGCTCTGCGGAACCGGGGCGACTTCAGTCATTGACTCTGTGTCTATGGTCCCCAAGTGCTTTCTGGCTGGTCGCCAGAGGACGCTGGTCATTCGCATGTTGCTGGCCGCACGGGAGCGAGGAAGAAATAGCGTCTTTCATTCCATGGGGGAGATGGTCCATTCCGGGTTCCATCCTGCTCTTGGGGGGAGACACTCGATGCGAAGCCGTCAAGGTGTGATGTGGTCGTGGGGGCTGGGCGTGACACTGGCCTTGTCATTGGGCGCTTGCAGTGTGGAGCCCCTCGACGAAGGGGCAGAGCCTGGAAGCGATGAGGCGTTGACGCAGGTGAGCCAGGAACTCGCGCCGCCGTGGGACTTGTATGCGGACGCGGTGGCGCCGGGCACCACGCCGACGGTGCTCCACCCGGAAAGGGCGCTGGGCGCACCGGACGGGCAGAGTGCGACAATACCGGGCCTGCTCACCTCGGCGCTGGTGCTGGACCTGGGGCAGGGCGAGGAGGGCACCGGCGACCTGCGCGTCTATTACCATGGCCTGTCGGTGGTCCTGGTGGCCCAGGTGGACTTCCTGAAAGCGGATGGGACCCACGTCGGCTCCGGCCTGCTGCACATGGGCCTGGGGGCCCATGTCGCGGTGGCGAGGTACCTCGGGAATTACCCCTATCGCTACGTGCGCCTGCGGGGCGCGTTGCTCGGGGTCTATCAGGTGGACGCGGTGGAGACGTCCATCCGGCCCTTCTGTGGTGACGGGGTGATTGGTGGAGCCGAAACCTGTGACGACGGCAATCAACTCTCGGGAGACGGCTGTAACAGTGTCTGCCAGGTGGAGCCGGGCTACACCTGCACGGGACAGCCGACAGTGTGTACAGACATCGACGAGTGCGCCGCCGGTACCGACAACTGCGACGAAAACGCCACCTGCACCAACATCGGAGGCTCCTTCACCTGCGCTTGCAAGGCGGGGTACGCGGGCGACGGCGTGACCTGTACGGACATCGACGAGTGCGCCGCCGGTACCGACAACTGCGACGAAAACGCCACCTGCACCAACATCGGGGGCTCCTTCACCTGCGCTTGCAAGGCGGGGTACGCGGGCGACGGCGTGACCTGTACAGACATCGACGAGTGCGCCGCCGGTACCGACAACTGCGACGAAAACGCCACCTGCACCAACATCGGGGGCTCCTTCACCTGCGCCTGCAATGCGGGGTACGAGGGCGACGGCGTGACCTGCACCAACATCGACGATTGTGCCGCAAACCCCTGCCTGAACGGTGGCACCTGCATCGACGGCGTGGGGAGCTACACCTGCAAGTGCGCGCCCACCTACGAGGGGACCAATTGCCAGTCCTGCTCCGGCACCCTCGCGGACTGCAACGGGAACTCGTCCGACGGCTGCGAGGTGAACCTCCAGAGCGACGCCGAGAGTTGCGGCGCCTGCGGCATCGTGTGCTCGACGGGCCAGATCTGCTCGAACGCCACCTGCCAGGCTCCCCCTCCCGGCCAGGTCCCCGGCACGCCGGTCAGCTCCCCCGCGAACCACGGTCCGCTGGCCCCGGCGGTCGCCGATGTGAATGGCGACGGCAAGCTCGACATCCTGGTGGCCAACGCCGAATCCGCGTCGACCGAGACTCCCTCTGGCTCGCTCTCCGTTTTCCTGGGGAATGGCGACGCCAGCGTCCAGTCGGAGGTCAACTACGGGAGCGCCTCGCTCTCCAGCAACGCGGTCGTGGCCGTGGACGTGGACGGCGACGGGTGGCTCGACGCCGTCACCGTCAACGGCCAGACCAACCTGCCCCTCATCAACGGAAGCATCAGCGTCTACAAGAACCTGGGCCCGAGCGCGCCGGGGACCTTCGGTGCGCCGACGAGCTTCACCACTGGCACCCCGGGCTCCGTCCACCTCTGCACCGGGGACTTCAATCACGACGGGGTGGCTGACATCGCCACGACGAGCGTGACCCAGAACCAGGTGAGCGTGCTGTTCGGCAGCGGCGCGGGCAGCTTCGGCGCGCCGACGTTCATCGGCATCCCGAACACCGGCGGCGCGCAGTCGACCATCGCCTGCCGTGACCTGAACAGCGATGGCTTCTCCGATATCGTGGTGACGAGCCCCGCCAGCGCACGCCTGTCGGTCCTCATCAACCAGGGCGATGGCTCGTTCGCCGCCCCCGTCTCCTACAGCAACGCCGTCAACGGCCAGACGGCGGGCATCGCCTTCGGCGACGCCAACGGCGACGGCATGCTCGACATCCTCTCGAACGGCGCGGCCGGCCGGTATCTCTTCTTCTTCAAGGGGAACGGCAACGGCACCTTCGCGAGCGGCGTTCAGTCCACCGCCGCGGCCAGTACGGCCACCAACTCGGCGCTGGGCGTCGTGGCCGATGACTTCAACGGCGATGGCAAGCTCGACGCCTACATCCTCGTTACAGCGGCCTCGGGCGGCGTCCGCCCGATGACCGGCAACGGAAACGGAGGCTTCACCTCGGGCACTGTCGTCGAGACCGGCGCCTCGCCTGGCCTCAACGCCATTGCCACCGCGGACATGGACGCGGATGGGTACGCCGACCTCATCCTGACCAACAGGGGCTCCGGCACCGTGACCGTGGTCCCCAACGGACTCTAGGTCGCTGTTCGCGATGGGGCGGTGTGCCCTGATTTCAGCGCGGTCTCGGTAGGAGAATCGGTGCGCCGCGTGTCTCTCGCGCGGCGCACCGAAAGACGCGCAGGCGCCTGACCCGCCCTCACCTCCACGGAGGCCCTATTCCACACGGGTGCGGGACCACGCGGCGTGCCTGGCTCAACGTGCGGTGAGCGTCAAGGTAGCTGTCGCGTGAGAGGCTTCAGCCGGCGTGCCGAGCTTCCAGCAGCGCAGGAGCGAGGTTGGGCGCGGGGGTGAGGACATCCTCAACCTTCTCGGCCACGCAGGCCGCAAGGTGGCCGGGGGCATGGCTCGCGCTCGGCACCGACGTCGAGGAGGTGTGTCAGCAGGCCGATGCGCCCTTGCCGCACAGCTCCGCGAACGCGTCGGCGTCGAGCATCGCCTGGCACCTCTCGCCACCCGCCAGGGCCCGAAGGCCCGTTACCGAGGCACGCGCCGCAACCTCTTTGACCTCAGGCGACTCGCGGTCGTCCAAAACCTCGAGGTCGCCGCGCGCTATCAGCTCGCGGCGTGACCTGACCTGTTCGGTTCTCTAGGACTCCGCTGCGAGTCGGGCCAGCACCGCATCCAGCAACCCTGCCGCGTTGTCGGTGTGCAGGTTGTGCCCTCCGGGGATGCTGACGCTGTGCGAACGTGGCGCGTGGAGGTCAGGGGCGATGAGTACCGGTGTCCCGGCGAACTGGCTGGTCGTCCCGTAGATCCGCGTCGACGGCACGGAGAGGGCTCCGAGCAGCGTGAGGTAGTGCTCGCGTGAGAAGCCGAGGTCGACGCCCAGTGGGTTTCGCAGCCGGGCATCCCACGACCAGCGCAGGCCGCCCTCGCATGGCTCGGTGAGCCGCTGCGCGAGCTTGAGCGACCGGTTCGTGCTCAGGCCTCCGTGGCTCAGGGTGAGCATCCTCGCCGCGGTCGTCAGGTCGGGGTAGGGCGCATGCGCTGGGGGCTCCGTCAGGTAGCGCAGGTCGTTCTTCAGCAGCTCAAGCGCGCCTTGCTGCTCCCGCAGGTGCGGGATGACGGGCTCCACCAGGATCAGCCGCTCCACCTGCTCGGGATACGCCGACGCGAACAGCGTGGCCACGGCCCCACCCATCGAATGCCCGACGAGGCTGAATGGGCGCTTCGCTGCTCCCGCCACGTGGCCCGCGACCCGGGTGAGGTCCAGCAGGAAGTCCACGACGGTCAGCGCGATGTTCGCGGGAGCATGCCCGGACCGACCGTGACCGCGGAGGTCCAACGCCACCACGCGGTAGCCGCGCTTGGCCAACCCGACCGCCAGCTCATCCCAGCTCGCGGCCTGATCGAGGATGCCGTGCACGCAGAGCACGAGCGGAGCGTCCGCGGGCCCCCATTCGCAGACACTCAGCCTCGCGTGGTCGCTCGACGCGATGAACGACTCGCGGAGCGTCGCGAGCGGGACCGCCGCGTCCTGTGCTTCTTCCTCGACAGGCGCGCTCGTGAAAGTCGGGGGATTGGCTCCCGCCCCCAGCTTCAGGACGTCCACCAGCAGATGGTGCCCCAGTTGCATCAGCGTCGGGTGATCGAACAGCAGCGCCGGGCTGAGCGTGCAGCCGAGACTCGATTCAACGCGGTTCTTCAGCTCGACCGCCATCAGCGAATCGAAGCCCAACTCCAGCAGCGGCTGTGTGACCTCGACCGCATCCGATGCCGCGAGCCCCACGACGCTCGCCACCTGTCGACGCAGGAACTCGATGAGGGTGGTCTCACGCTGGTCCTCTGGCTGTCCCGTCAACCGTGCAAGCAGCGCACCGGCTTGCGGCGGTTCAGACCTCGCCGCCCCCTGACCCAGCACGGAGTAGAGCCGGCTGTGCCCTGGACTCGAGACCGTCTTCAGGAACTTCGTCCAATCCATGTCGGCCACCGCCACCGTCGCGGGTGCGCCGTGCAACAGGTGCTCGAACACCTCCACGTTGTCGCTGGCCGACATGCGCCCCAGGCCCAGGGATTCAAAGCGCGCACGGTTGGCGGCTCGCGCCGTCTCCGCCATGCCTCCCGCCGCCCAGGGCCCCCACTGGATGCTCGTCGCCGGAAGGCCCTGACTCCTGCGCGACGCGGCGAGCCCGTCCATGAACGCGTTGGCCGTGGCGTAGTTTCCCTGGCCCGGGGCGCCCATCACCGCCGCGATCGACGAGAAGAGGACGAAGAAGTCCAGCTCCAACGAGCGGGTCGCCCTGTGCAGGTTCCACGCACCGTCGACCTTGGGCGCCAGCACTCGCGCGAAGCGCTGCCAGGTCTGTTTGACGAGCACCCCGTCATCGAGCACGCCCGCCGCGTGCACGATGCCTCCGAGCGGCCGGAGTTCCCGTGCGATGCGCTGCACGACCGCTTCAACCTGTCCGGCGTCGGCGACGTCCACACGCTCAATGAGGACCTCCGCCCCCGCCGCGCGCAGCGACTCGACGGCCTCTCGCGCTCCGTCGCCAGGCTCGGAACGACCCGAGAGCACCAGCTGCCGTGCGCCGCTCGCGACCAGACTCCGCGCGATGTGCAGCCCGAGCGCCCCGAGTCCTCCCGTGATCCAATAGGTCCTGTCGGCACGCACCGGGCCCGTCGTCTGTTCACCCGCGGGCAGCGTCAGCACCACCTTGCCGATGTTCTTGGCCTGCGCGAGGTGACGGAATCCCGCTTCGGCCTGACGGAGGGGGAACGTCTTGACGGGGAGTGGCGCGAGGCGGCCATCCTCGAGTCCCCGGACCGCGTCGGCGAGCAGGTCCACCTGGAGCTCGGCGTTGCCGTCGACCTCTCCCAGGTCGAAGGAGAAGTACTCCACGTCGGGCCGGTGCGCCGCCATCTCGGCCGCGCTCCAGATGCCAATCTTGCCGATCTCGATGAACCGGCCACCCTGGGCCAGCACATCGGCGCTCCGGGAGATGTACTCACCGGTCAGGCTGTTCAGGACGACGTCCACCCCGCGTCCCCCGGTGAGCCGAAGGACCTCCTCCGCGAAGTCCAGGGTTCGCGAGTTCATCACGTGGGTGACGCCGTGCTTCTTGACGTGCTCCCACTTCGACGGACTCGCGGTCCCGAACACCGTCGCGCCGCGCGCCCGCGCGATCTGGACCGCCGCCTGCCCGACTCCCCCCGCGCAGGCGTGGATCAGCACGCTCTCGCCAGGACGCAGCCGAGCGAGCTTCTCCAGGCTGTAGATGGCGGTCATGAACGCGGCGGGAATCGAGGCTGCCTGCGCGAACGACAGGTTTCCCGGCATCCGGTGCACGAGCCGGCGGTCAATCGTGACGTGGCTCGCGAGGGCCGACGGCGCCATCGTGAAGACACGGTCTCCGACGGAGAACCCCGTGACGCCAGCGCCCACGCGCACGACGCGGCCCGCGCACTCGAACCCGAGCGGCTGATCAACGGCTCTCAGGATGCCAGCCTTGCGGCTGAAGTCCTCGAGCATCCCCAGGCAGTACAGCACGTCCTTGAAATTGATCGCCGAAGCACACACCTCGAGTTCGAGCTCGCCGGCCGCTGGCTCTCGGCGCTCCGTCGCGACCAGCGTCAACCGGTCCAGCGCGCCATAGGCAGAGGCGCGCAACCGGTAGCTCTCACCCGGGATCGCGAGCTGCCCTCGGGCCTGCGCAGCGGCATGCGTCCATCGCGCCACATGTCGCTTGCCGGCGCGGACCGCGATCTGGTGTTCGGCGTCCGACTGGAGGAGTTCAGCTGCCACGGGAGCCAGATCGCCGCCGTCGACATCCACGCAGGTGCAACCGAGCGACGGATGCTCCAGCGAGATCGTGCGCCCGAGTCCCCACAGCGCCGCTTGCGTCGCGCTCACCCGCTCGCCCTCGGTGACAGGCTGCGCGCCACGCGTGACGAGATACAGGCGAGGGAGGCGCTGGCCTGGAACGTCCATCAACGCCTGGACGAGCGCCAGCACGCTCCCGCATGAGCGCGCGAGCGCCCGTTCGTGCTCGGACCCGCTTCCCTCCGCCACCTCGCTGGGCGTGCCTTCCAGGGCGTCGTCCAGCGCCCAGAGATGCACGATGCCCGCGAGGGGCAGGGGGCTCGCCGCGGCATGGTCCGCCAGCACTCGCGACCAGGCTGCCTTGTCGAGCGGAGCAATATCGCCTTCGCTCACCAGCGTGCAGGGTTCGCCACTCGCTTCGAGCCGTGCCCGCAACCGGGCTCCGGCCCCGCCTCGGTCCCCGAGGAGAAGCCAGCGCCTCCGGGGCGCGGCCGTACGGTCCGAGGGCTCGGACTCCGGAAGGCCCTGATGCGCCCACGTCAGCGAATAGAGCTTTTCCTTCCACGTGGCCGTCGCGTACGTGAGTGCGCGACGGTCGACCCGCATCGCCTGCAACCCTTCCACCGCGCACACCGCGTTCCCCGCGTCATCCAGCAGGTGGATGTCGGCGATGACGCGTGGATCCCCCGGCGAGGGCGCGCGCCGGAGGATGGCATGGGCCCACACGGTCTCGGGCACCGCGCGCAAGAGGTGCAGCGCGTCGATACCGACGGGGAGGCAGACCACGTCGGCCGGCTCCGCGACCATCGCACCGACTGCCTGGAAACAGCCGTCCAGGACCGCGGGGTGGAGCGCATGGGCCGCCGCATCGTCGCGGGACACACCCGGAGGCTGGATCCTCGCGAGGACTTCTGGCGGCTGCGTGCCGTCTCCCGCGAGTCGACGGAGGTCCACGACCGCTCGGAACTCACCGCTGTAGCCCAAGCCGAGCGCGGCGTAGCGCGCGTAGAACGCCTCTGTGTCGAGCCGCTCGCCCGCGCCATCGAACCGCTGATGCACCCCGGCCGCATCGACCGTGGCAGGTGCCGGTCCGCGAGCCGGTGCCACCTCGACTTCACCGGTCACGTGGGTTCGCCACGTTGCCGCGTCCTCGGAAGCGGCGCTCAGGATCTTGAAGCGATACCGGTGTTCTCCCATGTCAGCCAGGTGCGTCTGCACCACGGTCTCGGCATCGGGTGGGAGCACCAGGGCCGTCTGCACCGCCACGTTGCGCAGGGAGAGGCCCGCCCGCGAATCCTCCTTCCAGAGGCCAGCCAGGGCCATCTCCACGTAGCCTGCGGCCGGGACGACGACCTTCTCGTAGACGCGGTGATGCCGGAGGTACGCGGGGCTGCTCGCGGACAGCGCGCTCTCGAACAGGAGATCCCCAGAAGGCAGCGCGGCGCTCCGCAGCTTCCGCCCCAAGAGTGGGTGACTCTCGCCGGACCGGGCCACCGCCGCCGTGCCGTCGGCGCGGTGGATCCAGTAGCGCTGACGCTGGAACGGGTAGGTCGGCAGTGCCAGCCTGGGGGGCGGCGTTCGAGCGCACCGCCCTGCCTTGCGGAGGTCCACGGGCAGTCCGTGCGAGAACAGCTTCGCGGCGGCCTCCAGCATCTGCTGCCACGCTGCCGTCTTCGCCCTCAGGCTCGCTGCCGTGACGAAGCGGCCCGGTTCGACACAGGCGGTCGCCAGTCCTACCAGCGTCGCGCTCGGTCCCACCTCGAGCAGCGCGGCCACCCGGTTCGCCTCCAGGGCCCGCACCCCGGCCATGAAGTCGACGGGCGCGAGCACGTGCTCCACCCAGTACCCCGGGGTGCCCAGCTCCGCGCCCGCGACCGTGCCCGTCACGTTCGAGATGATGTCGAGCGTCGGGCGACGGAACGTCACCGTCTCCGCGACCGCGCGCAGCTCCTCGAGCATCGGCCGCATCAGCGCCGAGTGGAAGGCATGCGAGACATCGAGCAGCCCACGGTTGCGGATGCCCTGGTGTCCCAGTTGCTCGCATGCCGCGAGGACCGCGTCCCTCGCTCCGGAGATCACCGTCTGGTCCGGCGCGTTGAGGGCCGCGATGGAGAGCTGTTCGCTCCGGGCCGCGACGACCGGCGCCACCGTGTCCCGCCCGGCGAGGATGACCGCCATCGCCCCGCCCTCGGGCAGCGCCTGCATCAGCCGGCCCCGCGCGGCGATGAGCTTCAGGCCGTCCTCCAGGTCGAACAGGTCCGCCACGCACGCCGCGGCGAGCTCACCCACGCTATGGCCCATGACGAACGACGGACGCACGCCCCACGACTGCCAGAGGCGCGCGAGCGCCACTTCGAGCGCGAACAGCGCCGGCTGCGTGTACTTCGTCTGGTTCAGCAACCCCGTGTGCTCGCCCCACAGGACCTCGCGGAGCGGAAGGTCGAGGTGCGCCGCGAGGACTTCCTCACAACGCATGAGGGTTTCGCGAAAGGCCGGGTGCAGGTCGTACAGCTCCTTGCCCATGCCCGCGAACTGCGAGCCCTGACCGGTGAAGAGGAACGCAAGCCGTCCCTCCATCGCCGTGGCCACGCCCTGCTGCACGTCCTTCCCTGACACCTTCCGCGTCCGCGCGAACGCCGCGAGCTTGTCGCGCAGCGCTGACGGCGCGTCCGCCACCACCGCGAGGCGGTGCGAGAACCGTGCACGACCCGTGTTCGCCGTCCACGTCACCGCGTCGAGAGATGCCTCGGGGTGCTGCTCCAACCAATGCGCATGGCGCCCGGCCATCTCGGCGAGTGCGTCTGGCGTCCGCGCTGACAGGCACAGCAGGTGCGCCGGTGGTGTCTCCACCGCGACGGGGGCGGGGGGCGGCGGTTCTTCGAGGACGACGTGCGCGTTGGTGCCACTGAAGCCGAAGGCGCTGACCCCGGCGATGCGCGGTCGCTTGCCTCGGGGCCATGGGAGCGGCTGGCGCGGGACGGACAGCGGGAGGTCCTTCCACGGAATGCGGCTGCTCAGCTCCCCCAACGTCGGGTAGCCGGGGAGGGTCTCCTGCTGGAGCGAGAGGATCACCTTGAAGAGCCCCGCCATCCCGGCGGCGATCTCCAGGTGCCCGACGAGGGTCTTCGCCGAACCCAGGAGGAGCGGCCGGTCCTGGGGCCTGTCCGGACCGAAGACCTGTGCCAGCGCGCCCACTTCGATGGGGTCTCCCAGCGCGGTGCCGGTCCCATGGGTCTCGACGTAGTCGACGTCCCCCGGCTTCACGCCGGCCCGCGCGAGCGCTCGGCGTACAAGCGCCTCCTGCATCGGGCCGTTGGGGACCGTGAGCCCAGAGCTCGCGCCATCCTGGTTGAGGGCGGAGCCGCGGATCACCGCGAGGACGCGGTCCCCATCCGCCCGGGCAGCCGACAACGTCTTGAGCACGAGGGCCGCGACTCCCTCGGAGCGCACATAGCCGTTGGCCAGCTCGTCGAAGGTCTTGCAGCGGCCGTCAGGCGCCATCATCCGCGCCTTGGAGAAGGCCGCGGTGATCTCCGGCGCGAGGATGACGTTCACGCTGGCCGCGAGCGCGACCTGGCACTCCCCCTTGCGCAGGCTCTCGGCCGCGTAGTGCACCGCGACCAGCGCGGACGAGCACGCCGTTTCGAAGGACACGCACGGCCCGTTGAAGCCGAAGGTGTACGCGAGCCTCCCTGCGGCGACGCTCGTGGCATTGCCCGTCCCCAGGTAGGCCGTCACGTTCTCGACGCGCTGGAGCGCCATCCGGCAGTAGTCCGACGTGCACACGCCGACGAACACGCCGCCCGGCGTGCCGTACAGCGCATCCGGCGACAGCCCTGCGTTCTCGAGCGCCTCCCAGGACAGCTCCAGCAGCAGGCGCTGCTGCGGGTCCATCAGCGCCGCTTCGCGCGGTGAGATGCCGAAGAACGGGGCATCGAACCGGTCGATGTGCTCCAGGAAGCCGCCGTAGCGCGTCGACATCTTTCCCGGCGCATCCGGGTCCGGGTCGTACAGCGCGTCGATGTTCCAACGCTCCCGAGGCACCTCCGTGATGCTCGGCTCGCCACGGTGGAGCAGGGTCCAGTAGGCATCCGGGCCCTCCGCGCCTGGAAACCGGCAGCTCATCCCCACGATGGCGATCGGCTCGTCCTGGGTCTTGCGCAGGACCGCGACCTCGTTCTCCAACCGCTCGATGATGCGGAGGACCTTCTCTGAATCCCGGACGGTCTGCGACATGACGTGATGACTCCTGCGTGTCTGGGAGGGGTGGGTCAGTTGACGCGCTTCTCTCGGCCTGCCCAGTACGGCTCGCGCAGGACGCGCTTCAACACCTTGCCGCTCGGGTTCCTCGGCAGTGCGTCGACGAACTCCACCGTCCGCAGCATCTTGAAGCTCGCGAGGTGCTTGCGCGCGAACGCCATGATGTCGGCCTTGCTCACCGTCGATCCGGGGCGACGCACCACGATCGCGATGGGCAGCTCACCCCAGCGTTCGTCGGGGATTCCAATCACCGCCACGTCCGCGAGCTCCTCGTGCTGGACGAGGACGCGCTCGAGCTCCGCCGGATAGATGTTCTCTCCCGCGGAGATGATCAGGTCCTTGATCCGGTCGGTGACGTAGACGAAGCCATCCTCGTCCACGTACCCGGCGTCGCCGGTGTGAAGCCATCCGTCCACGAGCGTCCTGCGGGTCTCCTCGGGGAGCTTCCAGTACTCCAGCATGTGTCCCGCGGTCTTGAACGCGATCTCCCCGACCTGTCCGGGCGGGAGGGCGCCGCCGTCCGGCCCGAGGATCTTCACCGACACGCCCCGCAGCGGCCTGCCCGCCGACTTGAGCCGCGGGTTGGTCGGATCCAGGTGCTCCGCCGAGGGCAGGAACACCGCCATGTTGGTGGTCTCGGACAGGCCGTAGTTCTGCGTGAAGCGGCACTTGAAGAGCCCCTGTGCTCGCTCCAGGAGCGGCCTGGGCATGGGCGAGCCGCCATAGACGAGCTGGTCGACCGATGACAGGTTCGCGGTCCGGCTGCCGGGCTCCGACAGCATGAAGCGGATCATCGCCGGGACGAAGGCGACCTTGGTGATGGCGTGCTTCTCGATGAGCTCGAGCGCGGAGGCGCCCGTGAACACCTTCATGATCACGTTCGTCGCGCCGTTGACCAGCCCATGGACCCCGAACCACAGCCCCCCGACATGGAACGTGGGCAGCGCGAGCAGGGTGATGTCGCCGTCCTTCCAGTGGATCAGCTCGTCACCCGAGCGCACGACCTCGCGGATGACATCGAGGAAGCAGCCATGGGACAGCACCACGCCCTTGGGTCTTCCACTGGTGCCGCTGGTGTAGACCTGCACGACCGCCTGGTCCTTGTCGACGGGGATCGCCTCGTGCCGTCCTGGTCGCGCATCGCGCCACGCCGGGTACACCGGGTAACGCTCGGAGGCGTCATCGAGCACGATGACGCGCCTCAGCCGGGGGCAGGATGGCAGGAAGGCCTCGACCATCGCCGTCAGCTCCGGCGTGATGAACAACAGCTCCGACTCGGAGTCCTGGACGATGTAGGCGAGCTCGCTCGCCTCCAGCCGCCAGTTGATGCTGAGCATCACCATCCCGGCCTTCGCGCAGCCGAAGAGCAGTTCGTATGCGCTCTCGCTGTCCGTCCCCAGCACCGCGACGCGCGCCTGACGCGGGAGCCCCTCCGCGATGAGCGCGTTCGCGACGCGGTTGCTGCGCTCCTCCAGGGCGGCGTAGGAGACGCGGCGCCCCTCCGCGATGAGCGCGGTGTGTTCAGGGATCGCACGCGCATGGAGGCCCGGGATGTCGGCCAGCGTCGCGACGGCGTCGTAATGCTCCAGCATGATGGCTCGCTCTCTTGGGGACGTGGGCGCTCCGCTGACGCGACAGGCCTGACTGGGACCTGTCACGTCAGCGTGCGCCGCGGGGGGCCGGGCGACTCAGACCTCGTACTTCTCCAACTTCTTTCGAAGCTGCTCCTCGATGGACTCCTGCTGCTCGGACGCTGCTGCGTCCTGGCTCGCTCCGGAATCTTCCTCGCCGCCGGAGGGGGACCTCGCTGCCTCCCCGAACGCGACGCTCACGACGTACGCGGCCAGGCTCTCCGGGCTGGGGTAGTCGAACAGGAGCGTCGTGCGGAGCGCACAGCCCAGCTCCTCTTCGAGCAGCTCCTTGAACTCCAGCGCCCGCTTCGAGTCGACGCCCAGGTTCTCGAAGCGCGACCGTGGATGGAGCTCACGCTCGTCGACGCCCAGCTCGTCGCCGAGGGTCCGCAGGATGGACTCCACGAGCAGGGTCGCTCGCGCGGACGGGGGCGCGGCGGTGAGACGGTCGCGCAGTCCCAGGAGCGAGTTCATGCGGCCCCCCGGGCGGGCATGTTCGACCTGCGCGCCGCGTCGGCGCGCTTCGCGTAGTTCTCCACGATCTTCGAGTACAGGTTGAGCAGGCCGTACACGGCATCCTCGGCGAACAGGCCGGTGTCGTAGTCGAGCTCGATCGTGATGTCCGTCGGCAGCACGAAGACGTTGCAGCAGAGGTCGAACTCGATCCGGTCATTCACCGCCGCCACCAGCGCGGGTTGATGGCTGCCAAAGCGTGGCAGTTGGCTGACCGGCTCCACGTTGAACGTCACCTCGACTGGCGCCCCTTGGGCCTCCGAGGTCACCGCGCGGTACTGCTCGCACATCTCCTGGTAGGGGAACATCGCGTGCTTGAACAGCTCCGCCATGTCGTGGCGTGCGCGCGCCAGGATGGTGTCGAACGTCGCGTCCTGGCCATGGACCGGGAGCAGCGGCAACAGGTTGACGCAGGTCCCGACCACCTGCTTGAGGTCTCGCGTCGTGCGGTTGGCGAAGGGAATCCCGAGGATGGGCAGGCGGGTCCGGTAGGCCCGGTTGAGGAACACCTGGAAGCCCGCCAGCAGCGCGGTGAACGGCGTCACGCCGTCCGCCCGGGCCTGCTCCTTGAACAGGGCGGTGACCTCCTCCCCGATGCTCAAGCGCGCACGCCCCCCCGGCCGGCCACCGACGGCGCCGCGGTGCCGGAGCGCACCAAAGGCATGGCCGCGCTGGTAGCCCGCGATGGCGTCGAGGGCGCCCTGCCAGTAGCGCTTGTCGCTCGCGTACTGTTCGCCCTGGCGATAGTTCGCTTCGTGTTCGCTCCACCGCGTGTAGGGCACGTGGGCCGTGCTCGTGCCTGGGCTCTCGCTGTAGAGCGCCGCGATTCGCTCGAACACCGAGACCAGCGCCCAGCCGTCGCACACCAGGTGGTGCACGCAGAGTCCGACGAGCGTGGCGCCATCCGCGAACCGGGTGATGTTGACGCGAACGTTCGCCCCCGCGTCGGGCGCGAGCGGTGCCTTCTGCTGGTCCGCCATCAGACGATCGATGAGTCCGGGGTCGCTCGAGCGCTCAGCCAGTTCAGCGCGCTCGATGTGGACCCGCCGCTCCGAAGTGGGGAGCAGCTTCTGCGTCTTCCGTTCGAGGTCGAAGCGGGACCACAGCGCCTCTTGCCCGCTCAGGACCGAGACAATCGCCGCCGACAGCCGGTCGATGTCCACCGCCTCATCGAAGCGCAGGCCGTAGCAGAGGTTGCAGGCCACCGACCCGTCGGGCCCGCTTCGCACAAGCTCATGGAAGCGCCGTTGTGCGTCGGCGAGGGGCCGCTCGGCCTTGCTCGCGTCACGCAGCGGGAGGAGGCGGTGCGCGACGAGCTCGCGGGCGATCTTCCGCACGGACTGGACGAAGCGGCTCAGCTCCGCGTCGGTGTGCGCGGTCGACAGGAAGCAGTTGCGGCCTTCCCAGATGAAATAGCCCGCTTCCAGGAGGCGGTAATAGAAGACGTCGAGGTTCCCCTTGGTGGAGAAGCGGAAGAGCGACGAGAAGTGCTCGACCGTGACGTCCGCTCCCTCCTCCTCGAACGCGGCGTTGAGCTGGGCACTGAGCCGCTCCGTTCGCTCGTTCATCGAACGGTAGAGCTGGTCGTCCAGTCCCTGGATGTGTTCGAGCACCGCGAGCGAGGCCGCCATGGCCAGCGGGTGCTTGGTGAACGTCCCGGCGAAGAAGATGGTGGGCGTGCCGGGGAAGCTCGCGTCGCCGTACTGCCAGAATCCGCCGTCCAGCACGTCCATGTACGCGGCGCTGCCCGCGACGACTCCAATGGGCATTCCTCCACCCAGGACCTTGCCGTAGGTGCACATGTCCGCGCGGACGCCGAACAGCTGCTGCGCGCCGCCCCGGGCACAGCGGAAGCCGGCGATCACCTCGTCGAAGATGAGCGCGATGTCGCGCTCCTGGGTCAGCCGCCGCAGCTGCCGCAGGAACGCCGCGGGCTGCATGCTGGGCGCGCGGCTCTGCACCGGCTCCGCCAGCACCGCGGCGATCTCCTTCGCGTGGCGTTCGATGTAGTCGAGCGCGCTCTGCTCGCAGTAGTCGAGCACCACGGTGTCCTTGACCAGCGAGCCCGGCGTCCCCAGGCTGGCCGGCCGGCTCTCGTCGCTGGACGCGCTGCCTCGCGCGAGGAACGCGTCGAAGGTGCCGTGGTAGGAGTTCCGGAAGATGACCACCTTGTCCCGTCCGGTCTTCGCCCGGGCGAGCCGGACCGCGGTCATCGTCGCTTCCGTGCCGGTGTTGCAGAACGTCACGCGGGCGTGGCCCGTCAGCTCGCAGATCAGCTCGGCGACCCGGCCGGCCAGCGGCGACTGCGGCCCGATGGGCATGCCGCGTTCGAGCTGCGCCTTGACCGCGTTCGTCACGAAGTCGGGCGAGTGGCCGAAGAAGTGCGCTCCGAAGCCCATCGTGAAGTCGAGGTACGAATTGCCATCCACGTCGGTGACGTGCGCGCCCTGCGCCTTCTCCGCGGAGATCGGAAAGACCATCTCCTTCAGGAGGGGACGAAAGCCAGCGGAGACGCGGTTGTCGGCGAGGACCTGGCGGTAGCGCTGGGCGAGCCGCTTCGACTCCGGTGCCTTGGTCGTCACGCTCGCCGTCAGCTGCTGGATGTGCGCGACCTTCTCCGCGTCGTCCTCACGCTCGTCCTTGCCCAACTTCACCGAGAACGCGCTGAAGCGATCCGCTTCGGGCTTGCCCGGGCTGGCCGCGGGCGCGGCGCGCACAGGGGCTGGAGCGGCGGACTCCGCCGGGTTTGCGCGCTGGAGCGTCGCGGGCGCGCTCCGCTCCGGCGTGCGCTCGTTCGCCGCCGTGCCTGCCGGACGCTTGCCGAACAGGCTCAGCTGCCGCGCCATCAGGTCCAGCTGCTGCCTGACGATGTCCTCGAGGCCCTGGCGGCCGCCGTCACCTCGCGGCGTCAGGTTCGCCACGCTGAGCTCGGGGAGGGCCGCCACCTCTGGCTCCGTGGCGACCTGGGGCTCCACGGATGCGCCTTGCTCGTGGATGTGGCGCGCGACCTTGGCGATCGTGTTGACCCGTTCGTAGATCTCCAGGACGGTGAGAGACACGTGGAAGCGCGCGTTGATCTCCTGGAGTACCTCCAGGAGGATCAGCGAGTCGGCCCCCATGTCGGCGAATGGCAGATGGGGGTCGATGTTCCCTGGCGCCTGCTTGAGGCAGTACGCGACCTCACGGAGGACCGAATCCGTGATCCGGGACACCGCGTCGTTGCTTGACGTCTCGATGCTCATGTCAGTTCCCACCTGGGCTCCACGAAGGGAGGGCTATTGGTCGTCCAGCAGCGCGAGCTGCTGACGCATGACGTGGATCTGTCGTTCGATGAGGGCGTGCACGGCGGCACCGGGCTCCTCGTGCTCCACCGCGTCGGGAATCACGGTCCGCTCGCGCGGAGGGCGCTCGGCGAGGGCCACGCTCGTGGGGGGGCCACGCGGGACACGTATCTCCGGCGTGCCTTCCGTGCCCGGCACCGGCGCGTCGGCCTCGGTGCTGCTCGCGGTCCAGTACCGCTTGCGCGCGAGGCGGCGAGCTGGGAGCGAAACCCTGCCGGGAGGCGCGGCGTGGCCCAAGGGCGCGAAGTCCAGGTCGAACCCCAGCTCATACATCGCCCCGACCGCGCGGAGCAGTGACTCCTGGCCATCCCGGTCACGCACGGCGCTGCTCATTGCGCGCACTCGCGCACCGTGGTCCGCGGCGACGAGCTGCGACAGCACCCGGTCGGGACCGAGCTCGAGGAACACCTGCGCGCCCAGCCCGGTCAGCGTCTCGATGCCCTTGGAGAACTGCACGGGCAGGGCGATGTGCCGTCCCCAGTACTCCCCGCCGAGTGCGCTCGATGGCACCACCGCACCGTCGACGTTGCCGACCACCGGGAATGCTCCGGCGCTGATGGCGAAGCTCCGGGAGTGTTCCGTGAGCCGGGCCGCGGCGTCGTCGAAGGTGGGGGAATGGAAGGCGTGCCGCGTCCTCAGCATGCGGTAGCGAACCTGCTCCCGTTCCAGTCGCTGGCAGAGGCGTTCGACCGCCCGGCGCTCACCGCTGAGAACGACGCGCTGCCTGCCGTTGACGGCGGCCACGTGGAGCGGATCCCCCTGTTCGTGGAGAAGCGCTGTCAGCGCCGCCAGGTCCATGGACACCGCGACCATCGCTCCGTCGTGCGAAACCGACTGCATCAGTCGCCCGCGTTCGTGGACCAGCGCCACGCCATCGCCGAGGGTCAAGGACCCTGAGACGGTGTGCGCCACGAGCTCGCCGACGCTGTGCCCGATGGCGAACGCCGGGGTGACTCCCAGCGCGGTCCACAGGCTCGCGAGTGCGTACTCGAAGGCGAAGAGCGACAGCTGCGCGGCGTGCGTATCGCCGGTCAGACGCTCGTCACCGCCTTCGGCAGGCCCGTACACGAGCCGCGCCACCGATAGCCCCGCGTGCTGGAGGATCAGCGCGTCGCAGCGGTCGAACGCGGCCCGGAACGGCCCAGAGGCTTCATAGAGCTCACGGCCCATGCCGAAGAACTGACAGCCCTGGCCGGTGAACATGAAGGCCACCTTGGGCTTTTCACCCGGGGCGACCAGGAGCGGCGTGGTGCTGGCGCGCTCCTCGCGAAGGGCCTTGATCGCCTCGGCGCGCGTCCGCGCGACGCAGACCCGGCGATGCGTCAGATGCTCCCGCGCGAACATCAGTGTGTCCGCGATCGGTTCCAGCGCGCCCTCCGACGTGCCCAGGTGGGCCGCGAGCGCGTCCGCGTCCTCGGCCAGACCGGCGGCGAAGTGACTCGACAGCGGGAACAACACCGGGCGCCCGGTCTCCCCGGCCACGCGCCCCGGGGACAGGTGGCGCTCCAGCACCACGTGGGCGTTGGAGCCCCCGAAGCCGAACGAGCTGATGCCGACGTGGCGCAGGTGTCCCGGCACCGGCTGGGCTTGCTCGGCGATCCGCAGCGCGCAGTCCTCCGCCAGGAAGAAGGGCGCATGGGGGCGCTGGACCGGGTGCGGCGGGATCACCCCGTGCTCCAAGATCAGCATCCCCTTCAGCAGCCCACAGAGGCCCGCGGCCGCCTCGGCGTGGCCGATGCTCGCCTTCGCCGAGCCAACGAAGCACGGCGCCCCGGGTGTCCCGCCGAAGACCTCCTGGAGTGCGTTGAGCTCGATGGCGTCGCCCAGCGGCGTCCCGGTCCCGTGGGCCTCCACGTAGGCGATGTCCGCCGGCGACAGGCGCGCGCGCTCCAGGGCGGCGCGGATCACCCGGATCTGGCTGGCGCCGTTGGGGGCGGCGATCCCGTTGCTGCGGCCGTCCTGGTTGATCGCCGTCGATGCGATGAAGCACCGCACGGGGGGCCGCGCCGGCGCATCGCCGTCCACCCGGCGCAGGATGACGACCGCGACGCCTTCGGCGCGCCCGTAGCCGTCGGCATCGGCGCTGAACGTCTTGCAGCGCCCGCTGGGGGAGAGCATCTTCGCCTGCGAGAACGCCAGCGGCAGGTCGGGCGAGAGGATGACGTTGACCCCGCCGACGATCGCCATGTCGATCTCCCCTCCGCGCAGCGACTGCATCGCGAAGTGAAGCGCGGTGAGCGACGATGAGCACGCCGTGTCGATGGCCAGGCTGGGGCCCTTGAGGTTGAGGAAGTAGGAGATGCGCCCGGCCAGGAGGTTGTGCGAGTTGCCGATGCCGAAGTACCCGTCCACGTGCTGCTTCTGGCCGGAGTCGAGGCTCATGTAGTCGGAGCTGCCCACCCCGATGAACACGCCGACGTTCGAGCGCCGCAGCTCCGCGCGGGTGATGCCTCCGTCCTCCAGCGCGTCGTGCGTCACCTCCAGCAGCAGGCGCTGCTGGGGGTCGAGCTTGCTGGCCTCGCGGGGCGACACGCTGAAGTACTCGGCGTCGAAGCCCGCGACGTCCGCGAGATAGCCCGCGCGGAGGGTCGTGATCTTCCGGCCCAGGACCGGGTCATGCGCCGCCTTCCACAGGTCGCCTCGCGAGGCGTCCGGCTCCGCCGCGGCCACGCGCCCGTCCACGAGGAGCCGCCAGTAGTCCTCCAGGCTCGCGGCGCCAGGGAACCGCCCCGCGGCCCCGACGACGGCGACCTTGCTCTGTTCGGCTGATTCCATGCGCTGCCCCATGTGCCGCCCCCAGGTCCCAGGTGCGGGCCCTCGCCGGAGTCCGGCGTGGGCCCACCCGCGCGTCAGGCCGCGCGCTTCACGTCGCGGTCCTTCGCCGCCAGCATGTCGACGAAGCGCGCCCACTCCTCCACCACGTCGTTGAGGAAGGCCTCGATCTCCGCGTAGCGGTCCGGGGTCAGGGCCTGGCGGACGATGAACCAGCTGTCCTCGGAGTGGTCGTGGTCGACGACGGTCCCGTCATCCGCCTCGACGTGGATGCTGTGGTAGCCATCCGAGATGTCCGTCGGGCAGACGGCGAGGGTGTTGTCCGCCCACGGGCCGTAATAGGGGATGAACGCGGTCTCGATGCCGGCGAGCACCACCGCGAGGCGGAGATGATCGCCGAAGCTGTCCAGGAGCGACTTGCGCACCGCCACCGCTTCGGGTGACGGCGTGTACGCGGCCCAGGTCTCCTCCGGATGCCCCACCGCCGTCAGGGTGTCGACGAGCTGCCAGTAGTGAGAGAAGCCCGGGTGCCCGCAGAAGCCGCTCTTGCCACGCGGCGTCGGCTTGTAACCGACCTCCTCCAGGACGTTGAGCATGATGAGGAAGCGCGCCGCCATCTTGGGCTTGGCCCCGAGCCTGCGCTCGAGCGAGCTGGTGGTCTCCATCAGGCGGATGAGCGCGTCACCAAAGTGCTCCGCGAAGGCGTACCGCACCTCCGAGTGCACGATGCCCATCGACTTGAGCGTGAACTCCTTCTGGGCGAACGATGCGATGACCGGATGGTTGAACAGGCGCGACGCCTTGATGGTGCGGTCGAGCTGCTGCGTGAAGGCTTCGTTCTTGCTCCAGAGCTCCGCGTCGACGGACTCACGCACGATGCGACGGGAAACATCCCTGGGGTTCTCGATGGGAAAGCTCATGTCGGTCTCCGGGTACTGGAAGGTCTGTCTTCGTTTCGGGTTTCGAGCGCCGGACGCCGCGTCAGCCACGCTGGGCCGCGGGTGCCAGCTTTCGCCGCTTCAGGTCTTCGCCCCAGCCCGGCCCTTGCAACTCGGCGGGGATCTTCGAGGCCAGGGTCCCCTGGTGGTACTCGGGCAGCAGCGTCCAGTGCAGCGCCTGCTTGAAGTGGTGCGCGGCGTGGTAGCCCGCGTTCCAGGTGAACCAGTTGTAGAACTGGCCGGTGTGCGTCCGTGACGCCGTGTAGTCATCGCCATACGGCAGGTCGCTGTGATGGGCATACGCGGACCACTTCAGCGCGTAGAGCATCAACACCATGGGGGCCACGAACACGATGAGCGCCGGAACAGGGCGGTAGACCAGCAGCGCGGCGAGGCAGGCCCCTCCGAGCGCCAGGTAGACCAGGAACTCCGTCATGAGGCGGGGGTTCTTCCGGCCCAGCACGAAGCACGAGGGGTAATGCCAGAGCAGACACCGGATCGCGAACTCGTGGCGCCCCATCGTCGACCCGTCTCGCCGCCGCCAGTTGAGCGTGTCCAGTTCCGGCTGGTCGTAGCTGGCATGGTGGCCCACGATGTGGTTGAGCGTCCCGCTGAAGGGTGACGACCCGGTCTCCAGGAAGATGAGCAGTTCGAGGAGCCGGTTGAGCGGCTGGTTCGCGAACGTCCGCACATGCATGTGATTGTGATTGTAGGCGACGACCGAAAGGCAGAACGGCACCAACGCGAACGCGCCAGCCGCCAACCACCTGACATCATTGACAAAAAGATACAGGGCCAGCTGGCCGGCGAAGGTCGCGACGATGAGGAGGACCGCCCAGGCGTCGGCCGGGTAGGGGATCAGCTTCTTCCGCATGGCATGCCTCGTGAGATGAATCACAGACGGCGGAGCCCCGCCGCGTGGAGTTGCGGCTGGACTACTCGGCCACCGGCGAGCCGGTTCTCTTGTTCAGCTTGCCCAGGAGGAAGCCGGCGAGCTCCCGGATGTTCGGGTAACTGAAGAGCACGGAAGGATCGACCGTCAGCGCGTATTCCTCGGACAACGCGGCGCCCAGGTCGATGGAGTCCACCGAGCCCAAGCCGAGCATGGCGAACTCGACGTCGGCGCCGAGGGACGCGACCGGCTGCGAGCACCGGCCGGAGATCCACTGGCGGATGAACGCTTCGACCTCGGGCCGGCTCACCGGGCCCGGCCGGGCCACCACGTCCATCGTGGGCGGGCGCGGAGTCTCGATGAGCGGCGTCGCTGGGGCATCCGGCGGCGGCGTGAAGGCGCGCCGCGCGGGTTCCGCGGGAGCCGGCTTCCGCGTGTCACCCGGGAGCGCCGTGAAGAGCGCATCGAGCGACGTGTTTGGCATCGCCGTGAGGTTCTCGCGGCGTCCGAACTCACGGTCCACCGCGTCCCCGAGGGCCCGGAGCGCGTCGACGCTGGCGAGCGCGGGGAAGGCGCGCGCCGCGCTGTCGAGCCGGACGTGGGCCGCCTGGAGCCGTTCGAGCAGCCAGCGCTGCGTCGCCGCGTCAGTGCCCCGTCCGGCCGCCGCGGCGTACAGCACCAGGTGATTGACGTATTCACCCATGAGCTGCCCCAGCCAGTCCTCCTGGGACGCGTCGCGCTCGCCCGGCAGCGCCGCCAGGAGCGGGTGGAGGACCGCGTCGTAGTGGGTCCTGACCGTGTCCTCGTCCAGCCACTCGCGCAGGTAGGCGCGCAGGACCGGCCGGCCTCGCAGCACCGACGTGCCGACGAAGTGGTTGAGCGTCTCCGTCGGGCCCTCGAAGATGCGGAAGATGCGCGCGTCCCGGAACAGCTGCGGGATGAAGTTGGACTCGATGTAGCCCCGTCCCCCCGCGAGCTGCATCGTGCGGTCGACGGTGGTCCACAGCATCTCGGTGGACACCGACTTGCACACCGCGAGGACTTCCGGAGCCACCGCCTGTCCGGCGTCGATGCGCGCCGCGGCCCCGTCGATCAACGCCTCGATGCCGGCGATCTGATGCATCGCCTCGCTCAGCACCGACCGGGTGTAGGGGTTGTGCAGGAGGTTGCCGGTCGAGACGCGCCGGCCGCCGGCGTACTGGAGCATCAGCTGGACACAGAGCCGGGTGGCGCCCAGACACAGGGACGCGATCGCCAGCCGCCCGTAGCACAGGGTGTCCTGCGCCACGCTCATGCCTTGTCCCAGCTCTCCCAGGACCTGCCAGGGTTCGACCGCGACGTCCTCGAAGAAGACCGTGTTCTGGATCATCCCCCGCAGGCCCATGGTGAGCGCCTCGGGGCCCTGTCGCACGCCAGGGCTCGTCTGGGGGATCGCGAACGCGGTGATGCCCGCCGGGTGTCCGTTCGCGTCGACGTTCTTCGCGAACACGTTCATCAGCCCGGACCACGCCGCGGAGCCGCTCCAGATCTTCGTGCCGCTCACCCGGTACCCGGCACCCGTCGCGTGCGCGGTCGCTTCGATGGCCTGGGGATTCGAACCGGCGCCCAGCTCCGTCAGGGCGAACGCTGCCAGCTCCCGGCCACGCGCCAGCGACGGCAGGAACTGCTCCTTGAGCCGTTCGCTGCCAAAGCGCAGGACCGGCCGGACACCCAGCACGTTGTTGAGGCCCACGAACAGCGCCAGGGTCATATCCTTGCTGCCAAGCAGCTCCATGACCTTCAGGAACTCGCGGGTGGAGAACCCGAGGCCCCCGTAGGACTCGGGCACCAGCATCCCGAAGAGCCCCTGGTTGCCGAAGTCGAGGATGACGTACGGCGGCAGCGTGCGCCGCTCGTCGATGAGGTACGAGTTGAGCCGCGTCGCGCAGTACTCGCGGATCCACGCGAGCTTCTGCTCGAAGACCGCCCGGGGGGCGCTCGTGGGGGCGGGGACCGGGCGGACGGGGGCCGGTGCCGGTGTCTCGCGAGGGTGCTCGGCCTCCCAGGCGTGAAGGACCTCCAGCTGCTTGTCGAGGAATGACCGCCGCACCTCGCCACGCTGGATCTTCCCGCTGCTCGTCTTGGGGACATTGCCCGGGTTGACCAGCGCGATGTACGCCGGCGCCACGCCATGCACCTTCAGGACCTCACGGCGGATCCTCGCGATGAGCTCGTCGAAGCGCGCCGTCACGTCCTTGCCGCGGGCCACGCCCTGGACGATGCCGAGCCGCTCGTCGTCGAAGCTGAACGCGGCGCCGCAGTGGACCCGGAAGTCGTCCGACAGCGCCTGCACCGTCTCCTCGATGTCCTGGGGATAGTGGTTGAAGCCGTTGACGATGATGAGCTCCTTGATGCGGCCGGTGATGAACAGGCGGCCGTCGCGGACGAAGCCCAGGTCGCCGGTCCGCAGGAACGGCCCCTCGCCCGTGTCGGTGGTGTAGGCGTGGAAGGCGTCCGCGGTCGCCTTGGCCCGGTTCCAGTAGCCGCGCGTCACGCTGTCGCTCTGGAGCCAGACCTCGCCCACGCGCAGGTCGGGCTGCACCGTCCAGCTGCCCGGGTCGACGATCTTCACCACCTGCTCGCGCCCGTCGATGGCCATGCCGACGAGCGTGTGGATGCGCGCCGCATCCCCGGCGTCCTCGCCGGCTGGCACCACGGTGCCCCGGTGGACCGCGTCGCGCTGGACGTCGAACGTCGTCGGCGGCTCGCCGCGGGGACCGCCCGCGACGAACAGCGTGGCCTCCGCGAGGCCGTAGCATGGGAAGAACATCTCGCGGCGGAAGCCGGCGCGCTCGAACCGGCGGTGGAAGCGCTCCAGCGTGTTCGCCTTGATGGGCTCCGCGCCGTTGAACGCGGACCGCCACGACGACAGGTCCAGCGTGTCGATGACCGCGTCGTCCACCTTCTCGATGCAGAGGTCGTACGCGAAGTTCGGGCCCCCGGCGCAGGTGCCCCGGTACTTGGACACGGCCTGCAGCCACAGGGCCGGGTCGCGCACGAACGACTTCGGCGCCATCAGCACCGCGCGCGCCCCCAGCGAGAGCGACTGGAGGATCATCCCGATCAACCCCATGTCGTGGAACAGCGGCAGCCACGTGACGATGACGCTGTCGCGGGTGTTCCCCATCGCCGCGGCGACCATGCGGTTGTTGTGGACGATGCTCCGGTGGGTGACCATCACGCCCTTGGGATCGCCCGTGGACCCCGACGTGTACTGGAGGAACGCCAGGTCGTCAGGGAGGGGCGGGGTGAGCTCAAGGGGCATGGGGTCCGCGTCGCCGTGCGCGGCGATCAGCTCCTCCATCACCAGCGAGCGGCAGCCTGGGAACCCGGCGAGCTGCGCGCCATGGCTGGCTTCAATGGCGCGCTGCACGAGCATCGCCTTGGGCTGGCAGTCTCGGACCACGGCGCGGAGCTTCACGCCGTCCTTGTCGCTCGCCGGGGGATAGAGCGGCACGGCGATGGCCCCGGCGGCGGTGCACGCCAGGAAGCCCACGATGTATTCGAGCCCCGACCTCATCACCAGGAGGACCCGCTCACCGCGGAGCCCCTCGCGGCGGAAGTGCGCCGCGAGGCCGAACACGGTCCGCGCCAGCTCATGATAGGAGATGAGCTGCTCGGGCGACTCGCGACCGCTCAGGAACGTGTATGCGTTCTTCCCCGGTTGCACCTGCGCCCAGTGCCGCAGTGTATGGACGAGGGTGGGGGAGAGGTGGAGCGCGTCGGCGCGGTCGGTCATGACCAGCTCGCGGCCTGCCCCGGTTGGATTCTCGATGACCCGCTGTTCTGGCTGCACGTGCGTCATGACTCCATGTGGGGCGGTGTTGCCGCCGCACCCCAAGAGGGCGCGGCGGCGGGGCCGCGGTGTGGGTGAAAGGGTTTCAAGGGGCCGGGCCCCGTCCGGGGATCAGCCCTTGGGGAACTCGCCGATCTTCGCGAAGGAGGCATTGGCCGTGGCGACCAGCCCCTTCGGGGAGGAGACCGTCATCTCCGCGATGACGGCCTTCGAGCCATCGCGGATCACCCGGGCGGTCGCCACCAGGTCCTGCTGCTTCGCGGGAGACAGGAGGCGCACGTTGAGGTCCGACGTGACGACGATGGCGCCGCTCTGCGCCGCCGCCGTGAACCACCCCGCCATGTCCAGCAGGGTCATGAGGATCCCGCCGTGCGTGTCCTGGCCGCCGTGGTCGAACTCCGCCTTGCGCTTCCAGCGGCAGACCGCCTCGCCCTGGGCGTTGTATTCGAGCGTGACACCCAACGTCTTGTTGAGGGGGGCTTCATTGAACTGTTCAATCAAGAATGCGTGAAGCGGGTTCGACATGCGTGAGCTCCTATGAGGTGAGACCGGATCCCCCTACCACAGGCTCGGCCAGTCGCGTCCCTGGAAAGCATGAGGAGTCCGGACACCCTGTCCCGCATGGCGAGGGTGGCGGTGCATCAGGAAGTCATCGTTCTATCTGCGGGGTCTGACATGTTCCGCGGACCTGGGAGCCCATCCTGGGAAATGATGCAGGGTGATAGGCATTACCAAAAAATCACACCCACAATGGATCAGCCCCCAGATGCTGCCTTTCGAGGGGCGTAGTGGTACCGCCGCGGTCGGCGCCGTACCAGGGCCCGGCACGTGATGTCCCAGACGTCAGCAATGACCACCTCCCGAGTCCCCCGGATGGCCGTTCTTCGTCCGCCACTGCACGTTGATGAATGCAGCGCTCCCCATGGATGGAGAGGGTCGAGCAGAGTGCGGCATCAGGGGCAGGATCAAGACCGGAGGGGAGCCATGTTCGAGAGAGTGTTTGTTCTCGCGGTGGGTGGGGTGTTGGTGTCGGGGTGCATTGACCGACCCCCCGAGACCCAGGAGCCCATGAAGGACCCGCTTCAGGCCAGGGGCGCTACCGACGGCGTCGGGTACGACCTGGAGGTGACTCGGGACGCGTCTCGAATGAGGCTCGAAGTGGACGAGCTGGGACCTGGAGGCTTCCTTGCTCAGGGACCGGCCTTGGGGCCGCTGCCTGATCCCTGGCTGTCGATGACCGGGATTTCGGGTGCAGCAGGCTCCTTCCAGCGCTGGAGCCTCTATGTCCCCGCGGGCAAGGCGAAGGTGACGTTCAAGATCAGCGGCGGCACGGGTGACGTGGACCTCTACGCCAGATTCGGCGCGCCGCCGACGACGTCGGTCTACGATTGTCGTCCGGGCCTCAGCGGCAACACCGAGACCTGTACGTTCACGCAGCCGCGGGAAGGCACGTACCATGTCGGTCTCCACGGGTATTCGGTGTACTCGGGCGTCAACCTGACCGGAACGTACGATGATCCGCCCCTTTGCCCGCCCTGGCCCTGGCCCTGGCGCTGGCCCATTCCCGTGAACCCTCCGCCTCCGCCGCCTCCCCCCTGGACACCGATCATCGATATCGCGGACAGCCTCGCCGGCCACTTCAATTACTGGACGCTCGACGTACCCTCGGCCCAATCCGTGGTGACGTTCACGCTCAGCGGCGGCACGGGTGACGCGGACCTCTACGTCGACTTCGGCGCGGCCCCCACGACGACGACCTATCAGTGTCGTCCGAATCTCAGAGGCAACACCGAGACCTGTACGTTGACGGCGCCGTCAGCGGGCAAGTACTACGTCGGCCTCCGCGCGTACTCAGCGTATTCGGGCGTCACATTGACGACGACGTACACGGCCGGGCCGTAGGCCCATGACGCTGGCCGATGGATCACATCGGCTGAACCTTCTCACGCGACAACTGCCTTGCTTCGCGGACGCGCATCACAGGCGTTCCCCAACGACGTTGACGACCCGGCCGTCCTTCGCCACCACGCGCAGTCGGCTGAAGCCCCAGAGGTCGGACGTGCGGACTGCCTTCACGTGCAGCACGCCGTCCTGCTTGCTGCCGGAGAGGTCAATCTTCATCTCCGCGATGCCGTCCTGGTTCTGGAGGTTGAAGGTGGCGGAGAAGAACCGGCTGCCACTGACGGGCGCGCCCAGGAGCTGGGTGACGCCCTGGTGGTTCTCCACCCGCTCCATGGCCTCGGAGTAGGGGAGCTGACTCCACGCATGCAAGAGCATCAGGCCGCCGCCCCCGCAGCACAGCAACGGCAGCCCCAGCACCGCCGCGAGCACCCACTTCATTGTCGATGACATCCCCTGCGCCTGGTCTCGCCGGGCCATCTGGAGTCCCCTGGGTGAAAGTCCGCGGCTCACCCTATCGCGGGAGTGCCCGCCAAGGAAAAAGGTCGAGAGCCTTTCCGCCCTCACTTCAGACGCAAGTGGTGCCCTTCGCGGTGGATGTCTGCCATTGGCGGCACGGACGGAGACTCCGCGACTGTTCGGGAGGCCCGCTCCAGCCCGTCCCCGGGTGGTTGGTTAGCTGGCAATACGTGATTTATGAGCCATAGCTATCATTCTTGAATCAATTGATGAGTGCGTGAAACCAGATCGGGGCGGGTGGGGCTTCGAGTTCACGGGGAGAATGGGTTACCATTCCGGGCGCACGGCGGAATGGGACCGCCGCGACGGGGACAGGTATTCCAGTGGATGAAGAAATCGTTTATCGCC